>JALHDI010000069.1 GCA_022839045.1 Sporomusaceae bacterium
GTCGGTCGTCCTCGGCGGCGGCCACAGCATCGGCGTGCCGATCGCCACTTCGGCCACTTACTCGTTCATCGTGGAAAGCGCCACCATGACCATCCACCCGATCCGCCTCACCGGCCTGGTCATCGGCGCCCAGAGTTCGTTCGACTACCTGGAGAAGATGCAGGACCGGGTCAACAAGTTCGTCACCCTCCATTCCGGCATCTCCGAGAAGAAGTGGAAGGAACTGTTGTATAAAACCGGCGAATTGTCGCGCGATATCGGCACCTCCGTCGTCGGCGGCGACGCCGTGAAGATGGGCCTCATCAACGGCGTGGGCGGCGTCTCCCAGGCTTTGGCCAAGCTGCGCGAGCTTATCAGGGCGAACAAAGAGGCCGGCAGGGGGTTGAGGCAATGAGCGTGCTGTGGACGGTGCTGCCTGCGGAACTGGTCCTCGACGGTTTCGAGAAGAGCCCCGTCTACGAGGAAGCGGAGGTTGCCGGCGCCAAGGTGCTGGTGGAAAGGCTGGCGCCTTTCGAGAGCCGCATCGTCCGGCTGCTGTCGACCGTTCCGGCCGACTACCTGCGCCCGGAGCTCCAGCCGGGAACGATGCTGACCTACAAGCCGGCCCTCGCGGCGGTCGAATAAGCAAATAAAGCGCTCCCGCTGAATGCGGGAGCGCTTTATTTGCGCCGATATGGAGGATTTCGCCCGCCTTGCGGCGAAAATCCTCCCTTGAGGTGGTATGTTTTGGCTAAATCCCTGTCCGAACTGACGCCCGAGCTGAAGTGCGAGCTGTTCGGCATCGCCCTCGTCACCGCCGCCGTGCTGACCCTGGCCAGCCTGGCCGGCCTCAACATCGGTCCGGCGGGCGATTTCGTCGCCAAAATTCTCCGCTACTCCTTCGGCGCCGGCGCGCCCGTCCTGCCGGTCATCGTGCTGGCGGTGGGGTCCCGTTATGTATGGACGCGCAAAGCCGTCCATTATTCGTTGCGCTTCTGGGGCTTGATGCTGGTCTACGTCACTGCGCTGGCCATCTATCACCATTTCAGGATCCCCGTTGGCCACGAGGTGCTGCCCGAAAGCCTGACGCCGGGCGGCGGCCTGCTCGGCGGCATGGTGCTGTTCTCGCTCCGCAAATTGTTCGGCGTCTCCGGCAGCCTGATAGTGCTGATCGGCGTCGCCTTATCCGCGCTGCTGCTGGCGACCGCCTGGTCGCTCGGCGGCACGCTGCTCGCCGCCCGCAACAAGGCCGGCGAGAGCCTGGCCAGCGCCCGCGAGGCCGTGGCCTGCACGCTCGAAAAAGCCCGCGACGAAGCCGCGGCTGAACGGGAGCGCAGCTTTTACAACCAGGAGCGCGACACCCCGCCGGTGTTCGCTCCGCCTACAGCCCCGCCCCCGCTGGCCGTCAAACCGGACCCCGAACCCGCGCCCCCGCTGCGCCTGGTTGAAAAACCCGCCCCGCAGCCGCTGCCGGCGCCGGAAGCGCTCGCCCATTACTCGCTGCCCCCCTTGTCGCTGCTCAGAAAACCGTCTAAAGCGCGGTCCCTCAAGACGACCAAGGAACTGGCCGACAACGCCCGCCTGCTGGAAAGTACTCTCGAAGATTTCGGGGTGGGGGCGAGGGTGCTCAACGCTTACCAGGGCCCGGCCGTCACCCGCTACGAGCTTGAGCCGGCCGCCGGTGTGAAGGTAAGCCGCATCGTCGGCCTGTCCGACGATATCGCCCTCAAGCTCGCCGCCCACGGCGTGCGTATGGAGGCACCCATTCCCGGCAAGGCCGCCATCGGCATCGAGGTGCCGAACAAGGAGGTTTCGCCCGTATCGCTCCGCGAAGTCGTCGAGAGCGACGATTTCCAGCGCGGCGCCTCCCGCCTCACCGTCGCCCTCGGCAAGGATATTGCCGGCCAGCCGATCGTCGCCGACCTGGCCAAGATGCCCCACCTGCTGGTCGCCGGGGCGACCGGCTCGGGCAAGAGCGTCTGCATCAACACCCTGATCGTCAGCATCCTGTTCAAGGCCCGCCCTGACGAGGTGAAATTCCTGCTCGTCGACCCCAAGGTCGTCGAGCTGTCCAACTATAACGGCATCCCTCACCTGCTGACCCCTGTGGTGACCGATTGCAAGAAAGCCGCGTCGGCTCTCAGGTGGGCGGTGGGGGAGATGGAGCGGCGCTACGCGCTGTTCGCCGCCGCCGGGGTGCGCGATTTCGCCCGCTATAACGAACTGCTGCCCGACGAGCGTCTGCCGCTCATCCTCATAATCATTGACGAGCTGGCCGACCTGATGATGGTCGCCCCGGTGGACGTCGAGGACGCTATCTGCCGCCTGGCCCAGATGGCCCGGGCCGCCGGCCTTCACCTCGTGCTCGCCACCCAGCGGCCGTCAGTGGACGTCATCACCGGCACGATCAAGGCCAACATCCCCTCGCGCATCTCCTTCGCCGTCTCCTCCCAGGTCGACTCGCGCACCATCCTCGATATGGCCGGCGCCGAGAAGCTGCTCGGCAAAGGGGACATGCTCTTCTACCCGGTGGGAGCCTCCAAGCCGCTCCGCGTCCAGGGAGCCTTCATATCCGACGGCGAGGTCGAGGAACTGGTGGCCTACCTCAAGGAACAGACCGAGCCGGAGTATACTGAAGGGGTGACCAACTTCGTCGAGTACGGCGACCGCCAGGGCCGCGAGTCGATGGAGGACGAACTGCTGGAGGAAGCCGTGCGCATGGTCCTCGAAACGGGCCAGGCGTCGGTGTCGATGCTGCAGCGCAAGTTCCGCGTCGGCTATACCCGCGCCGCCCGGCTGATCGATATGATGGAAGAGATGAAGATCGTCGGCCCCAATATCGGCAGCAAAGCCCGCGAGATCCTCATGACGACCGACCAGGTTAACAGCCGTTATTTCAACAAGGAGTAGCGGCGCTGCTTGAAAGGCCGCCGTTGCGGGCAAAATAGATATGATTTTCCTTGATGTGGTGATTGCTTCTTGCACAGAGTAATAGATTTGGCTGACGCCATCAAACTGGACAACCCCATATTCATCGACATGCGCTCGCCGTCGGAGTTCTTGAACGGCGCCATTCCCGACGCGGTAAACGTGCCGCTGCTCGACGACATTGAACGCAGCGAGGTAGGCACGATCTACAAGCAGACCGGCCCGGAGGAAGCCAAGCAGCAGGGCCTGGCAATCGTGTCCGCCAAGCTGCCAGCTCTGGTCGGCAGCATCCGCGACCACTACAAGAGCGGCCGCGCGGTCGTCGTCTACTGCTGGCGTGGCGGCATGCGCTCGAAGTCGGTCGTCGGCATCCTCGAGATCATGGGCATCCCGGCATACCAGCTGCTCGGCGGCTACAAGGCCTACCGCCGCTACGTGCTCGAATCCCTCGAGGCCTTCGAGCTCAAACCGGCCGTGGTAACCCTGTGCGGCTCGACCGGCGTGGGCAAGACGACGCTGCTCGCCCTCCTCAAGGACCGCGGCGTGCCGGTTATCGACCTCGAAAAGCTCGCTAACCACCGCGGCTCGGTCTTCGGCGGCGTCGGGCTCGGCAGGCCGGCGACCGCCCAGAATTTCGACGCCCTCATCCTCCAGGAACTGATCCGCTACAACAACGCTCCTTATATATTGGTGGAATGCGAGAGCAAGCGCATCGGCAACGTCTATATGCCGGAGGCGCTGTTCGCGGCCATGAAGAAGGGGCCGAAGATTCTCGCCTACGCCGATATCGAGACCAGGGTCACGCGCCTCATCGAAGAATACCTCGACGTTTACAACTCCCGGCACGACGAAATCCACGCCAGCATCCTGGCGCTCGGCAAACGACTGGGGACGGCCAAAACCGAGCGCCTGCTGGCCGCCTTCGCCGCCGGCGAGGTTCGGGACGTTGTCCGCACCCTATTGGTCGACTATTACGACCCGCTGTACGGTTACGAAAAGGCCGCTCCCGACGACTACGCCTTCACCGTAGACGCCGCGGACCTTTCCCGGGCGGCGGACGGTATAATAGATTATCTCAATACACTAAGGGGGGATTTCTGTTGCCGACAGTAGGCGAGCTCCTGCGGGCCGAGCGTGAAAAGCAAAATCTGACCGTCAAGGATATCGAGAAGGCCACCAGCATCCGTGCCATCTATATCCAGGCGATCGAGGACGGCAAGTACGACGTGCTGCCGGGGGAAGTATACCTCAAGGGCTTCATCCGTAACTACGCATCCTTTCTCGGTCTGAACCCCCAGCAGGCGCTCGAGGTTTACCGCGAGAGCCAGACGCCCCAGGCTTCCCAACCTGCGCCGCCTTCCGTTCCCGCCGCTCCCGCCTTGCCGCCCAAGGTGGAGGCCGGCAGGGAAGAGGCTGGAGGAAGCTCGCTCGGCCGTTGGGTGATAATCCTGGTGGTGCTGGCCGTCATCGCCGGCGCCGCCTGGGCGGTGATGAACCATCTGAACCAGCCGCCCGCCCCACCGTCCAAGCCACCCCAGTCCCAGGTCCAGCCCGCCCCGGCCCCCGCGCCGGTTCCCGCGCCTCAGAAAGCGCCGGCCCCCGCACCCGTCGCCAGGCCGATCGTGGTCGCTGCCAAGTATACCGCCGACTGCTGGACCCGCGTGACCACCGACGGGCGCGAGGTTTACGAAGGCATCCCGCGAGTAGGGGAGTCCTTCACCTGGAACGCCGACCAGACCATGACCGTCCACCTCGGCAACGCCGCCGGCGTCGAGCTCACCTACAACGGCCAGCCCCAGGGCCGGCTGGGCGGCGACGGCGACGTAATAAGCAAGACTTTCACCGCCAATACTACTACTGGTACGCAGAGATGACCATGAAGGCTGTTGACAACAGCCTTCATTAATTTGACCGACGGAGCGCAGCATGCAAAACGATTTTCTGCCCATCACCAAAGCGGATATGGATAAGCGCGGCTGGGACAGGCTCGATTTCCTGTTCGTCAGCGGCGACGCCTATGTCGACCACCCCAGCTTCGGTCCGGCCATTATCGGCCGGCTGCTGGAAAAGCTCGGCTGGCGCGTCGGCATCATCGCCCAGCCAGACTGGCGGTCGACCACCGCCTTCAAGGCGCTGGGCAAGCCTCGCCTGGCGGTGCTCGTGTCGGCCGGCAACCTCGATTCGATGCTCAACAAGTACACCGCCGCCCGGCGGTTCCGCTCGGAAGACGACTATTCGCCCGGCGGCCGGGCCGGCCTGCGCCCGGAGCGGGCCACCCTCGTTTACGCCAGCCGCATCCGCGAGCTCTGGAAGGATGTGCCGCTCGTCATCGGCGGCATCGAAGCCAGCCTCAGACGGTTCGCGCATTACGACTACTGGTCGGACAGCGTTCGCCGCTCCATCCTGGTCGACAGCAAGGCCGATCTCTTGGTGTACGGCATGGGTGAGAAACAGCTCAAGGAGATCGCCGCCCAACTGGCCGCAGGCATTCCGGCGGACGCTATCCGCGACGTGAAGGGCACCTGCTACCGGGCGGCCTCCCTCGATCACCTGTGGAACTATACCGAAGTCCCCTCGTTCGAGGCGGTGAACGCCAGCAAGCGGGAATTCGCCGCCGCCTTCAAGCTGCAGTACGACGAGCAGGACCCCATCCGCGGCAAGACGGTGGTCCAGAACCACGGCGGCGAGTATGTGGTCCAGAACCCGCCCGCCGACCCGCTGACGACCGCCGAGATGGACGAGATTTACGACCTGCCGTACCGGCGGACGTATCACCCGGTATACGAGGCCGCCGGCGGCGTCCCCGCCATCCAGGAGGTCAAGTTCAGCCTCGTCAGCCACCGCGGCTGTTTTGGCGGTTGTTCGTTCTGCGCCATCGTATCCCACCAGGGGCGGATCATCCAGACCCGCAGCGCCGAGTCGATCCTGCGCGAAGCGACCTTGCTCACCGAACTGCCGGATTTCAAGGGTTATATCCACGATGTGGGCGGGCCGACCGCCAATTTCCGCCTGCCGGCCTGCCGGTTCCAGGCCGAGCGCGGCGCCTGCAAGGACCGCCGCTGCCTCCATCCAGAGCCGTGTCCCAACCTCGACGCCGGCCACGGCGACTACTTGTCCCTCCTCAGGGCGCTCAGACAGCTGCCGAAGGTGAAGAAGGTCTTCATCCGCTCGGGCATCCGCTACGACTATCTGCTGGCCGAAGGGGGCGACGAATTCCTCCGCGAGCTTTGCCAGCACCATGTCAGCGGCCAGCTGAAGATCGCTCCCGAGCACATCGTCCCCAAAGTGACCCGCCTGATGGGCAAACCGGGCAAGGACGTGTACCTGCGGTTCGCCGCCGCCTTCCGCCGCATGAACGCCGAACTGGGCAAGGAACAGTATCTCGTGCCTTACCTGATGTCCAGCCATCCCGGCTCCGGCCTGCGCGAGGCGGTCGAGTTGGCCGAGTTCCTGCGCGATATGGGCTACCACCCCGAGCAGGTCCAGGATTTCATCCCCACCCCCGGCAGCCTTTCCACCTGCATGTACTACACCGGCCTCCACCCGCTGACCGGCGAGAAGGTCTACGTGGCCAAGGACCCGCGCGAAAAGCGGTTGCAGCGGGCCCTCCTCCAGTACCGCGACCCGAAGAACTATCCGCTGGTGCTGGAGGCCCTGACGAAGGCCGGCCGCCAAGACCTCATCGGCTACGGCGACAAGTGCCTCATCCGCCCGCCGCAGCAGTCGGGGCGGCCGCAAGGGCCGGCGGCGAAGAAGGCCCGCGCCCTGCCGCCGGGCCGCGGCAAGGGAAAACACGGTGCGAAAAAAGCCAGGGTGCGTTGACCCTGGCTTTTGCCTTGTGTCCGCTTATTGCTTTTCGTCCGTTTCCGGCGGCGGGTAAAAGAGTGTGCGGCACTTGGCCGACAGAAGGTATATCCCGACGAAACCGTGGGTAACGACAATGAACATGCCCATGAACATGTTGACCAACGCCATGATGAAAAACCCGAGCGCCACCATCAGCATGGAATAGCCAGGCGCGCCCAGCGGTTGAGCTTCGCCAGGCCAAAGGCGGGGATGGCATACAGGACGATCGACAGCGCCCGCTGGCCGGCCTCGGGCCAGTTCTGACGGCCGACGGCGTCGATGAGGCCGAATACATGGAGGACGGCGGTCAGGGAAAGAAAAACGATGACGGCGATGAGCGACCCCGTCAGCTTCGGATCGAACAGCTTGAACCAGAAGGGGCGGTATTGCACGGCAACCACTGCCTTTCCTGTTTCTTGTCGCCCCTATTATACATTAAGTGCGCCGTTGTTGGGAATAACTTTAACGCGATTACACGACAGAGATGGGGGAGAACCATGGGACACAGCCAGCCGTACCTGCAGGCCGCCCTGCTGTGCGAAGGGGTGACGACCGACAGCGAAGGCCACCACGATATCCATAACGAATTCAGCCAATACACAATGGGTTATTCCCAGCCCTTCACCGTCCTGACCATTTGGCGGGGCGGCGAGGGCGGAGACGCCGATTGGTACAGGGAGAAGAGTGAGATCGTCGCCCCCGACGGCCGGGTGGTGGCGAGCGGCGAGAACGGCCCCTTTACGCTGGCCGACAGCAGCTATCGCCAGGTGAACAGCCTGCTGCTGGAAAACGTCGATTTCACCCACGATGGCACCTACGAGGTGCGGGTGACGCTGACCGATTCGCGGGATAACGTAATAGCAACCGCCTCTTATCCGCTGACGGTGGTATAAATTGCCACCGTTTTCGTCTGCCGTAGGATTTTTTTGTTGCATGCCGAATAGATACAGGGTATAGTAATTAGGGTCCCAAAGTTTTATTTTATGCGCTGGAGGCACAAATTATGCGGCGTTATTTACCGCTGCTCCTCATATCGTTCCTGCTCGTGGTTGCCGCGGTCGCCGGCACCTTCCTCGCCGGCCAGGCCAGCAGGCAGAACCCGGAAAATGTGAAAAGCATCGTCGTGTACGCGAGTATCCCGGTCGACCAGGCGGCCGCCCTCGCCCAGGAGTACGAAAAGACGGCCGGCGTACGCGTCAGCGTCGTGCCGCTGGCGGCAGCCGACCTGCTCGTGAAGCTCAAGGTCGAAAAAGCCGCCCCGCGCGCCGACATCGTGCTGGCAGGCGCGGCCACGCTGGAGGCGGCCAAACGCGCCAGCCTCCTGGCCGCTTACGCCTCGGTCCAGACCGATATCATCCCCGCCCGGTTCAGCGAGGAAGATGACTTCTGGACCGGGCTGTGGTACGATCCGATTGTTTTCGCCGCTAACCGCGATTTCCTCAAGAAGCTGCCTCAGCCGCCGGCGAAATGGGCCGATCTGCCGGGAACGGCCGGCGTTCGTTTCGTCATGACCGATTTCCTCGCCGCCGACGAGGCTGCCGGCCTTCTCTATTCGATGGCAGCCGCCAAAGGGGAGGAAGAGACGCTGGCCTATATGGCCAAGCTGCACCCCGGCATCGTCCAGTACGCCAAATTCCTGGCTACCCCGTCGCGCATGACCGGCCTCGGCGAGGCCGATATCGCCATAACGGTCCAGAGTGAGGCCGTCCGCTATATCAATGACGGTTTTCCGCTGCAGATCATCGTGCCGACCGACGGCACGGCGATAAGCATTACCGGCGCCGGGCTGACGGCGGGCGCTCCCCAGGCGGGCGAAGCCGGCAGGTTCATCGACTGGCTGACGGGCGACGAAGCCCAGAAAGTGCTGATGAAGAATAAGGTTTTTTTCATCCCCACGAACCCGGAGAACGCTTCCGCCAAGGATAACAACGCCAGGAAAATCGTGCCGTTCACGGCCAAAGCCGTCCTCTCGCCCGATCAGAAAGCCAAGCTGCTGGACAAGTGGGTGCAGACGGTGCGCCTCAGCCCACGCTAGCGGAGGAGGGAACAGTTCTGAAAGCAGGATTCATCAGCCTCGGCTGCGCGAAGAACCTCGTCGACACCGAGGTTATGCTCGGCCTCCTGGCCGCGCGCCGGATTGAAATAACCGACGACCCGGCTGAAGCCGAAATCATCATCGTCAACACCTGCAGTTTCATCGACGCCGCCAAGGAGGAGTCGGTCGCGACCATCTTGCAGGCGGCCGAGTACAAGCAGGAGGGCAACTGCCGGGGGCTGATCGTCGCCGGCTGCCTCGGCCAGCGCTACCGGCAGGAGCTCCTCGACGAGCTGCCGGAAGTCGACGCCGTCGTCGGCACCGGCGCCTGGCACCGCATCGGCGAAGCCATCGACGCCGCCCTCGCCGGCCGCCGCCTCGTGCTCGCCGGCGACAGCGAGACGATTTACGATCATACCATGCCCCGGCTTGTCACAACCCCGGCGTACAGCAGCTATGTCAAAATCGCCGAGGGCTGCAGCAATTGCTGCTCGTACTGCGTCATTCCCCGGTTGCGGGGCAGTTTCCGCAGCCGCCCGATCGAATCGGTGGTCGCCGAGGTCGAGCGTCTCGTCGCCCAAGGTGCGAAGGAGATCAGCCTCATAGCCCAGGATACCACCAGTTACGGCCGCGACCTGTATGGCCAGCCCCGCCTCGCCGACCTCCTGCGGGCGCTCGTCAAGGTGGAGGGGCTGGTATGGCTGCGGCTGCTCTACTGCTACCCGCGCTACTTCAGCGACGAGCTGATCGGGCTCATCGCCGCCGAGCCGAAGATTTGCAAGTACGTCGACCTGCCCCTCCAGCACGCCCACGACGATATTCTCGCCGCCATGAACCGTCGCGACAGCCGCGCCGACATCGAGCGGCTGCTGGCGAAGATCCGCGCTGCCATCCCCGGCGTCGCGATCCGCACCTCGTTCATCGTCGGTTTCCCCGGCGAGACGGAGGAGCATTTCGCCGCCCTCCGCGACTTCATGACCGCCCAGCGGTTCGACCACGTCGGTGTCTTCACCTACTCGCAGGAGGACGACACCGTCGCCGGGCAACGCTCCGACCAGATCGCCGATGAGGTCAAGCAGGAGCGCTACCACGCGCTGATGGCCCTCCAGGCCAAGATTTCCGAGGAGATCGGCGCAGGCCTCGCCGGCCAGGCGCTCGACGTCCTGGTGGAAGGGGTGGAGGAGGACGGGGTGGCCCGTGGCCGCTCGTACCGCGAAGCCCCGGACGTCGACGGGCGCGTCTACGTGGAGAACGCCGTCGTCGGACCCGGGGAGTTCGTCAGGGCCCGCGTCATCCAGGGCTTCGCCTACGACCTGCTTGCGGAACGAATCGAAGAGGGCGAAAAATAGTAGTGTGATACACTGCTATTTTTATTGCGGCCCGGGACAGGAATCACGGAAAATAACCGCGAAGCAATCATACGGGGTGATTATATGATAGTGGAAATCGTCAGCACAGGGACGGAACTGCTCCTCGGACAGATCGTCAACACCAATGCGCCTTATATGGCCAGACGGCTCAACGAGGTCGGGTTCGACGTCCTCTTCCAGTCCACGGTCGGCGACAACAGGGTCCGCATGACCCAGGTCCTGTCGACCGCGCTCGCCAGGGTGGATATCGTCATCACAACCGGCGGCCTCGGGCCCACCCAGGGAGACATCACCAAAGAGGTGACCGCCGAGCTGCTGGGGCGGCCCATGCACCTTCACGCCCCCAGCCTCGAGAACATAAAGAGCTTCTTCGCCTCCCGCCGCCTGACCATGACCGACAACAACGTCCGTCAAGCCATGATCCCCGAAGGGGCGATCGTTCTCGACAACGCGCGGGGCACCGCCCCTGGCGTGGTGATCGCGACCGACAAAAACACCGTCATCCACCTGCCGGGCCCGCCCCACGAGATGGAGCATATGCTCGAAAACGCCGTAATCCCGTATCTCCGCGAGCGTTTCGGCCTCCAGGGGACCATCCTCTCCAAAGTCCTGCGGACCTACGGACTCGGCGAGTCGTCGCTCGAAGAGCGCATCAAGGATTACATCAAGTGCCAGGGCAACCCGACCATCGCTCTGCTGGCCCGCAACGCCGAGATCCACGTGCGGCTGACGGCGAAAGCTTCGTCGGAGGCGGAAGCCAGGGCGCTGATCGCCGGCCTTGAACGGCAGCTGCGCGAGCGGATCGGCGAATACATATTCGGCGAGAACGAGGACACGCTCGAGGCGGTCATCGGCCGCTACCTGACTGCGAAGAATCTCACGCTCGCCCTGGCCGAATCGTGCACCGGCGGCCTCGTGACCAGCAGGATCACCGACGTGCCCGGCAGCTCCGCATATCTCGCCGGCACTGTGGTATGCTACAGTAACGAAATCAAGTCGTCCGCCGTCGGCGTGCCGGCCGAGATCATCGCCGCCCACGGCGCGGTCAGCGCCGAGACTGCCAAAGCCATGGCCGAGGGCATCCGGGCCCGGTTCGGGACCGATCTCGGTGTGAGCATAACCGGTATCGCCGGCCCCGGCGGCGCCGTGCCCGGCAAACCGGTCGGCCTGGTCTTCATCGCCGTCGCCGGCCCGGCGGGCACCAGCTGTTTCGAGCACAACTTCACCGGCCAGCGCTCCTTCATCAAGCATCGCACGGCGCTGGCGGCGCTGAACCACCTGCGTCAATATATAATCGGCGCCTTATAAGTGCGATCCGTGGTCTTACAGCCACATCATCCACATGCATATATTAGGAGGAAAGCATTCTTGAAACACAGCACCGAATCCAGCTTCTTCGGCGGCATCCCACTCAGCAGGAAAATCCTCGCCGCCATTACCGAAATGGGCTTCGAAGAGCCCTCGCCCATCCAGACCCAGACTATTCCGCTCGTCGCCGCCGGCCGCGACGTTCTCGGGCAGGCTCAGACCGGCACCGGCAAAACGGCTGCCTTCGGCATTCCGATCATGGAGAAACTCAACCCCGACAGCCGCCAGATCCAGGCGCTCGTCCTCACCCCGACCCGCGAACTGGCCAACCAGGTTGCTGAGGAACTGGCCAAGATAGGCAAATTCCGGCGGATCAAAACACTGCCCGTGTACGGCGGCCAGCCGATCGACAGACAGATCAGGGCCCTCAAGTTCGGTGTTCAGGTCGTCATCGGCACCCCCGGCCGCCTGCTCGACCATATTCGCCGCGGCACGATAAAACTCGGTCATGTCCAGACCGTTGTGCTCGACGAAGCCGACGAAATGCTCGATATGGGCTTTATCGACGATATCGAGGATATTCTCAAGAGTGTGCCGGGCGAACGCCAGACGCTCCTGTTCTCGGCCACCATGCCGCTGCCCATCAAATCGCTCGCCAACCGCTACATGCGCGACCCGGTGGAGGTATCGGTAAGCCGCGAGAACATCACCGTCCCCCTCATCGACCAGGTCTATTACGAGACGCGGGACCGGCTCGACGGCCTGTGCCGGGTGCTGGAAACGGAGACGAGCGCCCGGGCGATTGTCTTCTGCCGCACCAAAAAAGGCGTGGATGAGCTTACGGCCTCCCTGCAGGCGAGAGGTTTCATGGCCGACGGCCTCCACGGCGACCTGACCCAGGCCCAGCGCGACCGGGTGATGAAAAAATTCCGCGACAATCAGCTCGAGATTCTCGTCGCCACCGATGTGGCGGCCCGCGGCCTCGATATCGAGCATGTCACCCATGTCATCAACTACGACATCCCTCAGGACCCCGAATCCTACGTCCACCGTATCGGCCGCACCGGGCGGGCGGGGCGGAAGGGCGTCGCGATAACCTTCATCGAGCCACGGGAATTCCGCCAGCTCAAGCTCATCGAAAAGCTCACCAAAACCCGCATCGTCCGCAACCAGCTGCCTTCGACGGCCGACATCCTCGACCGGCAGCGGGAGGCGCTCAAGGGCCGCCTGGTGTACGTCATGGAGCAGGGCGACTACACCGCCTACCATGACGTGGTCGCCGACTTGGTCCCGGATTACGACGGCCTCGATATCGCCGCCGCCGCCCTGAAGCTGCTGCTTGAAGGCTTCCGCGAGAAAAGCGACGAAAAACCGTCGTTCGCCGATACCGGCGCGAAGAAAGGCATGGTCCGCCTGTTCGTCAACATCGGCCGCGCCCAAAAGATCCGCCCCGAAGACATCGTTCGCACCTTTGCCGAGGAGGCCGACCTCACCGGCAACCTTATCGGCGCTATCGACATCTACGACAAGTTCTCGTTCGTGGAGGTGCCGGCCGACGTGGCCGAACGCGTCATCGCCGCTATGCACAAGAATACAATCAAGGGCTACAAAATAAACGTCGAACCGGCTAAGGCAAGATAAAAAGCGGAGGGCTTCTGCCCTCCGCTTTTTGCCGATTTACAGTTCTTTCTTGTCGAGGCCGAATTTCTTCGTGAACCGTTCCAGCCGCCCGGTCGTATCCACTATCTTCTGCACCCCGGTGAAGAAGGGGTGGCATTTCGAGCAAACGTCAACCTTGAGGGCCTTTTTCGTCGAGCCGCTGACGAAACTGTTGCCGCAGGCACAGGTGATCGTCGCCTGGTGGAACTGTGGGTGGATTTTTTCCTTCAACGCAGATCCTCCTCCTTGCGAATAATTTCATAAGCTCAAATATTCGCCCAATTCGAAATAGTTCCTGCCGGGCGACAACGATTTTCCCCCATTATCTTCGCGCCAGGCGACAAATATTTTCATTGTTGACAGACCGAACAGGCGTTTGGTAAAATAAGGCTAGAAATTGTTTGGGAGGACAAGCATGGATAAGGTTAAGGCTCTTGAGCATACACTGCGCCAGATCGAAAAGGATCACGGCAAGGGTTCGATCATGAAGATGGGCGAGATCGCCGCCAAAATGAATATCGACGTCATCCCCAGCGGTGCGTTGTCGCTGGACGTCGCCCTCGGCGTGGGCGGCATCCCTCGCGGCCGGGTGGTGGAGATCTACGGCCCCGAGTCGTCCGGCAAGACGACCGTCGCCCTCCACATCATCGCCGAAGCCCAGAAGGCGGGCGGTATCGCCGCCTTTATCGACGCCGAGCACGCCCTTGATCCCATCTACGCCAAGAAGCTGGGCGTAGATATCGACAATCTGCTCATCTCCCAGCCCGACTACGGCGAACAGGCCCTCGAAATCGCCGACGCGCTGGTGCGCAGCGGCGCGATCGACGTGATCGTCGTCGACTCGGTCGCGGCCCTCGTGCCGAAAGCGGAGATAGAAGGGGAGATGGGCGACTCCCACGTCGGCCTCCACGCGCGCCTAATGTCCCAGGCGCTGCGCAAGCTGACGGGCATCATCTCGAAATCCCGCACATCGGCGATCTTCATCAACCAGATCCGCGAGAAGGTCGGCGTGATGTTCGGCAACCCCGAAACGACCACCGGCGGGCGCGCCCTCAAGTTCTACGCCTCCGTCCGCCTCGAGGTCCGCAAATCGGAAACCATCAAGCAGGGCAACGATATCGTCGGCACCCGCACCCGGGTTAAGGTCGTCAAGAACAAGGTCGCGCCGCCCTTCAAGCAGGCCGATTTCGACATCATGTACGGCGAAGGCATCTCCCGCGCCGGCTGCATCGTGGACATGGGCACGGGGCTTGACATAATAAGCAAGAGCGGCGCCTGGTATTCCTACGGCGAACACCGCCTCGGCCAGGGCCGGGAAAACGTCAAGGATTTCTTCCGCGACAACCCGAACATAGCCGACGAGATCGAGGCCAAGATCCGCGAATCGCTGCTGGCCGGCGCCGTCAAGGTTTCCAGCGCCGCCGACGCCGACGATGCCCTCGAATAGAGCCTGCCTGCCGGCGGCGGTAAAACTGCTCGCCGCCCGCGACCACAGCGAGCAGGAGCTGCGCCGGAAGCTGCTCCGCTGCTACGGCGAAGAGGAAATCGCCGCCGCCGTCGCCGTCCTCAAGGCGCGCGGCTACCTGGACGATGACGCTCTGGTCGGTCGCTTGGCCGCCAAGTGCATCGAGGACGGGCAGCACGGCCGCCTCGGCATCCGCCGCCGCCTCATGGAGCGAGGGCTGCCGAAAGCGGCGATCGACGCCGCTTTGGCCGGCTATGACCTGGCTGCCGACTACGACCGGGCGGCCGCTCTGGCCGCGCGGCGATTCCCGGACGGAACTGCGGCCGACGCTCCCAAGGTCGGCCGTTTTCTCGCCGCCCGCGGTTTTGACGGCGAAACTGTGCTGGCTGTTCTGCGCCAGGTCTACGGATATGACTGATACGGCGGCCTTCAGGGTTTCGATGGGTTTTCCCGCGTAAGATATTTTGTCAACTTGACACTTGTTTGAAAAACATTTACAATTAGATTGGCCAAACGTGTACGATAGCAGAATTACAGGGATAGCAATCGGTGAACATGAGTTGATACTCGGCTTTACCCGTATCTGAACAGAAAAGGAGGTGGAAACTATCACTTTTGAACTGATCATAGCTGCGGTCGTTGCCGGACTGATCGGTACCGGCATCGGTTACTACATTAGGCGTAATATCGCCGAGTCCAAGGTCGCCCTTGCTGAAGACGCCGCCAAAAGGATTCTGGAGGACGCGCAAAAAGCCGGCGAATCCAAGAAAAAGGAAGCGCTGGTCGAAGCGAAGGAAGAGATCCACAGACTAAGAACCGAAGCTGACCGCGAAATCAAGGAACGCCGCACTGAGCTCCAGAGGCAGGAACGCCGGCTGGTGCAAAAGGAAGAGAATCTCGACCGCAAGATCGATTCGCTGGAGAAAAAGGAAGAGTCCCTCAGCCGCAAAGAGTCTGACCTGGAAAGAAGCCAGGAAAAAATCCACGAGCTGTACGCCAAACAACTGGCCGAGCTGGAACGACTGTCAGGCCTGACTTCGGATGAAGCCCGCAGCCTCCTACTCGCCAACGTCCAGGAAGAAATCAAGCACGAAACGGCGATGCTCATCAAGGAACTCGAGCAGCAAGCCAAGGACGAAGCCGACAAGAAGGCCCGGGAGATCATATCCCTCGCCATCCAGCGTTGCGCCGCCGACCATGTCGCGGAGACCACGGTATCGGTGGTGGCCCTGCCCAATGACGAAATGAAGGGCCGCATCATCGGCCGCGAAGGCCGTAACATCCGTACCCTGGAAACGCTCACCGGCATCGACCTCATCATCGATGATACCCCTGAGGCGGTTATCCTGTCCGGATTTGATCCCGTCCGGCGGGAAGTGGCCAGAATCGCCCTCGAGAAACTCATCGTCGACGGCCGCATCCATCCGGCCCGCATTGAAGAGATGGTCGAAAAAGCCCAGAAGGAAGTCGAGCAAAAAATCAAGGAGGCCGGCGAACAAGCTACGTTCGAAACCGGCGTCCACGGACTCCACCCCGAGATTATCAAACTGCTGGGACGCCTCAAGTACCGTACCAGCTACGGGCAGAACGTCCTCAAACATTCTATCGAAGTCGCCCATCTGGCTGGCGTCATGGCCGCCGAACTAGGCGTAGACGTGATGCTCGCCAAACGCGCCGGTCTCCTTCACGACATCGGCAAAGCGGTCGACCACGAAGTGGAAGGGCCGCACGTAACCATCGGCGCCGATCTCGCCAAGAAATACCGCGAATCCGCCGAAGTCATCAACGCCATTGGCGCCCATCACGGCGACGAGGAACCGAAAACCGTCCAAGCGGTGCTCGTGGCCGCCGCCGACGCCGTGTCGGCAGCCCGCCCGGGAGCCCGCCGCGAAACTCTGGAAAGTTACCTCAAGCGCCTCACGCGCCTGGAGGAAATCGCCGATTCTTTCGACGGCGTCGACAAGTCGTTCGCCATTCAGGCCGGACGCGAAGTGCGCATAATCGTGAAACCCGACAAGATCGACGATTTGACTGCGATCCGCCTGGTCCGCGATATAGTGAAAAAGATCGAGAACGAGCTGGAATACCCGGGTCAGATAAAAGTAACGGTGATCCGGGAAACCCGCGCGGTGGATTACGCGAAATAACGCCAAACGGAAACGGCCTGTCACCAGGCCGTTTTTAATTTCTGCCAGCGGCCGCGCCGGCAGGAATTGACCGCCTGCGGCGAGAATATCATATGCGAGCTGCTTTCATATTACATTTCGTACGGACGGTGAGAGAAGTTGCCGAAGCTGCAGCAGGACTCAGAATACATTTCCCATGGCGCCAATTTACTTATATCGATTTTGGTCCGCTACCCGGAAATCGGCACAGTCAACTACGACGCCGAAGCCGGCACCATCAACCTGACCTTCATGCTTTCCGGCAATCCCGCCGCCGCAGAGCTCAGCGCGATTAAAGAACGCCTCCTGGCCAGTATCGAGGCCTACCATTCCCTTGAGGGCATCAAGGGCGGCAGCGCCGACGTGCGGTGCAGCACCTGCGACCAGGTAGCCATGCTGACGCTCCGCCGGGACGTGGCGACTTTTTCGCGCGGCGAGATGGCCCTGGTGATCTCTTTGCTGCATGAAGCCCTCCAGGACCGCCTGGTGGCCGACGAAAACGACGCCATCCTTGAGGAAGACCTTCTCGTGCAGGAGGAAGTAATCGGCACCATGCTGGAGAGCATGAAGACGGACCACAGCGGCAACGGCCTCATCGGCATCCGCGAAGACGGCCGGGTGCTGGTTTTCAACAAATAACGACGTCGTTTGCCCATTTTTTTGCTAATGTTGCAATTATTTGAATTTTCCCCATGAAAAAAAAGGAATTTCCCCGCTTGTACCGAATACCTCTACGACGAGGACTTGTAGCGTTTTCCGCTATAATTGAAGGAGGGTACTTACAAGCATGGAAGTTCTGAAGGTGTCAGCAAAGTCCAACCCCAACTCGGTAGCCGGAGCATTGGCCGGCGTACTCAGAGAACGCGGCGGAGCGGAAATGCAAGCCATCGGCGCCGGGGCCCTCAACCAGGCTGTCAAGGCGGTAGCGATCGCCAGAGGCTTCGTAGCCCCCCACGGGGTCGATCTCATTTGTATTCCCGCTTTCACCGATATCATGATCGACGGCGAAGAGAGGACCGCTATCAAGCTTATTGTCGAACCCCGCTAAACCGTATCCGAAAACCTGTTCCTGCGGGAACAGGTTTTTTGTTGCCCGCCGCCGAAGGAAGGCATAATATATTGTATGTATATCGAGACAAGGAGTGATACCATGCAGGTCGAAGTCGTCACCGGGTCGATCACGGAAATCATCTGTGACACCCTGATCGTCAATCTTTTCGAAGGGGTCAGCCTGCCCAGCGGCGCCACCGGGGCGGTGTACACGGCCCTCGACGGACAGATAGCCAGCCTCATCCGCGGCAAACAGGGGGCCGGCAAGTACGGCGCCGCCTCTGTCCTGCACATTTGCACAGGCGTGGGTGCAAGACAGGTAATTCTCCTCGGCCTCGGCAAGCAGGAGGAATTTACCCTCGACCGCCTGCGCGCTGTTGCGGGCATCGCCATCAGAGCCGCTCAGAAGCTCGACGCCCGCTCGGTCGCCACGGTGATCCACGGGGCCGGCCAGGCCGGTTTCGACCCGCAGGCGGCCTCTCAGGCGCTTGTAGAGGGCACACTGCTCGGCAATTATCGGTTCCGCCGCTATAAAACCGAAAAAGACGATGTAATCCTCCCCGAGAATATTTACATCATCGAAAATGACGCCCAAAAGGTCCCGGCGATAACCGCCGGCGCCCGCCGCGGTCAGACGGTCGCCACGGCCGCCAATCTTACCCGCGATCTCGTCAACCATCCCGCCAACCACATGACGCCGACGAAGATGGCGGCGCAGGCGGCGGAGATTGCCGGTAAACACGGCCTGGAGCTGCAGGTTCTGGACGAAAGGGAGATATCCGCGCTGGGGATGAGCGCCTTCCTGGCGGTCGCTCAGGGCAGCCACGAGCCTCCCAGGCTGATCGTCATGAAATATGCCGGCAATCCCGGCAGCAAGAATCTCCTCGCCTTCGTCGGCAAAGGGGTGACCTTCGACAGCGGCGGTATTTCGCTCAAACCCAGCGAAGGCATGCACGAGATGAAGGACGACATGGCCGGCGCGGCCGCCGTTATCGGGGCCATGCAGGCCATCGCCGAGCTCCGGCCGCCGGTGAATATCCTCGCCGTCGTTCCCTGCACCGAGAACCTGCCCTCGGGCTACGCGTTCCGCCCGGGCGACGTGATTGGCTCCCTCGGCGGCAAAACCATCGAGATCATCAGCACCGACGCCGAAGGCCGCCTTATCCTCGCCGACGCCGTCACTTACGCCCTCCGCCTCGGCGCGACCCATATCGTCGACCTCGCCACCCTCACCGGCGCCTGCGTGGTCGCTCTCGGCAACGTCACCTCCGGCGTGATGGCCAACGACCGTGATTTGTGCCGCCGGGTGCTGGATGCGGCCGGGGCGGTGGGGGAGAGGATGTGGGAGCTGCCGCTCTCTGAGGAGTATAAGGAACAGATCAAAAGCGACATCGCCGACCTGAAAAACTCCGGCGGCCGGCCCGCAGGCGCCATCACCGCGGGACTGTTCATCGCCAGCTTCACCGGTGAGACGCCGTGGGTGCATATCGACATCGCCGGCACCGTCGCCAGCGATAAAGATAACGGCTACAACGTCAAGGGCGCCACCGGCGTCGGGGTGCGAACGCTGGTCCGGCTGGCGGAAAGCCTCGGCACATGGTAGCCGACCTTCACGTCCACACCACCGCCTCCGACGGGCGCTACTCGCCGGAGGAAGTTTGGGCGCAGGCTATTTCGACAGGGCTGAGCCACCTGGCGATCACCGATCACGACACCCTCGACGGCTTCCTCGCCCTGACCGCCAAAACTGCCGGCGGGCCGGTTCTCCTCCCCGGCATCGAATTTTCCACCGACCTGCCGGTCGGCGAAGTCCATATCCTCGGCTACATGTTCGACCCGGCCGACGCCGAGCTCAACCGGCAGATAGCGCTTATCGCGTCCGACCGCCTCACCCGCGCGGAACGGATGGTAGCCAAACTCGCCGCTTTAGGCTACCCGGTCGCCTACGAGCGCGTGCTGGCAATCGCAGGCGGCACTTCGTCCGTTGGGCGGCCCCACGTGGCGGCCGCTCTCGTCGAACAAGGCTATTTCCCGGATGTTCCGACAGTTTTCGAAGCAGTCCTCGGACGTGACAAACCCGGCTACGTGCCCCACTACAAGCTCACCCCGGCCAACACCGTCGCCCTCATCAAGAACGCCGGCGGCCTCGCTGTGCTGGCCCATCCCGGCCTGGTGGGCGACGACGCCGTCGTCCGTGCGATGCTGAACCTCGGGATGGACGGCATCGAGGTTTATCATCCCAGTCACGACGGGGAAGCCACCGCCAGATACCTGGCAATGGCCGCCGAATACGGGCTGGCGGTGACAGGCGGCTCAGATTTCCACGGCATACCCGGCCGTTACCCGGAAAACCTCGGCGAGTTCACCGTTCCCGCCGACCTGGCCCAACGTCTCCTCCTTGGCCGGCCTGTCCAGGCATGAAACAGGCCGTGGCGGCATATAATCTCGGTAGAGCACGCTCACAGGGGGAGGCTTTATGGGCGAGGAAACCACCGTCGTGGAAGAACTCCGGACCCGCGTCCGGGAGCTTGAAGACAAGGTCGAAGCGCTGCGCATCAGCCGCCGGGTACTGATGAACCTCATCGATACCCTGGAAAAAGAAAAGCGCGATCAACTCGACAAATTATCGACCCAAAACGAAAAACTGCAACAGAATAACTGCCGCTATGCCCGGGCCATAATGCACCGCAACATCCGCATCACCGAACTCGAGGAACAGCTCCGCCTGCTGTCCGCCGGCAAGAATCGGACAGGAAATACTTTTACTTGACAACACCTGCAAAGGTGTTTATTTTTATTTATGAGCAGGCAAATTAATGTTGCCAGCCGA
>JALHDI010000070.1 GCA_022839045.1 Sporomusaceae bacterium
CTCGGCTACCTCGGCTATATCCAGGCCGGCAAACCCTACTTCTACCGCCGCCCGGCCCGCAAACACACCTTCGCCGCCGAATTCGACCTCGCCGGCATCACCGCCCTGCCCAAAGTCGAAATCATCTACACCTACGTCGACAACGACTGCTGCCTGGCGGACGCGGCGGTGGCCGCCGGCGCCAGAGGCATCGTCGTCGCCGGCGTCGGCAACGGCGGCATGTCCGCCGCCACCCGTCAAAACCTCACCGCCCTCGCCCGCCGCGGCATCGTCGTCGTCCGCAGCACCCGCGTATCCAGCGGCATCGTCACCCGCAACAGCGCCGTCTGCGACGACGACTGCGGCTTCATCGCCGCCGACACCCTGAACCCCCAGAAAGCGCGCGTCCTCCTCATGCTCGCGCTGACGAAGACTACAGACCCTTCCTCAATCCAGCGCATGTTCTTTGAGTATTGAGAGCCTAAGTACAAGGCGGCCGCCCAGAAGCGCCCAGATGCGGCGTTGCTCCTCGGCTGCCATCCTCAGCGTACGTTCGTGTACGCTTCCGGTGTCAGCCTCCGGTGCGCCTTGCATCTGGGCACTTCTGAACGGCCATGAGAAATACAAGATGACGCAATATCAAGGAAGCACAAATGGCCCGTTGGTCATTTCTCTGCTTCCATTTTGATTTACTAGGCTAAAAAAGGAATATACCAAAATATGGGTAAGTAATTATATATCATATTTTCAAACAAGAGGGGATTTAACGTATGCGAAAACTCGCTATAATCCCATCCCTAATAATAATTATCTTGTTGATAGTATCCTTGTGGATACTGGAAATTGGCCTACTAGGTTTTTTTGTCCTGGCTTCGATAATTGATTTTATATGGAGATACAAGATTGCCGGCAATATCACAATGACAGAATTGCAACAAATTCATGGGCGAGAGAGGGTTGCTCTTACAGATGTCACCGGAATAGCAGGTCGATTCTGGCGAAACGCATTTATCCCCAATGACGTTATTTTAGATATCTATACATCAAATCATTGTATATCGATAGCAGTAAATGAGCGAGAAGTTCTCAAATTATTCAGGATGGGTTTTAGTAACTGGATTATTGGGACGGCCTTGTTTTTCCGGTCAAATACCAATCTGTTTATCACAAGGCCAAATAGTCCAGATACCCCCAAACGTATTATTTATGAAGAAATAGGTAAATATGCTATTTCTCCAGATGCAATACTATTCATGATAATATTTATTGTTCTTGGCTCAAGTGTAGTATATTCATTCGGATTAATTAATGTGTGGTTTTTATTAGGTCTTCTGTTATCATCCTACTTGTTTTTGGTTCCTTCGTACATTGCCCCAATAGAAGTCACTCTTGACGAAAGAGGAATAACGATAAAGAACGAAGATGGAACTAAGTTCTTGCCCTTCGATGAAATTACAATAGTAAAAAAAGGATTCTACCGCATTATTGTTACGACAAGGAGCGGTGAACGGTTCTATTTCCCCAAGGCATGTTATATGCTAGCTGAATTTATTACCGAGTTTCGAAAATCCCCTTCTTTTCGAAACACTTGAAGTCGTCGTTTTACTCAACCGACTCTCTATTACAATACAACAAAGCCGCCCTTGCGGGCGGCTTTCCTTATAACCTTATGCCTTCTTATAATCCTTCCCTACGCTCCAGCCCTTGCCGAGGAACTCGCCGATGCCCCAGTAGCGGCTGTCGAACATCGAAAACACCACCGGCTTCATCTTCGTCACGTCCGGCATCCCGTCGGTCAGATATTCCTCGCCGGCGTGCGTCTCGACAATCTCGGCCACCACGATATAATCGTTGCCGCCCAGGTCGAGCACCTCCCTCACCTTGCACTCCATGCTCAGCGGGCACTCCCTGATCATCGGCGCCCCGGCCACCTCGCCGTAAAACACCTCGAACAGCCCGCTCTTATCCACCTTGCTCCCCGACACCATCCCCGCATAATCCGTAGCCGCCAGCATCGCCGCGGACGGGATATTAACGCTGAAAGCCTTGTTGGCCAGCAATCCCTTGGTGCTGTGATGGGTCCGGTTGATGCCGATCGCCAGCATGCCCGGGTTCATGTTGACGATCCCGCAGAAAGCGATCACCAGAAAATTCGCCTTGCCGTCCACCTCCGTCCCCACCAGCACCACCGGGTAAGGGTACAAAAACGGTCTGTTGCCAAGCTTCTTCTTCGCCATTTTCCTTTACCTCCCCGTTTTTTTATGCTCTTCGCTCATTACACACCGTCCCGCGCCTCCGCATCCCTCCCGCTCTCCGTCAGCGGATGACTAACCAGTCATATTTATCCTTTTTACCTGCCTCAGTCGCGCCGGTCGCCCGTTTTCATGTCTTCTCCCCGCTTTTCTCTCCCAGCCAAAATTTGATTAGCCAGTCAAGGAATGGTACGCTAGTGCCGAGACAGGCACGGCTTATGCCGGCCGCCATACTTTGGAAGAGAGGTGTTTCCCCTGCTGCGCCACACAAAAATCCTCACCCTGTTCATCCTCTTCGCCTTCCTCGCCCTTGTCGCTGGCGTCCCCGGCACCACCACCGTTGCTCATGCCGCGGGCCTCGTCGTCGTCGAGAACTCGCCCGAAGCCTCCTTGGCCAACCTCATCTTCCGTATCCTCGACATCCCGGTTACGGTATACGAAATCAGCGACCTCAAGACAGCCCACAACATGGGCCACGGCGAAATCGCCCTCGCCTACAGCCTCGCTCACGCTTCCGGCTATCCGGTCAGCCACATCCTCCACCTTCGTTTCGACGAAAAGATGGGCTGGGGAAAAATCGCCAAAACCCTCGGCGTCAAACTCCGCGGCGCCGCCGACAAATCGGTAAGCATCCTGCGTGAAGGCCAGCTTCATAAAGACGCCGACGACCTCCAGGTTCTCATCCGCGTCGATCTCGACGTCGACGATGACACCCCTCCCAATAAGGCGACCCACGACAACGGCAAACCCGGCAAAGGTCACGGCAAAAACAAATAACCCGACCGCACGGAAGGAACAACGGCTGCACGGCCGTTGTTCCTTTTCATATCCTCAGGCGAAATCCACATTCGCGAACGTCCGCCGCACCGCCCGCCGGTACTCCACCGCCGGATAGCCGAACACCACCGCCAAGCCGTCCCGCCCGTTCGGTCTCACCCCGTATTTCTCCGCCAGTCGCCTGTTCTGCCTCATAAAAGGCACCACCGTGCCGATCATGCACGACCCCAGCCCGAGCGACTCGGCCGCCAGCGTAGCGTACGTCGCCGCGATCATCGGGTCGGCGGGGCTGGCGTACGGCGAACCCTGGAATATCATCACCAGCGGCGCGCCGTAAAGCAGCGCGTCCTCGCCCCGCCTCCTCGCCGCCACGATATTATCGAGCAGCGGGCTGACGAAATCGCGCATCGACTCCACCGCTTCCCGGCCGGCGAACGGCCGCATCAGCGCCAGCGCCAGCGGCGAAAATATCCACTTCTTTTTCGCCGCCAACTGGTCGATGAACTCGAACGCAAACTCCCTCACCCTATCCCGCCCCGCCAGCACCCATACACTGACATCGGACGGCGGAATACTCACCGGCGCCGTCGAAGCCGCCGCCACGATCCTGTCGATCGTTTCCCGGTCCACCTCCCGGTCATCGAACAACCGCACGCTGCGCCGCGCCAGCATCAAAGCGTATAACTCATCGTAGCGCGCCCGCCCATCCGGCGGCGGCAGCGGCACGACATCGGCCGGCGTCAGCGTCCGCCCCCTAACCGCGATGCACCCCTGGGGACACACCGCCGCGCACTGGCCGCAGGCAATGCAACCGAAAAGCCTATCCCGGTCCGCCTTGGGCTTCCCCCCATCCATCGTCAGGGTCACCCCGCATACCCGCACGCACTGCCCGCATCCCAGGCACCGCTCGTAATCGACCTGAACCTCGGCAGCCTCCCGGGTCCGCGAATTCACTACCGCCATCAGCCACGCCCCCCTGTCTTTGCAAACTCTACGTATTCCACTTTACTCACCCATCCAAATTTTGTCAACCATACGTGCCCCGCTTGTAAATACTTCCCAGATATGTTATCGTAAACATACGTACAATATAACATACGCTATCCGGAGGAAATACCAATGGAAAACCTGTCCGCAGTCATCGGCGCCAACCTGGCGGAAATCCGCAAACAGCGCGGTCTCAGCCTCGATAAGGTCGCCGAGCTTTCCGGGGTCAGCAAGGCCATGGTCAGCCAGATCGAACGCGGCGAATCCAACCCCACCGTCGCCACCCTGTGGAAAGTCGCCCTCGGCCTGCGCATCCCCTTCAGCGAACTGATCACCGAAAAGCGCACGCACGTGGAAATCGTCCGGTCCGCCAATATTCCGCCGGTCGTCGACGACGCAGCCGGCGTCAAGATCTTCCCCCTCTTCCCCTTCGAGCAGGACCGCCACTTCGAGATATTCCTCGTCACCCTCGACCCCAGCGCCTCCCACGCCTCCGACCCCCACGCCACCCACTCCGAAGAATATATCCTCATCATCGAAGGCGTGATCGAAATCATCATCGGCGGCGATGCCTACCGGCTCGAAGCAGGCGACGCCATCCGCTGCCACGCCGACAAACCCCATTTCTACCGCAATCTCGCCGACAGGCCGGTGCGCTTCCTCGACATCATCTACTACGGCCAAAGCGGCGACACCCCGCCCGCCAAACTGATCCGCGCCCTCTGAGCGCCAACCGAAAACAGGGACTGCAGCCCGCCGGCCGCAGTCCCTTTCCCATGCCCCGTCAACCCCGACGGCTATTTCGGCAGCGCCCCGGCGGCGCCCGGCAGCAGCAGGGCAACGATCCAAAAGCCCGCCAGCCACAACCCCGCCGACGCCAGGTACGCCACCAGCGCCCGCCAGGCGGGAATGCCCGCCGCCGCAGCGACGCCGCCCAGCGTGATATATGCCGACCACACCAGAATCACATTATCCACCAGCATGCTCACCGCCCCCTTGCGGTCGAAAAGGAGGAACGCCCCCAACTGCACGAAGCCCAGAAACGCGCCGGGAATCGCCGTCGTAAAAGCATTCACCACCCGCATCTCCCACACCTCGCACCGGCCGCCCAGCAGCCTGCCCAGCGCGCACAGCAGATAACTCTGCACGACGAAATATACCCACGACAGCAGAAAAATCACCGGCGTGAAAATCACCAGCTGCATCTTCGTCACCGCGCCGCCAGAACCGCCGGGCTTGAACATCACCGCCAGAAACAATATTACGATAAACAGGGCCGTGAACGACAGCCACATCATCTGCGCCGACTCGGCCGTCTCGTTGGCCAGCAGCCAGCGGGTCGTCGCCCTGGGCCGGAAAAAAATGTCCCGCCAGGGATTGATATTCGGCAGCTTTTCCGGCTGCCCGTCCGTCTCAGGTCCTTCCCCGGCGCGGCGATCCTCCTCGTCCATGTCCTTCCCCTTCCCGTTCGCATTCCGTCATATCATATCATCGGCGGCGAAGTTCATCCCGTCCGCTCCTGCACGCCCGCCACCGCCGCGATCACCAGCGCCATACCCGCCAGCTGCCAGCCTGTCAGCGCCTCGCCGAACACCGCCGCCCCCAGCGCCGCCGCGACCAGCGGCTCAAGCGTAGCCGTCACCGCCGCCCGCCCCGGCTCGACATACTTCAAGCCGACGGTATACAACAGATAAGCCAGCACCGTCGAAAACAACCCCAGCCCTACGCCGTACCCCCAAACCTGCCAGGCGGCGAACAGCGCCCGCTGCTCCCACAGCCCGCTGAACGGCAGGATAGCGGCCGCCGCGAAAACGAAAGTATAGGTAGTAACCGTCAACGCTCCGTACCTGCGTAGCGCCAGCTTGCCGAAAATACTGTACAAAGCGTAGCCCACCCCGGCCCCCAGGCCGGCGAACAGACCCAGCGGCCTCATCGCGCCCGAAAAGCCCGGCAACAGCCCCACCACCAGCGCGCAGCCCACGAAAGTGACCGCCACCGCCGCCGCCTTCCGTCCCGTTATCTTCTCCGCGAACACCGCCCGCGACAAAACGGTCACGAACGCCGGCGCGGTATAAAGCAGCACGGCCGCCACCCCGACCGAAGTCGTCTCGATGGCCGTAAAATAACACCAGTTAAAAAAAATAATACTAACAATACCCGTCCCGACGAAATAACCCCCGTCCGCGGGCCTGATGACAAGCGCCTTCCTATCCGCCACAGCCGCGTACGCGACAAGGCCGGCGGCGCTTACCGCCACCCGCACGGCCACCACCTGCAGGGGCGAAAAACCGTAAGCGGCCAAACCCTTGACGAATACCGCGATAATACCCCACAGCACCGCCGCCGCGGCGATCAGCCAATAAGCCCATCGACCCATGCCGTACTCCTCCGTCCGACCTGCCGGCCATCAAGCGAACAGCCCCTCACCGCCAGGCGAGGGGCACGGTTCGAAACCAGTCTATAACCCGCCGGCGGTTTTTGTCAAGAGGTCTGCAGGCCCGGCTCCCCCCCTACAAGAGAATCTCCGCCAGCTTATCGAACGCGCTGCGGCGGATACGAAACATGCGCGACCGCCGTACCCCCATATGCAGCCTGACGTGATGCCTGCCCCACCGCTCGAAATACATCAGCCGCACAAGCTCCCGTTCCTGGAGCGACAGCGCCTCACAGGCGATTTCCACCGCCTTCGCCCGCCGGATACTCTGTGACCGCTCCTCCCTCCTCGCCGCGTACGCCCCCGTGCCGTCCGGCAGCTCCCCGCCCCGGGGCTGCCCATCGCAGCCGGCCGTGCAACTCGGGAAGAGATGTTTCAGCTCCTCGGCCTCAATCGCCGCCTGCGCCTTTATCACCGGATAACTCTCCAGCAATTCCTCCAGCGCGGCGTCGCTGTACCAACCGCCCATCCTCGCCCCTCCCCGTCAGCTGGCCGCAACCTTGGCAGTGCCGCCGGTACTGGACGATCGCCGCCACCATCGCCGCCAGTTCCTTGGACAAACCGCGCCGGCCCTCGTACCACCACAGCGCCGACCGCTCATCCTCCGTCGCCAGCGGCAGGCCGTGCGTCGCCACGAACTGTTCCAGGCAACCGCGCCCGCAGGCCTTCCGCAGCATCATCACCCGCTCGAAAATCGTCTCCAGATCATCCCGCGCCTGCCGAAAAACCGCTATCAGCAACTCCTCCGTCCCGCCGTCAGCGATCACACTCCTCACTCCCATCCTGCCCGTCCGACATCCGACCGCGCCGGTACTCGCTAAGGAACGCTCCCACACTGAGCCGTCCGCACTGGCGCCGCGCCGCCAGACTGCGCAGAAACAAGCCGGCGGCCCCCCAGCGCGAGGGCGGCAGAACCTCACGAAAGTGCCTTCCCCCGCTCATTCCCCGTCCCGCTCCCCGTCATCCCCCTTCAACTCCCGCAGGCCAGCGCCGCACGCCTCGCAGGGCTCGTCCGTCAGCGCCGCGCTGTACCACACCCGGCCGCAGCCGGGACAAACGAACCTCCGCACCGCTTTCCCCCCTCTCGCCCCTCATCCTAGTCCCAGCATCCGGTCGACCAACCGCACCTTACAATCCGGGTGAGCGTGAATCATCTTCCCGCTCTCGAAAACCAGCCGCTCCTCGTCGGCGAGGATCGCCTCGCCGCAGCCGCAACACAGGCCCGCCTCCCGGGGCTCGCGCGGCGGCTCCAGACGGCGGTCGCCCAGCCTCAAACCCGCCGCCTCGCTTCCCCCGGCCCTACCGCTCCTTCCCGGTAAGCGGCGATCGCCGCCCCTACCGCGGCCAGCTGCGCCGGGCTGAGATGGAGGCACACCATATCGGGAGTGCCGAATCCCCCCAAAGTAAAATAAACTACCTCGCCGAACGCGAACCGCTCACCCTGGATATCCACCGGCAGCCCTTCCTCTTCATACAACGACAGGCTTATCCTTGCCACCCCGCACCTCCAAACGCCCTCCGCCTTCATCAGTCGTTGTCATCGAACAACTCGCAACATCTTGCTTTACAATTAAGATACTATCGACTTTTTCGAACGAAGTCAATGGCATTAGACGATTTTTTATATTTTTTTGGTATATTTATCGACTTATTCGAAAAGGTTAACTATCGAACAAGCCGAAGTATACCATCAATTAATCCAACCGCATTCGACTAATGGAGGCCATCGTATGGAATTTCACGGCGAACGCCTGCGGGCGGTCAGGGAAGCTCTAAACTGGTCGATGACCCAGACGGAAAAGGTCACCGGCGTCAAACAGTCGACCATCTCCGAACTGGAGAACGGCATCATAAAATATCCCCGCGAAACCACCGTCGCCAAACTTTGCCAAGGGCTCAAAATCAAGGACAAAAACTTCTTCTACCTCGACGACGTTGTCCTGCCCGCCGAAATCCTCCCCGCCGACACCCCGGAAGAAATCCTCAAATTCATCATGTCCGGCGAAAACCTTCCCTGGATCGTCCTCGGCAAAAAAATCAAAGACAGCGGCCTGCCGCCCGAAGACCTGGAACAAATAATCGCCATCCTCTCCAGAAACAAAAAGTAGCCCCTCGCGACTACTTTTCGTCCAGGCGATATAAACGCAGAAACTCTTCGAGGTAATCGCGGTTTACCCAATAAACCCCCTCTCGGTCGCGGATCCATTTCACCCTCGATGACAACGCGCATAGTCGGTATTTCATTCCCCCTACCTCCGCATAAATCGAACATACGTTCTACTTCTGCGTACCTCAGGAAAAATCCTTCTGCCATAACAATAACATTTTCGTCGAAACTTGGTTACTAACCCAGGTCCTAATTATCCGGGACCAAAGTCCTTTATTTTCCATTTTTTCAAAAAATATGCTTAATTGTAAAAACATTACAAAAACACGCATTGTAACAATGCGTGTTTTTCTGGGTTACATCGCGGTTATACTTCGATCACCGTGCCCACGAACGCCGGCACGAACTTTGCGCCGAAAATCCCGTACAGCCTGGCCAGCATATAGAAACCGGTACAGTGGTTCGCGGCCACCAGCGAAGGTTGCAGCCGCTCCAGCTCCGCCAGCGTCGCTTCCTGCTGTTCCTTCTCCACCGGGCCCAGATGGGTGCCGCCGACAATGGCGTGCAGCCGGCCGCAGCCCGTCACCGCCAGGCCGTGCCGGATTACGTTGACGATCCCGGCGTGGGCGCAGCCGCTTATCACCGTCAGCCCCTTGTCGCCGGCATGGAAAATGGACATATCGTCCGGCACGCTATCATGGTCGCGGCCGCAACAGCCGCCCGCTCCGGCGGCCACCAGGAACGGGTCGCCGGTCTCATAGCCCGTTACTCTCGGAACCGCGCCGCTGATTTTTAGCCCCGGCGCCAGCTCGGTCGGTTCCGCCGCCGGGCGGAAATCCGCCCCGAGAGAAATCAGCTGCTCCCTGGCATGTGGCATGCCGGCGTAGCGGGTGACCCCGTTGGCTACCGAATAGCGGTCGGCGAAAGCCTCGGGATGGCAGTACACCGGCAGCCTCTTACCGGCCTGGACCAGCACGGCCGCCAATCCGCCCGTATGGTCGTAGTGGCCGTGGCTGAGGATAATCGCGTCCAAATCGGCGGGGCGGACGCCCAGCAAAGCGAGATTATAAGCCGCAACCTCGCTCTGGCCGGTGTCGAAAAGGAAGCGGCCGCCCGCCGTCTCGATGAGCAACGACAGTCCGTGCTCCGCCCGGTACGGCTTCTTGGACTTGGGCATGATGCAGTTGTCGACGACAACCGTTATCCTCATTCCTCTTCCTCCTAACAGCCGTCGCAGCCGCTACAGCTGCTGCTGCTGGCGATCGTGAACCCGGCCGCCCTCGTCCTGCCGTCCCTCACCTTGCCGTCATCCACCACCACCAGCGTCCCGGTGTGCGACAGATAAACCACATGGCCCTTCTCCTTATCGGCGAAAACGTTTACCGCCGCTTCGCCGCCCGGCACGGTCACCGTGCGCTCGAACTCCAGCATCCTAGTGCCCTCCGCAGCAGCCATGTCCGTGGCCGTGGCCGTGATGGCCGCCGCACATCGTGCCCGTGCCGTCCTCGGCCACCTTCATCTTTTTCATCCCGCCGCATTTGGGGCACGCGATCTCGTACCCGTGCCGGCCGCCGGCCGTGCACGGCGGCTCCTCCCAACGCTGTCCGCAATCCACGCACTCGAAAACCCTGTTCTTCATCGTATAGCTTCCTCCTTCAAATAATATCTGCTGTCCGGCGACCAGCGCGGTCGCCACCTTGAACCTGGCGGAACGCAATATCCGCTGGAACGTTGGCCGGGAAAGCCCCATCGCGGCCGCGCAGCCGCTCTGGTCGAGCCCCGCCATGTCCTTCAGGCGGATAGCCTCGAACTCCTCCATCGAAACCCTCGCGACCCCCGCCGTAGCCTTGCCTTCGGGCAAAAACCGGCGGCAGAAAGGCTCCTCGTCCACCATCCCGCAACATCGTCGCCTCGCCACTCCGGAACCTCCTTAATTGGGCATATGCTCAATTAATTATAACTCGCCCGCCATAAATAGGCAAGGCCGGCCGGCCCATTTTCGGCTAGCATTCCCGGTCCCGCGAAAATAATGTCATCCTCACAGGCACCCTCGCCAGCGAACTCCTCCCCGCCCGGGAAACGGTCATAGAACGCACAAAAGACCCGCGGGCCATCCCGCGAGTCTTTTCCTTAAAACCACTTCGTCCCGTAGGAGCCCCGGCACCCGGATCTGCAGGGCCGCCCCGTGCTCGGCCACTTCCTCCCAATCGCGTGCTTCCGCGCTACGCCCGGCTGGGGCACGCCTTCTCGCCATCCGCCGCCGCGGGCTCCTCGGCCGCTTTCTTCCGCGCCTGGCTGGCGGTCAGGAGAATGACCGAAAACACGATCACCACCGCAGACACGATCGTCCGCCCGCTCAAAGCCTCGCCGCCCAGCACCGTGCCGAGCAGCATCGCCACCACCGGGTTCACGTACGCATACGTGGACGTCAGCACCGGCGAAGCGTTCTGCAACAACCACACATAGGCGCTGAAACCCACCAGCGACCCGAACACCACCAGATACGCGAACGCCAGGAAAGACTTCAGCGACACCGCCGCCACCGCTAACTGGCCCCATTCGCCCCCAGCCGAGCCCATCAGCAGTAGCGCCGCGCCGCCGCCCAGCATCTGCATCCCCGTCGACATCACCGCCGACTTGGGCAGACTCACCTTGCGCGACGTGATCGAGCCAAGCCCCCACAGGAACGCAGCCCCCGTCAGCACCGACGCCCAGAACGGGCTAACCGGGCTTGACCCCATAAAAACGCTCTCGCCGCCGGCCAACAGGCCGATGCCCACCAGCCCCAGCACCACGCCGGCCCACGTCGTCAGCCCCGGTCGGGTATCCTTAAGCCACAGCCAGTTGAGCGTCACCATCCACAGCGGCGAAGTCGCCACCAGCAGGGCCGTCAGGCTCGACGGCACCATCTTCGCGGCCCACACCACGCCCCCGTTGCCCCCGGCCAGCAGTAAAACCCCCACACCGGCGGCCCGCAACCAGTCGCCGCCCGCCGGAGCAGGGGCGCCCAGCCAGCGGGACAGCGCGTACATAAACGTCCCCGCCAGCCCGAACCGCATCCCCGCCATCAGGAACGGCGGAATGGTCTCCACCGCGAACCTGATCGCCAGATAAGTTCCTCCCCAGCATATATACACCGCCAACAACGCGGCCGCAATCATTACCGCCTTCCCGCCGGCCGGCAATCTCCCCATTGCACTTCCCCGTTTCCTGCTTTTACAGAAAAGTATATTCTGTTTTTCCGCCATAGTAAAGAACGAAATTCTGTTTTTCGCCAATAAACAAAAACAAATTACAGCAGGCCCCTATGGACCTGCTGCTGAAAAAATAACCTGACCGCGCCTCATTCCGGCAGCGGCAGACTGTCCGTTTCCTTCACCGTCGCCAGCACGATCGTCGTTTTCGTCGAACGGATCGCCGGGATATTGCGGAACTGCTCACTCAGCAGCCGTCCGAGATGCTCCGTGTCCCTCGTCCGCACCTTCACCAGATAACAGTCGTCGCCGGCCACATTGTGCACCTCCAGCACCCCCGGGATGGCGGCCAGCATCTGCCCCGTGTCGCTGCTCCCGCAATAGTCGGCCTTCACCGCCACGAACGCCAGCAGGCCCAGGCCGACGGCAGCAGGGTCGAGCCGCGTGCCGTACTCCCTGATCACCCGGCGCTCCTCCAGCTTCTTGATCCTCTCCAGGACCGCCGACGGCGCCATATTCACCCGCCGGGCGATCTCCGCGTTGGGGATGCGGGCATTCTGCTGGAGCATATCCACGATCTTTACATCGATATCGTCCATAAAAACCTCTCCCCGGCAGGCATAACATTCCACCTATATTCTACCTGTTTTCCCGCCGATGTAAACCCCTCTACGAGCGGACCCCCTATTCCCTCGCCGGCAGCGTGCTTTTGAACGCCGCCGCCAGCAGTTCGATGCCCTCGACGGCCACCCCGCGCTTAGCCTCCGGAATCGCCGCCAGCACACCCGCGAAAACGCGGCCGGACCGCTCGTCGATCTCGTCGCGCAGCTCCTCCCCGTCTGCGGTCAGCGTCAGCTTCACATACCGCCGGTCGTCAGGGTCCTGCTCCCGCTTAATATAGCCCATGCGGACAAGTTCGTCGATCACCCGGCTGAGGGCGCTCTTATCCATCCTCACCCTGCCGGCCAGCTCGCCGAGGGAAATCCCCGGCTGGGCCCCCACCTCGGTGACGGCGTGGCACTGGGCGTAGGAGCAATCGGCGCAGAACGACTTCTTCCCCTCCAGCAGGCCCACCGACCGGATAAAATCCTTCACCGCGTCCCGCAGGGCGAAAACCTTATCATCCATATAAGCTGACACCTCAGTTGATAAAATAAATTGTTGATTTAACAAACTATTGATAATATAATATATATAGTTATTATACCCGCCATTACCAAAAAAGTAAATGACCAGGGAGGAATTGTCCATGTCAACCTGTTCATGCCAGGCCCCCGCCAACGCCACCCGGATCGCCTACGCCTGCGCAGGCTGCGCCTGACCCGGCGAAAGGAGAACCAGGCGATGCTGAAACGGATCAGCGTGTGGCTCGGGGAAGCGATGCAACCAAAACGCCGCCGGATCACCGGCTTGCAAGTCGAAGTCTCCACAGCCTGCCAGCTATCGTGCCGCTATTGCCCGCGGACGGTCATGGCGGCCGGCTGGCGAAGCGCGGTCATGCCGTGGGAGCTTTACGAACGCCGGCTCGCACCCCACTTCGACCGCTTCGAAATGATCTTCCTCCAGGGCTGGGGCGAGCCGCTCACCAACCCCCGCTTCTGGGACATGGTCGCGCTGGCCAAAAAAGCCGGCCGCCAGGTGGGCTTCATAACCAACGCTCTGCTCTTCGGCACCCGGGAAATCGAGCTGACCTGCGAGCTGGACGTCGATCTGGTCTGCTTCACCCTCGCCGGGGCGACGGCCGCCACCCACGAACATTTCCGCACTGGGGCCGATTTCGCGGCGCTGACCGGCAGCATCGCCGCCCTGGCCGCCAGGAAAAAAGCCGGAGGACGGAGCAATCCGACAATAGGAGTATCATATACCATGATACGCGGCAACCTCGCGGAGCTGCCCGAGGCCGTCCGCCTGGCCGCCGCCCTGGGCGCCGGCCAGTTTACCGCCAACCACCTCGACTGCATCCTCGCCCTTGCGCTCGAGAACGACGCGGTATTCCTCAACCCCCGCCAGGAGGACGAAGGCCACGTCGCCGCCGCCGCCCGCCAGGCCGCCGCCGCGGGGCTCTTCTTCCGGGCTGAGCCCCCCAAGCTCGGCGGCGAAATACTGGTATGCGAGGCCAATCCGCTTCACACCACCCTGTTCGTCAAAGCGGACGGAACCGTCGTACCGTGCCATCAGATGGCGCTGCCGCGGGATATCGTCGGCAACCTCTGGTTCCGGGGCGCTCCCTGCCATTACAGCCCGATCATACTCGGCAATGCCGCCGACGTCCCGTTGCCGGACATCCTCGCCGGACGGCAGGCGCAAGAAGTTTTCGACTGCTTCGAGCGGCGGGCCGGCTTCAGCCTGGACCGGCCCATCCCCGAGGCGCCGCCGATCTGCAAAGTATGCTACAAATTATACGGAGCGTAAAAAAGCTGCCGGTGTAGTCCGGCGGCTTTAACCATATATACGGTATCCGGCGCCCGGCCCCCATCCTCCCTCCGGCCGCCGCAAAAACTTAGCAGGCCCTCACGGGCCTGCTAAGTCAAACGGCGCTTCCTGCGCCAGGCGCCGAAAAGGCGCCTCATCGTGTTATCCGTCCCCCTGAGCCGCGGGGCGGCATCATCCCCGCCCCGCCTTTCCCGGAAACCCATGGCGACGTAACCCGCTGCGACAATGCCCAGGAGAAAACCTGTTCCCAGGCCGATCGAAAATATCCGGAGAAACTCGGCATCCGTCACAACGATCCTCCTCGTCTTCAGCGCCCCCGCTCGCGCTTGTGCAAGCGGAAATAGCGCGATGGCGCAAACCTCATCTGGTTTGCGCGGCCGTGTTTGCGCCGCGAAACCAGCCAGGCGTACCCGCCCGCCACGAGCGCCGCGGCGACAATCGCATAAAGCAGCGCCTCGCCTGTCGCGATCCCGGGCAGGCTTGTCCACCACCGCAACAGCTCCGCATATAAATAATCAATCATCCGCGTTCATCCTTCGTCGTCTTTTCCCAAATTATATCATAATTTACATATATTTACAATAGATAATACTATTATTCCCTCCCGCCAACAAAATTATCCCTGACTCTTCTATCCCCCGCTGGCCAACGCCTCCGAAACAAAACGAAAAAGCCCTCTGGCTTGCCCAGAGAGCCTCGAAAAGAGCCGTGTCCTTGCACACCCGCCGGCAACCCGGTTACGGCAACCTAAACTCGGCCTGCAGCTTATTCATCAAAAAATCTATTCCTTCCTGACGTTTCTTTTTGTCCACCGTATCAAAGACGACATTGGAAAGGTACTTGCTATTCTCGGTATCGACGACATAAATATCTTCCTTCAGCCATACTCGACCAGCCTCTCCTTTTTCAGGATAAAGGTCTTCTGCTTCGCGCTGTCTGTTCCGACCTTACCGATGAGCTCTAGAAATTCGGGGGTTTTCTGCCTATCGTCGATATGGATCGGCACATCACTCACCTGGAACTTCGCCGTGACACCCTTTCTGACCTTTTCCACAAGCTCAGGTTTTTCAAGCACGACATCCGGCAAAAAAACGACCACGGCGGGCTTCTCGTCCTCAGAAACACTTACCGCTGTATCATCGTTCTGATTATCGGCGGGAGGCGACCAGTTGAACTCGGCCGCCACTTTTTTGATCAGAAATTTGGCGCCGTCCGCCGAAAACGCATCGGTGCCCTCCTTGTAATAGTTCATATACGCCATATATTTCAGCGTGTTAACATCAATAACGGAAACGCTTGCTTTCGTGTCCACCCTGACCCCGGACCAAAAATTCCAGTACGCGTTGCAGTCGGCGGCCGTTATTAGAACCACATAGTCAGAATTTATCGCCCGCCCGTACTTGGCTAATTCGCCGATATCTATCGATTTTATATCCTTGTCGTTCGCGGGATCCGTCTTGACCTTCTCGCTGAACTCCAGGAACTCCGGCGATTTTGCCTGGTCATCCCCATATATTACGATGTTCTTTGCATACCGGAACTTTTCTCTCAGCATATCCCTCATTTCGGTTACAGCCTTGCCATCGGCGATAATCTTCTTATCCATGAATACGACCACCGACATCGGGGTATGAATATTCGAACTGATAAAATCGCTAAGCTTCGCCCAAGCGGTTGAACTAAAACCGATCAGCAAGACCAATGAGAGCACCAATACCCTCTTCACCAGGACAGCCTCCTTCCATTTTACCGGAACCAATACCCATATATTCCCTTAATAGAAAAAGAATCCTCCTTCTTCCGCCGGGAATTCTCCGGCCTGGAAACAGAAGCACCGCCCCCCGAAACAAGAGATTCCGCAGGCTAAACAGGTTTGCCGCTTCGCAGCGAACTGAGCGACCACATCGGAAAAGGCTCCCTGTATTAACAGGAAGCCTTTTCCGTGTGTCTGCTTATGGCAGGGGCAGTAGGACTTGAACCCACAACCAACGGTTTTGGAGACCGCTACTCTACCAATTGAGCTATACCCCTATGAATGGAGCGGAAAACGAGAT
>JALHDI010000204.1 GCA_022839045.1 Sporomusaceae bacterium
ACGGCGCGGCCGTCGCCGGCGAGGATGGCGAGGACGACGCCGAGCTGGGCGGAGCACGGGACGGTGAGCGCCAGCAGGAAGGTGGCGATGATGCGCTCGCGCCTGGTTTCGAGGGTGCGGGCGACGAAGACGGCCATGGTGCCGCAGCCGAGGCCGAGGGTGACGGGGATTACGGCCCGGCCGTTGAGGCCGAACTGCTTGAAGAGGCCGTCGACGAGCATGGCGAGGCGGGGCAGGTAGCCGCAGTCTTCGAGGAGGGCGAAGGCGACGAAGAAGGTGCCGACGATGGGAAGAATGATGGCGACGGCATAGCGGAGATCGAGGGTGAAGAGGCCGTAGTCGCCGGCGAGGAGGGACTGCAGCCATTCCCAGGGTATCCAGCGCCGACAGGCGAGGTCGACGGCGGGGGTGATGACGCGGACGAAGACGTTGTCGTCGATGTAGTCGACGAGGATGCCGGCGCCGAAGCCGCCGACGAATTTGTAGAGCCCCCAGTAGAGGACGAGGGCGAGGATGGGGATGCCGGTGAGGGGCTGGCGGGTGAGGCGGTCGAGGAAGTCGGCTAGCCGGCGTTTGCCGGCCGGGCCGCGGCGGACGGCGGCGCCGGCGAGGCGGGCGGCCTGGGCCTGGCGTTCGGCGGCGATCCGCTGGGCGAGGGGCTGGGCGCTTCGCTGGGCGGCGGCGCGGGCGGCGGCGGCGGCGGCCGGGTAGGCGGGGTCATTTTTGAGGAGGGCGTGGGTGGCCGGGTCGCCGGCGAGGAGGAGGAGGGCGAGGATGCGGGCGGCGGGACGGCGGGCGCCGAGTAGATCGGCGACGGCGGCGACGGCGGCTTCGAGGTCGGGGCCGAGGAGGAAGGGCGGCTGCGGCTGGGGCCGGTGGGCGGCGATAACTTGGCGGAGACGGTCGAGGCCGGTTTTTTTGACGGCGGCGGTGGCGACGACAGGGACGCCGAGGAGGTCGGCGAGGCGGGCGGTGTCGAAGGTGAGGCCGGCGGCGGCGGCTTCGTCGATGAGGTTGAGGACGAGGATGACGGGCAGGTCGGCGTCGATGAGGGCGAGGGTGAAGGGCAGCGCACGGGCGAGGTTTTTGGCGTCGGCGACGTGGACGACGAGGTCGGGCGCGCCGGCGAGGAGGAGTTCGCGGGTGACGCGTTCTTCGTCGGTGATGGTGGCGAGGGAGTAGATGCCGGGGGTGTCGACGATTTCGCACGGCACGCCGCCGAGGCGGGCGTAGCCGCGGGCTACTTCGACGGTGGTGCCGGGGTAGTTGGAGACGTTGACGTATTTGCCGGTGAGGTTGTTGAAGATGACGCTTTTGCCCACGTTCGGGGCGCCGACCAGGAAGATCCTGCGCTGCATGCCTCTCCTCCGCCCTTCTTTTGCGTGATGGTATCTCCTATTCGCGGGGCGGGGGGATTATGAAAAAGAAAAACCGCGAACCTTGTAGGTACGCGGTGGATGAAAAATGTTATAGATGGGGTTTGATCCGGTCGGCCAGGTTCCCCTTCGGCAGGAAGCCGACGATTTTCTCGGCCTGTTCGCCTTCCTTGAAGAGGATCATGGTGGGCAGGCTCATTACGCCGTATTTCTGGGCGAGGGGACGGTTCTGGTCGACGTTGACCTTGACGATTTTGTACTTGCCGCCGGCCTCGCCGGCGAGTTCGTCGAGGATGGGGGAAAGACGCTGGCAGTAGCCGCACCACGGGGCCCAGAAATCGGCGAGTACGGGGACGGCCGCGTCTAGCACTTCTTCTTGGAAGTTCGCTTCATTGACTTCCGGAGCATTGGCCATTTTCATCTCTCCTTTGTTGTTCGGTTTCGCCCGGTCATTCCGTGATACCGCGTTTGCGGCATTCGGCCATGACGCAGGCCTTGATGACGGTGAGGCCGAGGTCTTCGCCCAGTTTGGCGACCGCCGGCGCGTCGGCGCCCGGCTGGAGCCAGACGTACTTGATGCCGGCGTCGGCGCAGTCGCGCATTATCTGTTCGCCGACCTTGGGCGGCACGACGACATCGACGACGTCGGGTTTTTCCGGGAGGTCCTTGAGGACGGGGTAGCATTTCTGGCCCATGACTTCGACCAGGCCGGGGTTGACGGGGTAGACTTTGAACTGACCGGTGCCGTCCATGAATTTGAATATCTTGTAGCCGAATTTGTCTTTGTTGTTGTTGGCGCCGACCACCGCCCAGGTTTTGAGGGCGAGGGTTTTTTCGATGTCGGTCATGCGACCCTCCTGATTCATGTTTTCTCCATTCATCTTCATTATATTGCCAGCAGGGTTGAAAGGTCAATCGCGGACAGTCCGGCGGAGTTATTCGAGGTGGGCTTGCTTGAGGTAGACGACGCCGAGGATTGTGCGGACATGGTCTCTGACGTTGGGGCGGATCATGACCGGACTGGTGCTGAAGAAGAGGGGGCAGACGACGGCTTCGTCCATGACGATTTTCTCGGCGGCGTGGAGGGCTTCGGCGCGCGCCGCCGGGTTCGAAGACTGCCGGGCGGCGGCGAGACGGCGGTCGTAGGCGGGGCTGGAATAGCCGGGACTGTTGTTGCCGTTGGCGGTTTCGAAGAGTTCCAGGAAGGTGGCGGGGTCCACGTAGTCGCCGATCCAGCTGTCGATGGCGAGCTGGAAGTTGTGTTTGTCGAGGTTGTCGTAGAATACTTTGAGTTCCTGGTTGCTGAGCTGGACGGTG
>JALHDI010000071.1 GCA_022839045.1 Sporomusaceae bacterium
CGTGGATATTCAGCACCCGCTTCATGTGGCAGGAATCGTGGAAGGTGACCTTCGTCGCCCCCGGCCAGATATTCTTTGCCAGGCGTCCGGCCTGCTCGTACTCGCCGCACACGAACTGGGAGAACTCCTTGACCTTGGCGGCGAACGCCTTGGCCCGCTCCGCCCACGCGGGATCGTCGGCGAGGATTTCCGGGTAGGTCACGTGCAGCGTCTCGGTGCAGCTCGGGCAGGCGGCGATCACGTAATCCACGTCCGCCTTCTCGAACGCCTCGATATTGCGCTTGGCGATCTTCTTGGTCGTCTCCACGTCGCCGAAGCCGACCACCGGCTTGCCGCAGCAGCTCTGCTCCTCGGGGAACACCACGGCGATGTTGAGGTCCTGCAGCACCTTATAGACCGACTCGCCCGTCTCGGGGTAGACGAAGTCCATGTTGCAGCCGCTGAAGAACGCCACCTTCTTCGCCGGGGCGGCCAGCTTCCTGGTTATCTTGCGCACCCGGTCCCGGAGCGGCGTATCGGCGATCGCCGGCAGGCTGCGCCCCTCCGTCATGCCGGCCATGAAGAGCGGCAGGTGGCGGATGAAGCGGCCGGACTGTACCGGCTTCTGGCCGATGGCGGCCGTCCGCAGCAGGGTATGGAAAAGTTTGCGGTTGGAAATGACGTTCTCGAACAGCAGCTTCAGCGAGAACGGCAGGCCGTGGTCCTTGACGCCTCTGGCCCTGAGCTCCTCGATCAGGCCGGGGATGTTGATCCGGCCGGGGCAGACCGTTGTGCACTTGCGGCAGCCGATGCATAGCTCGTTGATCTTCTCGAAATCGCCCATGCTGTTGAAGAACGCCGTCAGGATGGCGCCGATGCCGCCGGCGTAGATATGGCCGTAAACGTGGCCGCCCACCAGCTGGTAGACCGGGCAGACGTTCAGGCACGAAGCGCAGCGGACGCACTGGTAGATCTCCTTGAACTTCTCGTCCTTGGCCGCCTTCAGCCGGCCGTTGTCGAACAGGATGATATGCAGCTCCTTATCCTGCTCCACCCACTGGCCATCCTGCCTGACCATCGTCGGCGCCGGGCCGCTGATCATGCTCACGTAGCTGGTCGCGAGCTGGGCGGTGGCGCTGCGGGGCAGGGAGCGGAGGATGGGGATGGTGTCCTTGACCGTCGGGATGAGCTTCTCATAACCGATGATGACCACATGGACGCGGGGCAGGGTGGTGACCAGGCGGGCGTTGCCCTCGTTGGTCACCAGGCCGATGGCGCCGTTCTCGGCGATACCGAAGTTGGCGCCCGAAATGCCCATATCGGCCTGCAGAAACTCCTCGCGCAGCGTCTTGCGGGCCGTCTGTACCATGAAAGGGATATTGGGGGGGATATCCTCGCCCAGTTCCCTGGAGAAATATTCCGCGCACTGCTGGCGGTTGAGGTGGATGGCGGGCATGACCATATGCGACGGCGTATGGCCGGCTAGGGCGATGATCCATTCGCCGAGGTCGGTCTCCTTCACGTGGATGCCGGCCGCCTCGAGGGCGTGGTTGAGATGGATCTCCTCCGAAGCCATCGACTTCGATTTGACGATCCGCTTCACGCCCTTCTCCCTGCACAGCTCGAGCAGGTACTGCTTCAGCGCCGGGCCGTCCTTGGCGCGGAACATCTTGGCACCCCGCTTGCTCGCCTCGGCCTCGAACCTGTCGGCGATCGCCTCGATATCGGCCACCGCCGCCACCTTCATCGCCTTCAGTTCGTCGCGCAGCGCCTCGACGTCGACATTCTCGTACGCCTTGGCCCGCGATATCGGGTAGGCTTCGCCGAATTTGCCCAACGCGCCGCGCAGCACGTCATCCTTCAGCTTCTGGCTTATTTCTTTCTTGATGTTGCGCTCCTTGGTGGCCATTACGCGACACCTCCGCCAGCGGTCTCATCGACAGCGATTATTATGAACCTGCTGGGGCCGTGAACGCCGATGGTGAGGACCCGCTCGATATCGGCCGTGCGGCTGGGGCCGGTGATGAAGGACAGGTAGCCGCGGTCGAACACCTTGGCGACCGCGCCGATCGCGTCCGCCATCGCCGGGACGATATTACCGCTGTTCAAGAACACGACATGGACGGGGGGAAGGGTGGACACCAGGCGGTTTTCGATCGCGTGGGCATCCTGGAGGACGCTGCCCGTCTCGGCTACGCCGAACTCAACCCCCGAAACGCCGAGGTCGGCGGTGTCGGCGTGGGCGGCGATATCGGTCGCCGCGGTGTACACCTCGAGCCCGGCGGCCCTCAGCGCCTCGTACGCGCCGGCGCTTTGGGCGAGTGGACAGTCGACGGCCACCGCCTTCTTGGCCCCGAGGCTCCTGGCGAGCTCGACGAGCGCGACCTGCGCTTCGGCGGCGGTCGCTACCCGGAAGACCTCGGCGGAGACGTTCTTGGCGCGGGTCTCGAACTCCCCGAACAGGTGCGGGCCGAAACTGCCGGCCGGGAGAGCCTGCTCCCAGTTCTCACACACCTTTTTCATCATATCACTCCCCTGCATGGTATGGTGGACTGACCAGTACCTCCATATATTCGGTAGCACCGGCGGAAATCCTCCAGCCGGTGTAGCGAAAATACTAAATTTTCTTACAGACAGCGAAAGATTTTTCCTACAGTCGTGTAAGAAAAAACCCTACAGCATTTTCCGATGCCCGGACGGCGGAAAAATCCGCCCACCCGGCCTTCGGAGTGGCGTCCGGGCAAATATTTGTCTTTTTTGCCATAAATAGCAGGAATATCGTAATACTGGCCGAATATAAGCACATAATATCTCCACCACCGCCAGGTAATTTCATACAAAGGGAACAGGTGCTTTGCTTAATAGGGAAGCCGGTCAAATCCGGCGCGGTCCCGCCACTGTATTGGTGAGCCAACCACACGATGCCACTGGGCGACCGGGAAGGCGTGGTAAGCGATGAGCCAAAGCCAGGAGACCTGCCTGTTCTAACACGCGCCGTTACGACCTACGGAAGATAGGCAGGTGGGTAGATAGGTATAACAATTATAGTATTGTTATTATTTATACCCCCTGTTTTCAGGGGGTATTTTCATGTCCACCCAGCCCCTCCGCCGGGGCATTACCACCGGCACCTGCGCCGCCGCCGCCGCCAAGGCGGCCGTCCTCGCCGCCCTCGGCCGCCCGGCCGCGGCGGTCGAGGTAACCACGCCGCAGGGCAAACTCATCACCGTCAGCGTGGCCGCAAGCCGGGCCGCCGACCGCGGCGGCAGCGCCGCCGTCGTCAAGGATGCCGGCGACGACCCCGACGTCACCGACGGGGTAACGATCACAGTGGATGTCGCCATCACCGACGACGGGGCAATCGCCATCCGGGCCGGCGAAGGCGTCGGCACGGTCACCAAACCCGGCCTTGCCGTGCCTGTCGGCCAGCCGGCGGTCAATCCCGGCCCCCGCCGGATGATCGAAACCGCCCTCCGCGACGTTCTCCCCGCCGGCCGGGGCGCCGTCGCCACCATCGTCATCCCCGGCGGCCGCGAACTCGCCGCCCGCACCCTCAACCCGGTCCTAGGCATCGAAGGCGGCCTGTCCGTCATCGGCACCACCGGCATCGTCGAACCCATGTCCGAGGAAGCGTGGAAAACCTCTCTCACCCCCCAGCTCAGCGTCGTCAGAGCCCTCGGCCACGACACCGCCGTCTTCGTCCCCGGCAAGATCGGCCAGGACATCGCCGTAAACATATACCGCCTGCCCGCCGACCGGGTCGTCCAGACCTCGAACTTCATCGGCCACATGCTTGAGAGCGCGGCCGACCAGGGCCTGCGGCAGATACTGCTGTTCGGCCATCTCGGCAAAATCGTCAAAGTCGCCGCCGGCATCTTCCACACCCACAGCCGCATGGCCGACGCCCGGCTCGAAACGCTCGCCGCCTACGCCGCCGCCGAAGGCGCCCCCCGCGAGGCGGTCGAGGAAATCCTCGCCTGCGTCACCACCGAAGCCGCGGTCGAAATCATCGGCCGCTACCCCGTCGGCGGCGTCTGGCGACGCCTGGCAGCGCAGGCCAGCAGCCGCGCCGCGCGCTTCGTCCACGGCCGGCTGACCGTCGGCACCGCCATCGTCACTCTCAAAGGCGACATCCTCGGCCGCGACGACCAGGCCGCGAAAATCGGAGGCACCCTTGGATGGACCATAAAATAACCGTCATCGGCATCGGCCCCGGCTCGCCCGACTACCTGCCCCCCATAGCCGCCCGCGCCATCGCCCGGGCCAAGGTACTGGTCGGCGGCAGCCGGGCCCTGGCCGCCTTCGCCCCCGCCGGCAGCGAAACCTGCGCCATCGGCGGCGACATCGCCGCCGTCCTCGCCTACATCGGTCGCCGCCTGGCGGAATGCGACGTCGCCGTCCTCGTCTCCGGCGACCCGGGCTTTCACAGCCTGCTCGCCGCCCTCCGCCGCGAATTCGGCCCCGAACGCCTCGAAGTCATCCCCGGCGTCAGCTCCGTCCAGCTCGCCTTCGCCCGCCTGGCCTGTCCCTGGCAGGACGCCGTCCTCGTCAGCCTCCACGGCCGCGCGTCCGCCGACGGCGCCCTCGACTACGCGCCCGGCAAGAAACTCGCCCTCCTCACCGACGCCGTCAACGCCCCGCGCGCCATCGCCGGCGAACTCCTCGCCCGCGGCTGGCCTCCGGCCACGTCCGTCTGGCTGTGCGCCGACCTCTCGTACCCCGGCGAACAGGTCCTGGCGACCGACCTCGCCGCCGCGGCGTCCGGCTCCGGTTTCGAACATTGCGTGATGGTGGTGATGGCATGATACCGGCCGTTCCCGGCATACCCGACCAGGAATTCATCCGCGGCGACATCCCCATGACCAAGCAGGACATCCGTATCCTCGCCCTCGTCAAAGCCAGGATCGGCCCTGCCGCCACCGTCATCGACATCGGCGCCGGCACCGGCTCCTTGAGCGTCGAGGCGGCCCTGCTCGCCCCCGGCGGCCGTGTTTTCGCCGTCGAGAAAGAAGCCGAGGGCGCGGCCCTTATCCGCGCCAACGTCGCCAAGTTCGGCGCCGCCAACCTCGAAATCGTCGCCGGCACGGCTCCCGAAGCCCTCGCCGGCCTCCCCGCCGCCGACGCCGTCTTCATCGGCGGCAGCGGCGGACACCTCGCCGCCATCCTCGCCGCCGCCGACCGGCTGCTCAAACCGGGCGGCCGTCTCATCCTAACCGCCGTCACCGTCGAAACGCTCCACCAGGCGCTCGCCGACCTCGAAGCGCGGCCCGGCTACCATGCCGAAGCCGCCTGCGTCCAGGTCACCCGCCTGCAGAAAGCGGGCGGCAAGCACCTCTTCCAGGCCAACAACCCTGTCTACATCATAGCCTGCACCAAGGGAGGACCTCTATGACCGGCAAATTCTACGGCATCGGCGTCGGGCCCGGCGACCCCGACCTGCTGACCATCCGCGCCGCCGCCCTGCTCAAAACAGCCGAAGTCGTCTGCATCCCCCGCTCGGCCGCCGACAACGAAAGCGTCGCCCGCAAGGTGGCCGGCGCCTACATCGGTTCCGCCGCGGAAATAATCGAAGTGCCGACCCCCATGACCCGCGACAAGGCGCTATTGGAAGCCGAATGGCGCCGCGGCGCCGAGAAAATCGCCGCCTGCCTCGCCGCCGGCAAAAACGTCGCCTTCATCACCATCGGCGACGCCATGCTGTTCAGCACCTACACCTACCTCCTCAAACACGTCCGCGCCATCATGCCCGACGTCGAAGTCGAGAGCGTCCCCGGCGTCACCTCGTTCGCCGCCGCCGCCGCCCACCTCGACATCCCCCTCGCCGAAGGGACGGAGAAGCTCGCCATCCTTCCGGCCGTCGACGACCCGGAAGCCCTCCGGCCGCTCCTGGCCGCCTTCGACAACGCCGTGCTCATGAAGGTGGCCGGCAAATACGAAGAAATCGTCGCCGTCCTCGGCGACCTCGGCCTCAAGGACAAAGCCGTCTTCGTCAGCAGGCTGGGCTACCCCGACCAGTTCGTCACCCGCGACTTGGGCAGCCTCATCGGCAAAAAACGCGACTACCTGTCGCTCATCCTGATAAAAAAGGGGGGACTCGGATGACAGTCCATTTCGTAGGCGCCGGCCCCGGCGATCCCGAACTCATCACCGTCAAAGGCCAGCGCCTCCTCGCCGCCGCCGACACCATCATCTACGCCGGCTCGCTCGTCAACCCGGCCCTCCTCCTCGGCCTCGCCAAAGCGGACGCCGTCGTCATGAACAGCGCCTCCATGACCTTGGGCGAGGTCATCGACGCCATCGTCAGCGCGACCGGCGAGGGCAGGAAGGTGGTCAGGCTGCACACCGGCGACCCCAGCATCTACGGGGCCATCAAAGAACAGATGGACGCCCTCGACGCCCGCGGCATACCCTATGAGGTCGTCCCCGGCGTCAGCTCCTTCCTCGCCGCCGCCGCCGCCCTCCGCTGCGAATACACCCTGCCGGAAGTGAGCCAAACCGTCATCGTCACCCGCCTCGAAGGCCGCACCCCGGTGCCGGAGCGCGAGAAACTGGCCGCGCTCGCCAGCCACCGGGCGACGATGTGCATCTTCCTCAGCGTCCACATGTTGGGCAGCGTCGTCGGCGAACTCACCGCCGGCGGCTACCCCGCCGACACCCCCATCGCCGTCGTCCAGAAAGCCTCCTGGCCTGACGAGAAAATCTACCGCGGCACCCTCGCCACCATCGCCAGCACGGTGGCGGAGGCGGGCGTCGACCGCACCGCCATGATCGTGGTCGGCAACTGCCTCGGCGGCGACTATGCGTTGTCGAAACTCTATTCTCCCGCTTTCGGGCACATGTTCAGGGAGGCAAAATGAAAACCGCAGTAATATCCGTAACCGATAACGGGGCCCGCCTGGCGGTCAAGGTAGCGGCGAACCTCACCTGCAAAATCGACCTCTACGCCAAGGCAGGCAGGGAAGGGGGGACGGAAGCCCAGACCTACGAAAGCCTCGGCGAGCTCGTCGCCGGGATATACAACAAATACAACGGCCTGGTCTTCATCATGGCCGCCGGCATCGTCGTCCGCGTCATCGCCCCCCATATCCGCGACAAGCGCTACGACCCGGCCGTCGTCGTCATGGACGAAGCCGGCCGGCACGCCATCAGCCTCCTTGCCGGCCACATCGGCGGCGCCAACGAACTAACCCGCGTCATCGCCAAAGCGGCGGGCGCCACCCCGGTCATCACCACCGCCACCGACATCCAGCACAAACCCGCCCCCGACGTGCTCGCCGCCCGCATCGGGCTGGAGATCGAGCCCTTCGACCAGCTCAAGCACATCAACGCCGCCCTCGTCGCCGGCAAGCGGGTCGTCTTCTTCATCGACTGTTCCCTGCCCGACTACGAGCACTACGTCAAACTGGCGGCCGAACAATGCATCATGCTCGTCACCAGCGAAGACCTCGTCCACACCGACCGCTACGACGCCGCCGTCGTCATCTCCGACAAAGAGATGTACATGGTCAAGCCCCATGTCTTCCTGCGGCCGGCCACCATGGCCGTCGGCGTGGGCTGCCGGCGGGGCGTGCCCAGCGCCGCCCTTTACACCGCCATCACCGACGCCTGCAAGAAAATCGGCCGCAGCGTCAAGAGCGTCGGCACGATCGCCACAACCGCCGTCAAGGACGACGAAATCGGCCTGCTGGCCATGGTGGAACAGATGGCCGTGCCCTTCCGGACATACGGCAACGACGAACTGCAGCAATGCATCGAAAAATACGGGCTCGAAACATCGGCTTACGTAGAAGAACAGATTGGAGTGGGGAACGTATGCGAAGCGGCGGCTCTCTTAGCGGCGGGAACGGACAAGCTCCTGCTGGGCAAAACGATCTACGACAAAATATCGGTGGCCATCGCCGAGGTCAAATCGCCGTCGTCGGTCTAGGCCCCGGCAGCCTCGCCGACATGAGCAAACGGGCGGCCGACGCTCTTGCCGCCGCCGAAGTAATCGTCGGCTACGACACCTATCTCGGCCTCATCGCCGATTTCCTGCCAGGGAAAAAAATCATCGGCACCGGCATGACCCAGGAGATCGACCGCTGCCAGGCGGCCGTCGAGGAAGCCATGGCCGGCCGACGGGTGGCCGTCGTCTCCAGCGGCGATCCCGGCATCTACGGCATGGCCGGCCTGGTGCTCGAACTCGTCTTCAAGTACCCGGCCGCGGTCCGGCCCGAGGTCGACATCATCCCCGGCATCAGCGCCATCGGCGCCGCCGCCGCCCTCCTAGGCGCCCCCGTCATGCACGATTTCGCCGTCATCAGCCTCAGCGACCTCCTCACCCCCTGGGACACGATCGTCAAACGGGTCGAGATGGCCGCCGCCGGCGACTTCGTCATCGCCCTCTACAACCCCAAGAGCACCCGCCGGGTCAACCATATCGAACAGGTGCGGGAAATCGTCCTCCGGCACCGGCCGGCGACCACGCCGGTGGGCATCGTCCACCACGCCAGCCGGCAGAAAGAAAGCGTCGTCCTGTCCGACCTCGAAAACTTCACCCGCGAGCACATCGACATGTTCTCCCTCGTCATCATCGGCAACAGCCGCACCTACACCGCCGCCGGGCGGATGATAACCCCGCGGGGGTATTCGCTATGATCGTCCTGCTGGCCGGCACCAGGGACGGACGGGAACTCGCGGCCGCCCTCGCCCGGCAGGGCTGGCCGGTCAGCGTCGCCGTCGTCTCCGACTACGGCCGCAAACTGGCCGCCAGGCAAGGGTTGACCGTCCATACCGGCTGCCGCGACACCGCCGGCCTGGTGGCCCTGTTCAAAACGGAAGGCGCCCGGGCGGTCATCGACGCCAGCCACCCCTACGCCGCCAACGCGTCCCATAACGCCCAGGCCGCCTGCGAAGCCCTCGAACTGCCTTACCTGCGCTACGAGCGCCCGCCGGCGCCCCTGCCGCGATACGACAAGCTCCACCTGGCCGCCGACGCCGCCGAGGCCGCCCGCCTGGCCGCCGGCCTGGGGCAGGTTATCTTCCTGGCCACCGGCAGCCGCACCCTGGCGGTATTCAAAAACGAACCGCTGCTGGCCGGCCGGCGCCTGATTGCCCGCGTCCTGCCCGAGCCCGAGGTTCTGTCCGTCTGCCGGCGCCTGGGCTTCGCCCCCGCCGACATCATCGCCCTGCAAGGGCCGTTCTCCCACCAGCTCAACCTCGCCCTATTCCGCGAGTACGGCGCCGAAGTCGTCGTCACCAAAAACAGCGGCTTCGTCGGCGGCACCGACAGCAAAATCAGCGCCGCCGTCGAGCTCGGCCTGCCCCTCGTGGTCATCGACCGGCCGCCGGTCGAGTACAGCCGCATCGCCGCCGATTTCGCCGCCGTAAGCGACTTTGTCAAGGAGGTCATGCAATGAAACAGGGAATCGTCGTTCTCGGCCACGGCAGCCGCGCCAGCGTCGGCGAGGCCAACCAGGTCGTATTCCGAATCAGCGACATCATCAAAGAGCGCCTCGGCAGCGACCTGGTGGAAACGGCCATCATGAACCGCAAATCCGAGCTCGCCACCATCGAGGACGCCGTCGCCAGCCTCGTCGCCCGCGGCGCGGTCAGCGTCGTCGTCGTGCCGATGTTTTTCGCCAACGGCATGCACATCCAGCACGATATTCCCGAAGAAATCGCCGCCATCGAGGACAAATTTCCCGGCGTCACCGTCACCATGGCCGCCCACATCGGCCCCGACCCGCGCATCGCCGACATCCTGCTGGATCGCATCCGGGAGGTGCAATAAATGGACTTTATCACCGATCCCGGCCTGATCGAAGAGCGGAGCATGGCGATCATCGCTCCGTATATAGCCGGCCTCGACCTCACGCCCGCGGCGGCCAAGGTATACTCCCGCATCATCCACGCCGCCGGCGACGTCGACTATGCCAACCACATCCGCATCCATCCCCTGGCCGCCGAAGCCGCCGGCCGGGCTCTCAAAGCCGGCTGCGACATCTTCTGCGATGTCGAGATGGTGCGTACCGGCATCAACCGGCGCCGGCTGGGCGAGTTCGGCGGCAGCGCCCACTGCCTGATCGCCGACCCGGCGGTGGCCGCGGCGGCCAAGAGCGCCGGCACCACCCGCGCCATGGCCGCGATGCGGGCCTTCGGACCCCGCCTCCACGGAGCGGTCGTCGCCATCGGCAACGCCCCCACCGCGCTGTTCGAACTGCTCAAAATCATCGCCGAAACCGGCATCCGGCCGGCGGCGATCATCGGCGTGCCCGTCGGCTTCGTCGGCGCCGCCGAATCGAAAGACCTGCTCGCCGCCACCTCCCCGGTACCCTACATAACCGTCGCCGGCACCAAAGGCGGCAGCCCCATCGCCGCCGCCGCCGTCAACGCCATCCTCTACCTGCAGGACTGAGGCCATGAGCACCGCAGCTTCCCCGCTTCTCATCTACACCGGCGACGGCAAGGGCAAAACCACCGCGGCCCTCGGGCTGGCGGTCGCCGCCGCGGCCGGCGGCCGGCGGGCGGTCGTCGTTCAGTTCCAGAAGGGTGGCGGCTACAGCGGCGAACTGTTCGCCCAAGTTCACCTGCCGTCCCTCACCATCCGCCAGTTCGGACACGGCTGCGCTATCGCCGCCCGCATCAGAAGCGGCGAAGCCACCTGCCGCAAATGCGGCGAATGCTTCCGCGCCAACCGGGACACGGCCAACCCTTACGCCGCCCGGGCCCTCGACTACGCTGCCCGCATGCTGCGGGACGAACGGCCCGCCGTCCTCGTCCTCGACGAGATCAGCCACGCCCTGCGCCGCGGCCTCCTCAGCCTTGAACAGGTCACCGCCCTCATAAACTCGCGGCCGCCGGAAACGACCCTCGTCCTCACCGGCCGCCATATGCCCGAGGCCCTCGTTGCTATCGCCGACAGCGTCGTCGAATGCCGCGCCATTAAACACCCTATGAAAGATTTACACATCGACGCCCGCCGCGGGATTGAGTATTGAAAACCAGGGGGTCGTTGATAAACCCCCATCTGCGTTGTTAGCCCTGCGGGCGCTTGCTAGCGTACGTCCGAGTACGCGTCGCGTCGCGTCCTCGGTCTGCCTAGCATCTGGGGGTTTCTGAACGACCCGTGTAATACCGTTTAAGAAAGGCGAAAAGCCGATGAAGCAGTTGCAGATTCCTAGAATAGTCATCGCCGGTACCAATAGCGGCGTCGGCAAAACCACCATCGTCTCCGGTCTGCTCGCCGTCCTCAGACGGCGGGGCGTCCGCGTGCAGTCGTACAAGGTCGGCCCCGACTACATCGACCCCGGCTACCACAAGCTGGCCAGCGGCGTGCCCGCCCACAACCTCGACACCTGGCTGGTGCCGGAGGACGAGCTCGTCCCCCTGTTCGCCAAAACCGCCGCCGGGGCCGACATCGCCGTCATCGAAGGCGTCATGGGCCTCTTCGACGGCGGCCGGGGCGGCGTCAGCAGCACCGCCGCCATCGCCCGGGCGCTCGGCGCCCCCGTCGTCGTCGTGCTCGACGCCCGCTCGGCCGGCGAAAGCGTCGCCGCCACCGCCCTCGGCTTCACCACCTACGACCCTGAGCTCGCCGTCGCCGGCTTCATCGTCAACCGTCTCGGCTCCGAAACCCACCGGGCCATCGTCGCCGAAGCCCTCGGCCGGCTCGGCCTGCCCGTCTTCGGCTGCCTGCAGCGCAGCGACAGCCTGGGGGTAGGCGAACGTCACCTCGGCCTCATTCCGGTTACCGAGCAATCGGAAGCCGCCCTGCGCGTCGATCTCATGCGGGCGGCCGTCGACCGCGGCCTGGACGTGGACGGACTGCTACGCATCGCCGCCGCCGCGCCGCCGCTCCACGTACCCGCGCCGTCGGCCGCTGCCGCCAAAACGATGCGCATCGGCGTCGCCCGGGACGAAGCCTTCACCTTCTACTACCCGGAAAGCCTCGCCGTCCTGGAGGAACTCGGGGCGGAAATCGTCCCCTTCAGCCCCCTCCGCGACCAGGCCCTGCCGGTCGTCGACGGCCTCATCATCGGCGGCGGCTTCCCCGAGATGTTCCTCAGCGGCCTGGCCGCCAACCAGCCCATCCGCGAAGACATCGGCCGCGCCGTCCGCCGGGGCATGCCCACCTATGCCGAATGCGGCGGCCTCATGTACATGGCGAAGGAAATCATCGCCTTCGACGGCCGCTCCTTCCCGATGGTCGGCCTCGTCCCCGCCGTCTGCCGCATGGAAAGCCGCCTGCAGACTGTCGGCTACGTCGAAGCCACCGCCCTCGGCGACAACGTCCTCTGCCGCGCCGGCGACATCCTCCGCGGCCACGAATTCCACTTCTCTCGCATGGAACTGACCTGCCCGGCCGACGACTTCGACTGGGCTTTCCAGTTCCGCAAAATCCGCACCGGCAATGTCTACCTCGGCGGCTTCGCCGCCGGCAGCCTCCTGGCTTCGTATCTCCACATGCACTTCGCCGGCAACCGTGCCGCGGCGGCCCTGTTCGCCGCCCGGTGCCGCGCGTTCCGGGCTGCGGGAGGGGGAAAACAATGAGCGGCAGGATCGTCCTCGTCACCGGCGGGGCCCGCAGCGGCAAATCAACCTTCGCCGAAAAATACGTCGCCGCCCTCGGCGTCCCCGTGGCCTACATCGCCACCGCCGAAACGCTCGACGCCGAAATGGCAGCCCGCGTCGCCCTCCACCGCGCCCGGCGCCCCGCCGCCTGGCAGACCTACGAGGCCCCCCGGGCCGCCCATGAAGCCCTCGCCCGGGCGGCAGCCGGCGCCCGCGCCGTCCTGTTCGATTGCCTCACCGTCTACGTGTCCAACCTCCTGCTCGACCCCGCCGCTCCCGCCACTCCGGAGGAACGGCACAACCAGATCACGGGCGAAATCGCCAAACTGGCCGCCGCCGCCCGCGCCGCCGCCGCCACCGTCGTCTTCGTCACCAACGAAGTGGGCGCCGGCATCGTCCCCGACAACGCCCTGGCCCGCGAATACCGCGACCTGGCCGGGCTCGCCAACCAGCAGCTCGCCGCCGCCGCCGATGAGGTGTACTTGGTCGTCAGCGGCATCCCCGTCGATATCAAGAAGCTCGCAACGAATATCCCCAATATATAATACCAACCACCTAAAAAGCTCCAGATGCAAGGCGTACCGGAAGAGCGCGCCGCGACGCGTACTTTTAGCAAACGCTCTGAGGAACAACGACGCAGATGGACTTTTTAGGCGGTTGCCAAGAATGAGGCACTAAATTTATGGCCAGAACGATCATGCTCCAAGGCACCTCCTCCCACGTCGGCAAATCCATCCTCGCCACCGCCCTGTGCCGGATCTTCCGCCAGGACGGCCACCGCGTCGCGCCCTTCAAGGCCCAGAACATGGCCCTCAATTCGTACGTCACCAAAAGCGGCGGCGAGATGGGGCGGGCCCAGGTGGCCCAGGCCGAGGCCGCCGGCTTGGAGCCGGCGGTCGAGATGAACCCCGTCCTCCTCAAACCCACCGGCAACGCCTCCTCCCAGGTCGTCGTCCTCGGCCGCCCGGTCGGCAACATGTCGGCCGCCCAGTACCACGCCGGCTACAGCCGCGAGTTCCTCGCCGTCGTCGAAAACTCGCTGCGCGCCCTCCAGGCCGCCTACGACGTCGTCGTCATCGAAGGCGCCGGCAGCCCGGCCGAAGTCAACCTCAAAGCCAACGACATCGTCAATATGCGGATCGCCAAGCTGGCCCCCGCCCCCGTGCTGCTCATCGCCGACATCGACCGCGGCGGAGCGCTGGCCTCCGTCGTCGGCACCCTCGAACTCCTCGAGCCCGACGAGCGTGACCTCGTCAAAGGCATCATCATCAACAAATTCCGCGGCGACATCGCCCTCCTCCGGCCGGCGGTCGACTTCCTCGCCGCCTGGACCGGCAAACCCGTCGTCGGCGTCATCCCCCACCTCGACGACCTCGGCATCGACGACGAGGACTCCGTCTCCCTCGACGACAAGCGGCAGGGCAGGGCAGGGGAGGGGAGAGGGCCGGCCGACATCGACATCGCCGTCCTCCGCTTGCCGAAAATCTCCAACTTCACCGACTTCGCCGCCCTTGCCGGCGAACCGGGCGTTTCCGTCCGCTACGTCGCCGCCGGCCAGCAGCTCGGCAACCCCGACCTCGTCATCCTGCCCGGCAGCAAGAACACCACCGAAGACCTCCTGTGGCTGCGCGCCCAAGGCTTCGACCGCGACATCGCCCGCCTCGCCGCCGCCGGCGCCCCCGTCGTCGGCATCTGCGGCGGCTACCAGATGCTCGGCCGCGAAGTCCGCGACCCCGACCACACCGAATCGGTCCACGACCGGACCGACGGTCTCGGCCTCCTCGATAGCGTCACCACCTTCGCCGCCGACAAGATCACCCACCAGGTCACCGCCGCCTGCGAAGCCAACCCCTTCCTCGGCCTCGCCTTCACTGCCGGCGACCTCGCCGGCTACGAAATCCACATGGGCCGCACCGAATTCCTCACCCCCGCACCTCCCGCCTTCACCATCACCGGCCGCTCCGGCGGCCCCGCCCGCGAACGCGACGGCGCGGTCCGCGCCGACGGCCTCGTCATGGGCACATACATCCACGGCATCTTCGACAACGATACCTTCCGGCGGGCGGTGATCGACGCCCTCCGCGCCCGCAAGGGCCTCGCGCCCCTGGCAGCCGGAACCGACACCCGCATCCTCAAGGAACGCAGCTACGACCGCCTGGCCGCCCACGTCCGCGCCCACCTCGACATGGACCTGATCTACCGCATCCTCGGTGCCCCGCCATGCTGAGCACCGCCAAATACTTGCCCGGCCTCGCCCTCGTCCTCGACACCCTCATCGGCGACCCGCGAACGGGCTGGCACCCTGTCGTCCTCATCGGCAACCTCATCGCCGCCCTCGAAAAGCGGCTGCTCGACCCCACCGCCGCGCCAGGCGCCAAACGCCG
>JALHDI010000205.1 GCA_022839045.1 Sporomusaceae bacterium
CATCCGCAAAGTCCACGACTTCCTCACCGTCGGCGCGCCCACCCCGTTCCAGCACGCCGCCGCCGCCGCCCTCGCCTTCCCCCCCGAATATTACGCCGGCCTCCAGAGCCACTACGCCGAGGCCCGCCAGTTCCTCTACGACGTCCTCGTCCAGGCCGGCTTCGAATGCTCGCCACCCAAGGGAGCTTACTACATCCTCGCCGGCATCCAGGACCTTAACAAAAAACTCGGCGCCGACGACGATTTCGCCTTCAGCCGCAAGCTCATCGAAGTGGCCGGCGTCGCCACCGTGCCAGGATCGTCCTTCTATTCCGAGCGCAGCAAAGGCATCAACCAGGTTCGCTTCTGCTACTGCAAGAAATGGGAGACCCTCCACGCCGTAGCCGCCAACCTGGGGAATTTCTAACAAGGGGATAGCTTATTGGATACACGTGAATTGGCCCTGAAAATACGCCGCCACGCCGTCACCATGACCAACCTCGGCAAGAGCTCCCACGTGGCAGCCGTGCTGTCGATGGCCGACATCGTGGCAGTCCTCTACGGGCGCGTGCTGGCGGTAAAACCGGAAGAGCCCCGCTGGCCCGACCGCGACCGCTTTATCCTCAGCAAAGGCCATGCCGGCGCCGGGGTTTACGCCGCCCTCGCCGAACGCGGCTTCTTCCCGGCCGATCAGCTCAAGCTCCATTACGCCAACGGCAGCAAGCTCTCAGGCCATGTATCCCACAAAGGCATCCCCGGGGTCGAACTGTCAACAGGTTCCCTCGGCCACGGCCTGTCCGTAGGCACCGGCATGGCCTACGCCGCACGCCTCGACAGCCGCAAACACCGCGTCTATGTCCTTTTGAGCGACGGCGAATGCGACGAAGGCTCCAACTGGGAGGCCATCCTGTTCGCCGCCCACCACCGCCTCGCCAACCTCGTCGCCGTCATCGACTACAATAAAATCCAGAGTCTGGCGCCGGTCGAAGAAACGCTGCGTCTCGAGCCCTTCGCCGATAAATGGCGGACCTTCGGCTGGCGGGTCATCGAAGCCGACGGCCACGACCACGAAGCCCTCGCCGCCGCTCTTGACGTCAACCCGGCATCCGCGGGCTCCCCCACCTGCGTCATCGCCCATACAACAAAGGGTAAAGGCGTATCGTTCATGGAAAACAGCGTCCTCTGGCACTACCGCACCCCCCAGGGCGAGGAATACGAGCGGGCCATGGCGGAGTTAGGAGGTCCTGCTGATGCGTGACGAATTCATCCGCACCCTTACCGACCTTGCCAAAAACGACCGCGACATCATGCTCATTACCGGCGACCTCGGCTTCGGGGTGCTTACGAAATTCTGGACCGATCTGCCGGCCCAGTTCGTCAACGCCGGCGTCGCCGAGCAGAACATGACCGGCCTCGCCGCCGGCATGGCCCTTGAAGGCAAAACCGTCTTCACCTACTCCATAGCAAACTTTCCCACCCTCCGCTGCCTTGAGCAAATCAGAAATGACGCCTGTTATCACGGCGCGGCCGTCAAAGTGGTCGCCATAGGCGGCGGGTTCGCCTACGGCTCCCTCGGCATAACCCATCACGCCACCGAAGACATCGCCATCATGCGGGCCCTTCCCGACATCACCGTCATCGCCCCCGGCGACCCGGCCGAAGTCGCCGCCGCTACCCGCGCCATCGCCGCTCTTCCCGGCACCTGCTACCTGCGCCTCGGGCGGGGCGGCGAACCTCGCGTCCACCAGGGCGAGATCGAATTCACCGTCGGCAAGGCCATCCGTCTGTTTTCCGGCAGCGACATCGCCATCATCGCCACCGGCGGCATCCTCAAACAAGCCGCCGACGCGCGCGAGGCTCTCATAACCACCGGCCTCGACGTCGCCCTCTACAGCATGCACACCGTCAAGCCGCTCGACTGCGAGGCCATTGCCGAGGCGGCCCGCACCGCCAAACTCATCGTCACCGTCGAAGAACACAGCGTTGTCGGCGGCCTGGGCGGCGCCGTCGCCGAAACCATCGCCCAGTTGCCCAGCGCGAAGGCCGCGCTCAAGATCATCGGCCTCGAAGCCGGCTTCTCCAGCGTTGTCGGCGACCAGGAATACCTGCGCGGCGTATATGGCCTGTCCGCCGAAGAAATCGCACAGACTATCCGCCAGACTTGGGAAAGTCTCAAGTAGCATCTTTTGATAAACTGAGGACCATGCGGGCTATGCCGCATGGTCCTCAGTTTATCCATCATCAGGCAGGATAAGGGTTTAAAGCCACGAACTAATTCATATAACTAATACAGTTTCGAAAACGCGGAGGAGATGACCGATGAAAATCATCATCCTTGCCGGCGGCGGTGGCACCAGGCTGTTCCCCCTGTCGCGGGCCAACTACCCCAAGCAGTTTCTCAAGATAGACGGCCCGTTATCCCTTTTGGCGCAGACGGTCACCCGTTTCCTGCCGCTGGCGGCCGCTAGCGATATCATAATCGTCACCAACCACGACCATCTCCACCATGTCCGGTCCGAGCTCGCCGTCTGCGGCGCCGGCGCCGCCCACATCCTTCTCGAGCCCGTCGGCCGCAACACCACCTCCGCTGTCGCCCTCGCCGCCCGCTACTGCCTTGATATCCTCGGCGCGGACGAACAAGAACTCCTCCTCATCACTCCCTCCGACCACCTAGTCGGCAAAC
>JALHDI010000206.1 GCA_022839045.1 Sporomusaceae bacterium
TAAGGTAGTCGTAGGCGGTCAGGTAGACGATTTTTTCACCCTTCACCACCATGGCACGGAAGTCGAGAATACTTTTTTTTGCCATTTTGATTGCCTCCTCACTTTCGCTCGCAATTATATTTCTGAACGCCGCGCCGTCCATCGCCGACGCCGCCGGGCATGCAAATAACGGCAGGCTTACCGCAATTTCTTCAAATCTTCTTCCTTCATCGTGAAACAATGCTGCTGCGCCGGAAACTCGCCGTTGTCGATCTCCCGGCAGTAGGCGTTGAAGGCGTCGAGCATCTGCGGCCCGACCTGGGCGTACTGTTTGACGAACTTGGGTACGAACCGTTCGAAAATCCCCGTCAGGTCGTAAGCGTTCAGACAGTGCCCGTCCACGTCGGCGCCCGCGCCGGTGCCGATCGTCGCAACGCCCAGCTTGGCGGTTATCAGCCTAGCCAGCGGCGAAGGCACGCATTCCAGCAGCACGGCGAACGCCCCCGCCCCCTCGAGCTCCCTGGCCTCCAGCAGCATCCGTTCGGCCGACGCGGCATCCTTGCCCTGCACCTTGAAGCCGCCCAGCATCGACACCGTCTGCGGCGTCAGGCCGATATGGGCCATAACCGGAATGCCGGCGTCGACGATCCCCTTCACCTTATCCACCATCGGCAGGCCGCCCTCCAGCTTGACGCAGTCGGCCCCCTCCTTCATCAGGCGGCCGGCGTTGCGGATCGCCTCATCCACGTTGATATACGACATGAACGGCATATCGGCGACGACCATCGTGTTTTTGGCCGCCCTTCTCACCGCCCGCAAGTGATAGATTATCTCCTCCATGTTGACCGGGACGGTCGTATCGTACCCCAGCACCACCATGCCCAGCGAATCGCCGACGAGGATCATCTCGGCGTCCGATCTGTCGATAAGCGCCGCGAAAGGATAATCGTAAGCGACGATCATCTTGATTTTCTTGCCTTGCTCTTTATACTGCCGGACTTGGGGGATGGTTATTTTTGTTTTGTCCACATTATCTCCTCCTCAATTCCCGCTTCACGGCCAGGCCGCCTGCCGGCCTCCCCCGACATCCGCCAGCCATAGCATCCCTCCCGGCGCAAGCCGGTATCCGCTATGGCCGCGCCTGATACGACGGCTTGCCATACAAAAGAAATTTCGTGCTCGCAGGCCGAATACCTTCTCGCCGGCGTGTCCTCCCCGCAAAAACCTGACCCCGCCAACCCGGCGGAAGGAAATTCCCCGTCGCAGGCGAAAAACTTTTTAAGCGGCTTTACGCCGGAGTACGGCACAAACGAACACGGGAGATGAGATACCATGAAAGTCGTCGCCATCAACGGCAGCCCCCGCAAAGACGGCAACACGGCGCTCCTGCTCAACGCGGTCTTAGCCGAGCTGAACGCCCGGGGCATCGAAACCGAGCTGATCCAACTCGCCGGCCAGCCTCTCGGAGGCTGCACCGCCTGCTACGCCTGTCTGGCGCAGAAAAACACCCGCTGCGCGATCACGGACGACTTCTTCAACGACTGCTTCGCCAGAATGGCCGCCGCCGAGGGGATAATCCTCGGTTCGCCCGTCTATGCCGCCGGCGCGACCGCACAGATCATCGACCGGGCCAGCATGGTGCTGTCCGCCAACAAAGGCCTCTTCAGGCACAAGGTCGGCGCCGCGGTGGTAGCCGCCCGGCGCGGCGGCGCGGTCGGAGCCTTCGACACCCTCACCCACTTCCTCCACAGCAAGGAAATGTATCTCGTCGGCTCGACCTACTGGAACATGGGGTACGGCCGCAACATCGGCGAAGTGGCCCAGGACGCCGAGGGCCTCGCCAACATGAAGAACCTCGGCGAGAACATGGCCTGGTTATTGAAAAAACTATACGGATAAAACAAAAAGCCGCCAGATAATCTTGGCGGCCTTTTTGTCCCCGCTGTCTGGGCCGGCCCCGGCTCAGGGCGTCGCGTACAGCTTGTCCCGCCCGAGGATGTGCCCCGTTATCCAGTCGCAAACGAAGTCCAGCGTGGCCCGCAGGTACTCGTCCTGGTTGGCGTCGACCTTATTAAGGTCCACCTCGGCGATCTTGGCGATGAAATCGGCGTGCTCCGCCTTGTGGGACAGGAACTTCTTGTAGCCGATGCTCATCATATACTCTTCCTCGGTTCTGAAATGATATTCGGTGTACTCGCGCAGCTCGGTCAGAATGGCGACGATATCGTCGTACTTGTCCACCCGCAGGTCGTTCTTCAGTAGCCCGTACGCCTCGTTCGCGATCTCGAACAGCCGCCGGTGCTGGGCGTCGAGGTTCTCCACTCCGGTGTTGAATTCATCCCGCCATTTAATCATCGCTAAAACCTCCCTTGGTTATCGCAGCTATTCTTTGCCTTATATTCCCTTTCTTCGACACAACCGCGCTTTCCCCTCCATGGTTCGGTAACTATTTTGATAAAATATCATCAAATAATAATTATCTTTTATTACTATAACAAAGGCCCGCCGGAAAGCGGGCCTTCATGCCGTTAAGGCTGGATTTTCGCCAGCTTCCTGGCCAGGCTCTTCTTGTGCTCCAGGTTGGCCTCGCGGTACAGCATCACCCGCATCGCCTGGGGCGAGCCGGCGCCGTGCATCGCCTCGGCCAGCGCCGTGCCGCCGGTCATGTTCTCCAGCAGCCTC
>JALHDI010000207.1 GCA_022839045.1 Sporomusaceae bacterium
GGCCGCCGGTATCGAGACGGCGTCGGGCGAGCCGAACAAGAAGAAGGTCGCCAAGGTTTCGCGGGCCAAGGTGCGCGAAATCGCCGAGACCAAGATGCAGGATCTTAACGCCGCCAGCGTTGAAGCCGCTATGCGGATGATCGAAGGCACGGCGCGTTCTATGGGCATCGACATCGTCGAGTAATCGACGGTGCTGCCTAGTTCGAGGCTGATTGTAGCCGAGGACGATGTGGGAGGGTTTATCCGCTATCACCACATTATTTTTTAGGAGGATTTACCAATGCCGAAACACGGTAAAAAATACGCTGAGGCTTTCAAGCTGATTGAGAAGAATAAGCTCTACGACCCGGAAGAGGCTGTGGAGATCGTCAAGAAGACCGCCAGCGCCAAGTTCGACGAGACGGTCGAGGTGGCGGTAAGGCTTGGGGTCGATCCCAAGCACGCCGATCAGCAGGTCCGCGGCGCGGTCGTTCTGCCTCACGGCACCGGCAAGACCAAGAAGGTGCTGGTGTTCGCCAAGGGCGAGAAGGCCAAGGAGGCGGAAGCGGCGGGAGCCGATTTCGTCGGCGCCGAGGATATGGTTGAGAAGATCCAGGGCGGCTGGACGGATTTTGATGTGGCGGTGGCCACCCCCGATATGATGGGTATGGTGGGCAAGCTGGGCAAGATCCTCGGTCCCAAGGGCCTGATGCCGAACCCCAAGGTGGGTACGGTGACGATGGATATCACCCGCGCCTTAGGAGAAATCAAGGCCGGTAAGATCGAATACCGTACCGACAAGGCGGGCAACATTCATGCGCCGATCGGCAAGGTTTCGTTCGACGCCGACAAACTGGCGGGCAACTTCTACACCCTGCTGGATACGCTGATCAAGGTCAAGCCGGCGGCGGCCAAGGGCCAGTACCTCAAGGGCATCACCCTGGCGACGACGATGGGCCCCGGCGTGAAGGTCAACCCGCTCAAAGCCCAAGGCGGCAAAAAAGAGTAGACAAAGCCTTGAAAGTGTAGTATAAATAAGAGGCTGACCCTAAAAACTTAAGGCTGATTTAAAATGGCCATTATGCAAGGCGCACCGGAAAAGCGCGCCGCGCCGCGTACTCGAAACGTACGCAAGCAAGCGCTTTGAGGAGCAACGCAGCAGAATGACATTTTAAACAGCCGGTATTGTAAGGCTGTAGACAGCAGGTACAGAAATGTGTAATGGGGGTTTACCCCGCCCGCCGAGGCCGGAGTCCCGCGCTTATTGGCTTTGCCATGGCGACCTCCGGTGTTTACCGCCGGCAGGTCGCCTTTTAGTTTTGGATGTTATCAGCGAGGAGGTGTGTTTTGTGGAACAGGAAAAGGCAGTTTTGACCGAGAAGAAAGCGGTCGTCAGCGAGCTTAAGGATAAGCTGCTCGCCACCAAGGGCGCCGTGCTGACCAACTACCGCGGCCTTACCGTGGCGATGGATACCAAGATGCGCCGCAAGCTGCGCGAGGCTGGCGTGGAGTACCGCGTCGTCAAGAATACCATGACCAGCTTTGCCGCCAAGGATGCCGGTATCGAAGGCCTCGACAAGTATCTGGAAGGCCCGACGGCCATCGCGCTGTCCGAGACCGACCCGGTGGCTCCCGCCAAGATTCTCTCCGATTTCATCCGGGAGAACAAGCTGCAGGCGCTGGAGATCAAGGCCGGCCTGGTGGAAGGCAAGGTTATCGACGTGGGCGGCGTTAAGGCGCTGGCCACCCTGCCGTCGCGCGAGGTGCTCGTCGCTACCCTGCTGGGTACGATGCAGGCGCCGATCGCCGGCTTCGTCCGGGTGCTTAACGGCGTGCCGAGCAATCTGGTTTACGCTCTGGAAGCCATCCGCAAACAAAAAGAGGCTAGTGCCTGATAACCCGATTTTAAATCAACTTTAAGAAAGTATTGGAGGTATTCATAATGAACAAAGAGCAAATCATGGAAGCTATTGAAAAGATGACCGTTCTCGAGCTGGCTGAGCTTATCAAGGCCCTCGAGGAGAAATTCGGCGTTAGCGCCGCCGCCCCCGTGGCCGTGGCCGCCGCCCCCGCCGCCGGTGCCGCCGCTGCCGCTCCGGCCGCCGAAGAGCAGACCGAGTTCGACGTTATCCTGACCAGCGCCGGCGCTGCCAAGATCAACGTTATCAAGGTCGTCCGCGAAGTTACCGGCCTGGGCCTGAAGGAAGCCAAGGATCTGGTCGACGGCGCTCCCAAGCCTGTCAAGGAGAAGATCTCCAAGGCCGACGCCGAAGCTCTCAAAGCCAAGCTGACCGAAGCCGGCGCTTCTGTCGACATCAAGTAAGAAAGCTTAGGTCCTGCGCGGAGGGCATCGACGATGCTCTCCGCTTTTTTTAGGATAGTTTTCTCATTTTTGGGTAATTGTTACTTGACAGGGTCTGGTCCATATGATAACATTTTAAAATGCGGTACGTATTTTCCTGCGCGAGAAATTTATCGGCTGCGACCGGTATATTCTGCGGTTTGGCAGGAAATAGTAATATAGTGGAGGATGGACTTTTTCATCAGCTAAAAAGAGCAAGGTTATGCAAGCCAGTATAAACCTTGCTTCTTTTTCGCATTTTATCGTTTCCTGCCATGTGTTGCTGCGTAGGTTGCCGTGAAAATGGGCTAAGGGGTGAAGGCTTTAATG
>JALHDI010000072.1 GCA_022839045.1 Sporomusaceae bacterium
GATATTGAGTTTGACGTTCCTGGTAAGATAAGTTGTAACATCGACATCCCGAGGCAAAATCTCCGAGCGGTTGGGGACAAGGAGAACGTCGTCGAAGGTCAAGCCTTCCGGGCCGAACTTGTCGTCGAACATTGCGGGTTACTCCTTTCATCATTTGTCTACACGTATTTTGAATATAATACCATAACTAACCGGACGAATCCACCCTTTTTGTCCCTGTGGCGAAAATTTCCCCGCCGCCGTTCGCCGGGCGCGGATACAAACCGTCTCCCGCCCCCACACTAAACTTATCATGCTCACCTGGAGGTGCAAAAATGCTGGCAATCCGCGGCGCAACCGTCCACACCGTCAGCCGAGGCACACTGGAGGGCGCCGTTATCCTGCTGGAAGGCGGCAAAATCGTCGCCGTCGGCCGGCATCTGCCCGTCCCCGCCGACGCCCGCATCCTCGACGCGGCCGGCAAAATCGTCACCCCCGGCCTCATCGACTGCCACACCCACCTCGGCATCGCCGAGGAAGGGGTCGGCGACGCCCATGTCGACAAAAACGAAATTGCCGACCCGGTCTGCCCTCACCTCCGCGCCCTCGACGCCGTCAACCCCGAGGACGAAGGGCTGGAAGACGCCGTCGGCGGCGGCGTCACCGCCATCATCTCCACCCCCGGCAGCGAAAACGTCATCGGCGGCCAGAGCGTCGCCATCAAGACCCGCGGCCGCATCATCGACGACATGGTCCTCCGCCAGCCGGCCGGCGTCAAGATCGCCTTCGGTGAAAACCCCATCAAAACGTACGGCGGCAAAGGCAAGCCCCCCTCCACCCGCATGACCGTCGCCGGCCTCATCCGCGAAAATCTCGTCGCCGCCCGGGACTACGCGAAAAAACCGCCGGCTGAACGCAACCTGCGGCTCGAAACCCTCGCCCGGGTGATGAGTGGCGAAATTCCCCTGCGGGCCCACGCCCACGCCGCCGACGACATCGCGACCGCCCTCAGGATCGCCGCCGAATTCAACCTGCGCCTCACCCTCGAGCACGCCACCGCCGGCCACAAAATCGCCGACGTGATCGCCGCCCGCGGCGTCCCCGCCGCCGTCGGCCCCTCCATCACTGCCCGCGTCAAAGTCGAGCTCCGCGACCGCACCTACCGCACGCCGGCCATCCTCCACGCCGCCGGCGTCAAAGTCGCCCTCATCACCGACCACCCCTTCCTGCCGATCGGCGGCCTCCGCCTCGAAGCCGCCCTCGCCATCCGCGAAGGACTGCCGGCCGATGTCGCCCTGAGGGCCATCACCCTCAGCGCTGCGGAAATCATCGGCGTCGCCAGCCGGATCGGCAGCCTCGACGCTGGCAAAGACGCCGACCTCGTCATTTTCGACGGCGACCCCTTCGCCGTCGCCACCAAAATAGAGCAGGTGTTCATCAACGGCGAACCTGTCTACGGCCGTTGCTGAACACCCGGCGTTTATCAATTGCCCCCTTTCTCCATCAGGCACATCAGCCTGTCCAACTGTTCCTGCATCCTCAAGTTCTGCGCCGTCAGTTCCCTGATCTGAGCCTCCTGCCTCTGCAGCCTCGCCTCCAGAGCCTTCACCGCGCCGCCATTTATGCCGGCGGCCGTCTCCGCCTTCGCCCCTTGCCCAAGTTTCCAGGCCGCGCCGAAGCGGCCCATTTTTTCGCCGCCGCTCAGGGCGATGCCGATATTAATCGCCATCGAATCGTTCACGGCAAAGGCCAGACCGGCCGCCATCGCCGGCTGACCGGCATAGCTGCCCCCGCCGAGGAGAAACTGGACCGGCGAACTCGCGTCATATGGCAGCGGCGTCAGCGAGCTGAACGCCGACGCCATGGCGCCTGCTCTGTCGGTCCGGACACTCAGGTTGCCCACCTGCGACTCAAGCGTTTCCACGCGGGCGGGCACATCGTCAATGATTGGGCCTGGACCGGCGGCCGATGTCGGCTGCACCGCCGCCACGATCGAAAATATAGTAAAAAACACGATAGCAATCTTCGTCCCAGTTTTTCTTGCCACGCCAAACACATCCTTCCGCGTAATACTTGTCCTGCAACCGGACAATATTTTCCCAAAGCCCGCTTTACGAAACCGGCTTTCTATCACAGCAAATACTCTCCCTCCCGGCAGCGACGCCAGTCGCCGAGCGCCCTGGCCAGTTCCCCCGCCGCCAGCACCGGAGCAGCCAGCACGCCGGCCGCCTGCAGGGGGGCGACATTGACCCTTATCCCCCACGCGGCTTCGAAAGCATAATCGGGTAACCCGCACCGCGCGGCCGCGTCGCCGGCCCGCCGCCAGTGCGCCAGGCAGGAGTCCGGGCCGCCCGCCAACTGCCACACGACCGGCCGGCGTTTGAACTGGGCGACATGGCGGCGGAAAAAACTCCCGGCCAGCCAACGGTCGAGCGTTACGCCGGTCAAGGCGGCAAAATCGGCCGCCAGGCCTTCATAAACATCCAGCGTCCCCCGCACCGCCGCCAGCGTCATAACCCCCGGCCCGGCCGCGGCCGCCTGCCCCGGCCAGCCATGGCCGAGCAGCGACAGCACCGCCACGCTGACGAAGTCCATCGCCAGTTCCTTCTCCAGAGGCGGGCACCGCCAGCCCTCCCTGCCGACGCCGATACTCAACAGGCCGTATACTGTTATTGGATGCAATCGCATTTGTGCCACTAATCCCGCGAAAAATTCCTCCGGCAGTTGGCCGTGCATCGGTCCGTCCCGGTACAGCACCCTCAGGCGCTCGTTCGCGGCTGCCAGCTCCGCCCGGCCGCACGCACGGACCTCATCCGGCGGCGGCAGCCCGTCGTCCGCCAGCTCCGGCGGCAGTTTATCGTAACCGGCCAGCGCCGGCCACTCGTCCGGGGAGCCGCCGAGTTCGTCGATCAGTGCCTTCGCTTCGGGCGCCGGCAGGGCCAACGTATCCGCCAGCAGCCGGTCAATGGCGGCGGCGGCCAGCATCTGGCGCAGCGCTGCCAGCCAAAGCCGCCCCGCCCGCAGCGGCAGTCTGGCCGCCAGCGGCAGGCACTCGGCCGGCGCGAAGCGATAACCCGGGTCGGTGATCTCCGCCGCCCGCAGTTCGCCCGCCGCCGCGGCGGCCACCAGCGCCAGCCTGCCGATCTCTTCCCGCGTCGCCGCCGGCACATTCGGCAGCGGCAGGCGCTGCAGATCGCCAGGCTGATAATTCACCGTCGGATTGAACATCTTCAACAGCCCCTGATAGACCTTGGCGTTCAGGAGGCCGAGCAGAAAAGCCGCGTCCTGCGGATCGCGCGGAAAAACGCAGCTGGCCGCCATGTCGGTCATGCAGCCGGCCGGCAGCAGCTTGGCCGTGAACGACTTGCTGCTTATCAGACCGTACACCAGCCCCTCCCGGAACCAGTATTTCCGGTTGGGCAGCTGGGCGGAATAATGGCTGCCGTAATACCGCCGCGCCCCCTCCGTCCAGCGCACGTAATGGGCAGGCCGGCGCGCGTACCGGAAGCCGCTCGCCTCCTTCTCGTACGGCGCCCAGCCGTCCGCCGCGCCGTCCGGCCCCCACACCTCCCACCAGCGGCGCACGAACCGCGCGTTATCCGCCGTCTTCATTCCCAGCACGATATCGGCTGCTTCCCTGAGCGGCCGCGCTCCCGCCAGCACCGTCCGCAGCCCGTCCCCCAGCCAGTAGGCCAGCGGCCCGCCGGGCAGGGCCGTCGCCTCGGCCGCCGTCCGCACGAACACCTCCGGCCGACGCTCGTCGGCGTTATGGCCCCGCACCGCCGCCGCCAGCGCCTCGGCCTTCCGCGGCGCCGCCAGCAGCTTGAAATAAACCCCCTCTTCGGCCGCGTCCCCGTCCACGGCCAGCACGAACAGCGCCGCATCCACCACCGCATCGGCGAACGCTCCCAGCCCCAGGTGGGCCAGGGTGCGGATCGCGGTCCGGCTGAAAATCTCGTCGCGCAGCTTCGCGTAACTGCGGATATAGAGAAACGTCTGCGGCGTCACCATCGCCACGCGCTCCTCGGCCAGCGCGAGGCAGCGCAGGATGAAGGCCGCATACAGGTTGCCGGCGCCGGCGGCGTAATGCCGCCTGAGATACGCGCGCACCGTCGCGGCGTAATCGCGCTTGTCCAGATAAGGCGGATTGGTCAGCACCACCGCGTATCGCCGCCCCAGCAGCCGGCCCAGCGGCTCGCCGGCGTCCGCCGCCGTCAGCAGCGCTCCCAGCTCGCCGTCCCGCTCGCCGGCCGCCACGATATTGGCGTACAAGCCAGGCAGCGCGGCGAGTTCGAGGGCCGGCGCCCTCTCCTTGGCGCGCAGCCACAAAACGGCGCGGGCGACCGCCACCGCCCGCCCGTCGATATCAGCCCCGAAAAGATTGCCGTTCACGATCGCCGCGCAAGCCGCCGCCGGGTCGCCGGCCCCCTCCTCGCGGTACATCCCGTGCAACAGATCGAACGCCGCCAGCAGAAAATTACCCGCCCCGCAGGCCGGGTCGCAAACCGTCAGTTCCCTCGCCCGGCGCACCCGCCCGGCCTTCGCGGCCGGCCGGCGCACGAGATAGCGCCACCCGGCCGCCAGCGCCGAATCCGGCCGGCCGGCGAGCCACAGCGCGCCGAGTGAATTCTCCGCCAGGAAAGCCACCATATAATCCTCGCTATATACCTGGGTGGCGGGGACGACCGTCCCGGCGCCGATCTTCGCGCACTGGTCGCCGCGCGTCCGGCCGGCCAAGCCGGCCCGCTCGCCGCTGTGCCAGAACTGGTGCAGCCAGCCGAGCGCGGCGGGTTCCCCGAGCAATTCCCCGCAGCCGGCCAACAGGCTGCGGCCGCGCTCCGCGACCGCCGGCGGCAAACGCCGCGCGGCGCCGAAAAAGGCGGGCGCCGGCCCCGTTACGCCGCGGGCCGCCATCGCCGCCTCCAGGGCCAGCGTCATCCCGGCATGCCACGCCTGCTCCCCGGCCGTTTCGCCCAGCCCGTCCTCCACCGCCCGCCGTAGCGTTGCCACCGTCTCCCGCAGTTTTTTCCGCGCCCCGTTGTCCATAGCAGCCCCCAAAGCCCCGGTTTAGCCGATCATACCAATTCCTTCGCCGGCCCGGCGGCAAACTCCTACCTCGCCCGGACGACAAAAAGCCCCCTGCCTGTATAAGGCACGCGGGCTTTCTTGCGTCAGCTAAAAGGAAAAAGGCCCGGGATTCCTCCCGGGCCTCTCAGGCCGCCTTTACAGCACATATACCTTGACCTTCTGCATGCCGAACTCGTATGCTTCGGTTACGGTCCGCATGGCGATGTCGATACGGTTGCCCTTGATGGCGCCGCCGGTATCCTCGGCGGTCGCGTACACGCCGTGGCCGTCGGCGAACTCGATATACACCCGTGAACCGAGCGGGATAACCCGCGGATCGACGGCGATGATGCCGGGGCGCACCTGGGTGCCGAGGTGGGTCAGACTGCCCCACTTGCCGTTGTCGTGCGGGCCGGGGGCATACGCGGTCGCGACGATGTCGAGCACGCGCTTGTGGTTATCGGGCACCGCGCCCTGCTTAACGGCCGCGCTCTTGCCGGTCAGCGCCGTGATGACGCCCATGTCGGCGACACCGTCCGCCTTGATCGCGAGCGACCTCTCCAGCTTCCGCACCGCCGCGGCGGTACGGCTGCCGTACACGCCGTCCCGGTCGCCGGTGCCGTAGCCCTTTTCGGCCAGGGTCGCCTGGAGCTGACGAACATCGTCGCCCTCGGCGCCCGGCGCCAGTTCGCGCTCGCCTAAAGCCGCCGACGCCATCGGCGCCGCCGCGCCCTGCGCGAGTGCCAGCATAGTGACGGAACATACAATAATCTTGTTGATGTTTTTCATTTTAAACACCCCTTTCTAACGTGCCGACGGGGTTAGCTGACGGGTTCGGATGAAAAGGTAAGACCCTACCGTCATATGACGGATTCACCCCACTAACTCGGTTCCCCCGCTCTCCCGCATGGGAGATTAGGCACAGGTCATAATATTACATCATAAAATCTCGACGGACAAGGCCGCCCGTCCGCCCTGCCGGCTAATAAACGCCGCCTGCCCCAGGCATGCGCCCCTATCCTCGCCGCCGGGCCGGTATGCGGCTGCCGGTGGCATGAATACCGGCCGCGGTGCAAAAACTAGAATAGCGCCGGCCATTACTTATAATACGGCAGCAATAACAACGGACTGGATAACAGCGCGATGATCAGCGAATGGTTCAAAACCAAAAAACCGCATAAACTGGCGACACGGGCTGAGGCGACCCCCGACGCCCCTGCCCCGCGCAAATACGACGCCGTCGTCGTCGGGGCCGGGCCGGCGGGAACCAGCGCCGCCTACTTCATGGCCCGCGACGGCCTAGACGTGCTGCTTCTTGAGCGCGGCCCCTTCCCCGGCGCCAAGACGTGCGGCGGCGCCGCCATCATCGCCGAGCAGGCCCACGACCTTTTCCCCAACTTCTGGGAAGAATTCCGTTACGAGCGCATCGTCACCCGCCTGGACTATTGGTGGCTCAGCGACGACTCGGCCGTAACCGCCGGGTTCACCAGCGGCCGCCTGGCCGCGGCCCCCTACAACCGCCTGGCCGTCAAACGCAAAAACCTTTACGCCTGGCTGGCCGCCAAAGCCGTCGCCGCCGGCGCCACCCTCCTCCTCGGCCAGCATGTCGCCGACGTCCTCCTCGAGGGCGGCCAGGCCGTGGGCGTCCGCATATCCCCGCCCCAGAGCGCCTGCTACCTCGCCGATATCGTCCTCCTCGCCGACGGCGCCAACTCCCTCCTCGCCGAACGGGCCGGCCTCATACCCCGCGTCACGGCGCAGAACCTCTCCCTATACGCCAAAGAAACCATCGCTCTCCCCCCCGAAACCATCGAGGACCGCTTCGGCCTCCCCCCCGGCCAGGGCGCCGCCATCGGCCTCATCGGCTACCCCACCGCCGGCTATAACGGCACCGGCTCCCTCCACACCTTCCACGACGGCATCAACATCAGCGCCGGCATGGCCGTCAGCGCCTTCGCCGCCGGCGGCTTCAGCCCCGGCGACCTCCTCGAGCGCATAAAAAAACACCCCCGCATCCAGCCTCTCCTGGCCGGGGGGGTAACCACCGAATACGGCGCCGCCATGATTCCCGAAGGCGGCTACCACGCCATCCCGCCCCTCGTGCACCCGGGGCTCCTCATCGCCGGCGACGCCGCCTCGCTCGTCAACGGCATCCACGGCATCAACCTCGCCATGTGGTCGGGCTTCTACGCCGCCAGAGCCGCCTACGAAGCGAAAAAGAGCCGCGACTTCTCGGCCCGCAAGCTCTCCCTCTACCGCACCCTCCTCGACGAAAGCTTCATCCTCCAGAACATGCGGGCCAACGCCAAAGCGGCGGCCCTCCAGCGCGACAGGCCCTACCTCTTCGACCTTTACAGCCGCATGGCCAACGAGGCCGCCTACCAGATGGCCCGCGCCTACCCCATGCCCATCAAGACCAAGCGCAAATTCATCTGGCGCAAAGTCACCAGCCTTCAGCCGGTCGCCAAAATCGCCGCCGACATCTGGCAAGTCCTCAAGGTGGTCAAAGGATGAGCAAGCTCGAGGCCAAAGTCGCCCTCATCGAATTCCGGCCCGACGATAACTGGCAACACGTCGTCATCGCCGCCCAGGACAAGTGCCGCCGCTGCCCGGACAAAAACTGCCTCCGCGTCTGCCCCTCCGGCGTCTTCACGTGGGACAACATTCCCGGCCACCCCGTGCTCGTCCGCTACAAGCAATGCGTCGAATGCGGCGCCTGCCGGCTGGCCTGCCCGCACGGCGCCGTCGAATTCTCATACCCGCACGGCGGGTACGGGGTGGTGTATCACCAGGGTTAATCCTTCCCCAGCACGAACGGCGCGAACCCCACCTGCGTCCAGGCCGCGTTGTACAACTGACGCAGCAGGCCGTCGAGACGGCGCCGCAGCATCCCCTTCACCTCGGCCAGCGAACTGAAGAACAGCCTGGTCGCCGGATGGGCGCTGTTCAGTGCCGCCTGCTGATAATACTGGCCCGATTTCTCCGTCAGCACGATCAAAAACCACAGCGACGCCAGCCCGACGACCGTCGCTTCGTCGGAAGCGCCCAGCTTGGCCGTGGCCTCCTGCCAGACGCTGTCCGGCCCCAGCAGCGCGGCGGCGTTCACCTCCGGATAACGGCCGCTGTCCACATCCACATACTGGGCCCGGTCGACCAGCAGCTCGATCCCCGCCTGGAACGCGCCCACAGCCGTAACCACCGCCTGCAACCCGGGCGGCGACTGCGCCACCACCACCTCCACCTCCTGGCGGATCTGCGCCTCTAGAACGGCGGCGAACTGAAACACCTTCATCCTTGCGTCCCCCTCGGTAAAACAGCCCGGTCCGCCACCGCGGAACGGGCTGTCAGCATTGTTACTTCTTATCGGCCATCAAAGTGCCGGCCTTGGCGATATTCGTCTTCGGCTGGTCGCGGATAATGATCGTCACAGCCTCGGGCGGGCACTTGCCGGCCTCCACGACAGCCGCGGTAACCTTCTCGGCCAGTTCCCGCTTCTGTTCGATGGTGCGGCCCTCGACCCAGTCGATTTGCACTATCGGCATATTATTGTTTCCTCCCCATTAGTTTTGATTAGTGTAATTCGCCGTCGCCCATATTATCCCTGCACGAAATTTTATCGGAAACTAACAAATACCATCAAACGTGTTCGCGGGGCAAAAAAAAACGCCGGCGTACGACCGGCGGTTCGCCCTTTAAACCTAAGGCAGCAGCAGCCCGGTAAGGGCCAGGAGATTGACCCAGGCGCGAAACGTCCCCACCATCGGCAGGACACCGCCAACCAGCGCCGGCCCGAAAACGTTCACCGCCCCGATGGTTATCAGCAGCGGCGCCGCCGTGGTCCCCGGCCCGAACAAGGCCACACAGTCGAAAACCTCGCCGAGCTGGCCGCCGATCACCCAGCCGCCGATGATGACAACGCCGACATTCTGTCCCTCCAGTTCCTCCAACTCTTCGATCAATTCGCTCTGCTGGCGGATCATGCCCTTACCCGCCTTCGTCTGTTGGCCGCAGTACTTGCCGCCGGACACCAGCTTGCCCGTCTCGCTGACGGGCGGGAAAACGAACGGTCCTTCGACGATGATCGCGATATTGCACACATCGACGAGGAACTCGCTCACGAGAATATCGACCCCCGGCAATGTCGGGTTGGGCGGGCGGAACCTCACCGCCGTCACCCCCACGATGCTCACCGCCGGCAGCACGGTAATGACGCGGTCCTCAAGCCTGCCCAGACGACCGAAAACCGACGATCCGTCGATAAGCAGCAGCAGCACGTTGCGGTCCCTCAAGCTGCGAAGCTCGGCCGCTAGCTCGCGGTTGCAGAAACAATGCAGCGGAGTATCCATATGGCAAACAGCCTCCTTTATGCTTTTCTGTATATATCTTATGGAAACTTTGCGCAAGATGTTACAACCAGCGCCGGGAATGCGCCTCCCCCCCTTCTCCGGGCGGAACGGCAAAAAAATAAGCGGCCCCCGTCCCCAGGGAACCGCTCTCACTCCCGTTCCGGCTGCCCGTCCTTCTTCGGGCCCCGCTTGCGCCACCACAGCCAGCCGTACAGCGCCACCACCAGCGCCACGATCGCCACCAGGCGGGTCATATTCTCGCCGGCGAACACGATGTCGTGGCCCAAAAGCACCTTCACGACCACCGGTGGCAGCTTGCCGAGAAAAGTGGCCCAGAAAAAATCCCGCGCCGAAATGCGGCTCACCGCCGCCACCGCGGTGATGATCCCCGAAGGCGCCAGCGGCAGCAGCCGGGCGATCAGCAGCGCCTTGAACCCATTCGCCGCGCTGTAATCGTCCACCTGCTTGAGATACGGGCTGTGGGCGATCCACCGCTCCACCGCCTGCCGGAAAAAGAAACGGGCGAAGACGAACATGAAAATCGCGCCGATTACCTCGCCCGACCAGGAGATCAGCGTCCCCCACGCCAGCCCGTACACGATGCCCGCCGCGCCCGACAGGATCATGAACGGGAAAACGATCGTAAAGGTCATTACCACGAACAGGGCCAGGGTCACCACGACGCCCCAGGCCCCGAACGAGCGGAGATATTCGGCCAGGGCGGCGATGTCGCCCTTCCTGATAATCCCGTATGCGTGCTGAAAGAACTCCGGCTGCCACAAGTACAGCAGAACACCGGCGACGATTATGAATAGCCAGCCCCAGATTTTGCCCATCTGTCTCTTCCCTGAAAAAAAATTGCAAAAACCTGTTTCAGCAATAAGCATACTAGAATCGCCCCCAAAAGGCAACCCAATTAGAAAACTTGGCTTCGCCAAGCCTCTCGGCGAAGGCGGAGCCATAGTTGCACTTATGTCTATCAGAAAGCTTATACTTTCTGATAGACAAAGAAAAGCAGCACCCCTGAGGTGCTGCCTGGCGCTGCCGTCTAGCCCTGCCACTGTCCGATCTCACTGCGGAAAATTCGGCACGAGCCGCCCAGCCAATGGACACAGTCGGGACAGCGCCGCGCAAAGCTCGCCTCGGAGACGTTGACCCACGAATACCCGTAGCCCATGGCGTTGATCACATGCTCGAACTCCCGGCACTCGCCGGCGATCCCCCGCACCTCTTCCTCGCTGAACCTCTTCTCCACGTCGCATCACCTCAGCCGCAATTTAGCCTTAGTGTGCGCCGGGCGGCGGCCATTATTCCCACAGCGCGAAGAGAATCATCGCCAGCACGATGAGGCGACCGCCGCCACCGCTCCCCTGCCGTACAGCAGGCTGTGAAACGCCCGGCTGTCCTCCTCCTCCGGCATACCTCCCCCTCCTGTCATCATAATCCAGTCGGACCGCCCGCAGCCGCGGAAAAAAATTTCTCCGCCCGTGTATAAGCGGCGCATAACGCGGGCACAATGATAACGTAAAATTTTCTCCTCTCCCATAATTGGCGGCACCAGCCGCCCCTTTTTTTTATCCCTGGAAGATCATCCCGAAATGATCGCCGAACCGTTCGCCCAGCACCGGGCGCACCGCCGCGAACAGCCCCGGAGCCGCCACCGTCCGCTGCGCCGCCTGGCGCGCCTCCAGCAGCACCCCCGTATCCTTCACGATATCGGCGATCTTCAGATCGGGGATGCCGTGCTGGCGGGTGCCGAAAAACTGCCCCGGCCCTCTCAGCTCCAGATCCTTCTCCGCCAGCACGAACCCGTCCTGGACCCTGGCCATTATTTCCAGCCGCTCCCGCGTTTCCGGGCTCTGATTATCCGACAGCAGGATGCAGTACGACTGATGCTCGCCGCGGCCGATGCGGCCCCTGAGCTGATGGAGCTGGGCCAGGCCGAAGCGGTCCGCCCCCTCCACCGCCATCACGGTGGCGTTGGGCACGTTCACCCCCACCTCGATCACCGTCGTCGCCACCAGCACCTTCACCTCGCCGCTGTAGAAGGCGCGCATCGCCGCCTCCTTCTCCGCCGCCTTCAGCCGGCCGTGCACCAGCGCGCAGGCGACATCGCGGAAATACGTCCCCTTGAGCTGCTCGTACAGCTGGGTCGCCGCCTGCACCGCCAATTTGTCCGACTCCTCCACCAGCGGGCAGACCACGTATCCTTGGCGGCCGGCGGCCACCTCCTTGACGATGAAATTATACACCCGCGCGCGCATATCCCCGCCGACCGCGTACGTCTTCACCGGCTTGCGGCCCGGCGGCAGCTCGCGGATCACCGACACGTCCAGGTCGCCGTACACCGTCAGCGCCATCGTCCGCGGGATCGGCGTCGCCGTCATCACCAGCACGTCCGGCGTCGGCCCCTTGGCCTGCAGCAGCGCCCGCTGCCGCACCCCGAAACGGTGCTGCTCGTCGGTCACCACCAGCCCGATGAGCGCGTGGGTGCCGACCACCACATCCACCAGCCCGTCCCGCAGGCGGCTCAGCACCTCTTCGCGCGTCCGCTTCGTAAGGCTGCCGGTCAACGCCGCGATCCTCACGCCGTGCGGCGCCAACAGTTGGGCGAGCGTATGGCAGTGCTGCTCGGACAGAATCTCGGTCGGCGCCATCATCGCCCCCTGGTAACCGCCGGCCACCGTCTTGGCGAGAGCGATCGCCGCCAGCACCGTCTTGCCCGAGCCGACATCGCCCTGCACCAGCCGCTGCATCGGCCGGGCGTCCTCCATATCGGCCTTGATCTCCGCCAGCGCCGTCCGCTGGTCCTTCGTCAGTGCGAACGGCAGCGCCGTCTCCACCCTCTTCACCAGAGCGTCGTCCGGGCCGTGCTTGATCCCCGTCCCCTCCTGCTTGTTCAGGCTCTTCAGATACAGCAGCCCGCACTGCAGCAGGTACAGCTCCTCGAACACCAGCCGCCGCCTGGCCGCCTCCAGCGCGGCCGCGTCGGCCGGGAAGTGGATATTCTCCAGCGCCGTTCCCCGGCCTATCAGCTTATACTGCTCCAGCACCGCCGACGGCAAAAAATCCGGCCGCTCCTCGCGCGCGTCCAGCGCCTGGCGGATCAGCGTCCGCAGCCAGCGCTGGCCGACACTCTCGCTCGCCGGGTAAATCGGCACGATCCGCCCGGTATGCAAGAGATCGGCGCCGTCGATCACCTCGATCTCCGGGTGGGAAACCTGGACCTGGCCGTAACGCCGCTCCACCTTGCCGGAGATAATCAGCTCCATCCCCGGCCGGAACCACTTCTTGACATACGGCTGGTTGAACCATACCAACTGGGCGGCGCCGGTCGCGTCGCGCACCGTCAGCTTCGTCAGCGTCAGGCCGCGCCGCGGCCGCGAATCGACGACCGCCCCCACCAGCGCCTGAAAAGTCTGCAGCTCGCCGTCGGCCAAAGCCCGGATCGGCTTCAACTGGCTGCGGTCCTCGTAGCGGCGCGGGTAGTGCTCCAGCAGGTCGCCGAGCGTGAAAATGCCCAGCTTGGACAACAGCGCCGCCTTCGCCGGCCCCACACCCTTTATAAATTTTATGTTTGTACTCCGTTCAATTGCCAAACGAGTTACCCTACCCTCCAAGGCCGTTCAGAAGCCCCCAGATGCAAGGCGCACCGGAGGATGCGCGCGCAGGCGTACTTGGTTGCGTACGTCGAGCGCGACATCCGAGGAGCAACGCCGCAGATGGAGGCTTATCAACGGCCGTCATTAGCAGCCCTATTCAGCTCCGCCACTAATTTCTCCACATCCACCTCATGCATGCGGGCGCCGCCGGCCACCGTCTCGTTGGCCGCTCCCATGCAGCCGATGCAGCCCATGCCGTGGCGGGCGAACACTTCCCGCGCCGCGGGGCACTGCCGCAAAACCTCGCCGATCGGCGTATCCTTCGTAAACAAGCTTGCCGCCCCCTCTCCCGCTACTTTTGCGGTTCTATTTTCCATACATTATGATAAAAATCCTCCCCCGGCCACAGCCGGCGGAATTTATTGTTCCAGGCCTTGCATATCGGGCGGCAACTGTGTTAAAATACTGATGTTATCGTCTTATGTATGTCTCGTCCCGTCGAAGGAGGTGGAATTAATGGCCAACGTCTGCGAAATCTGTGGCAAAGGCGAAACCGCCGGCATGAATGTCAGCCACTCGAACCTGAAAACCAAGCGCACCTGGAAACCCAACATCCAACGCGTAAAAGCCCTCGTCCAAGGTGAGATAAAAAGAGTCAACGTCTGCACCCGTTGCCTGCGTTCCGGTAAAATCCAGCGGGCGGTATAATATTATTGCGCAGATAAAATCCCCCGGCAAACGCCGGGGGATTTTTCTACTTATCGGGGACCGACGCCAGCAGCTCGTTCAGACGTTCGCCGGCGACGGCGTACTTCTCGCCGCAGAAATGGCAGCGCACCTCGGCCTTTCCCTCGGCGGCCATGTCGGCTAGTTCCTCCCGGCCCAAACTGACGAGCATCGCCTCCACCCGTTCGGTCGAACACTGGCAATTGAACGCCAGTTTCGCCGGCTCGAACACGGTCGCCTCCAGCCCGGCGAAAACCTTCAGCAGCATCGCCGCCGCGTCGGCCCCGCTGCGCACCAGCTCGGACACGGGCGGCAGCGCGGCCAGGTTGGCCTCCACCTTCGCCAGTACCTCGTCCGCCGCGCCCGGCAGCGCCTGGACGATGATCCCCCCGGCGGCGCCCACCGAATAATCGGTCTCGACAAGCACCCCGAGGGCGACCGTCGACGGCGTCTGCTCGCTCGCCAGCAGGTAATTGGCGACATCGTCGCCGATCTCGCCGCTCACCAACTCCGCCGTACCGGTGAAAGGCTGTTTCAGCCCCGTGAACCTCGTCACGTGGATATGCCCTTGCCCCACCGCCTGCCCCACCGGCAGCTTGCCGCCGGCCAGCGGCAGTTCCACGTAGGGGTTGCGCACGTAACCGCGCACCGTCCCCAGAGCGTGGGCGTCGGCGATCACCCCGCCCAGCGGGCCGTCGCCGGCGATACGGATGGTCAGATACTCGTCCGTCTTCAGGTTGGCGGCCAGCAGCAGCGTCGCCGTCATCGTCCGCCCCAGAGCCGCGGCGGCCACCGGGAAACAATCGTGGCGGCGCCGCGCTTCCTCCACGAGCCCCGTGGTCACCGCCGCGAACGCCCGCACCCCAGGCACGGTTGCTTTAACCAGATGATCGGTCATAGTTCCTCCCTGGCGATAACTTCATCTGTCACGATATCTATTATCTCGATTTTTCCCCCGTCTATCCTGGCCACCGTGCCGTGGCCGTCCGGGCGCTTCGCCATCGCCGGCGAGCCGGGGTTCAGCAGGACGACGCCGTCGCGCTTCGCCAGCTCCGGCACGTGGGTGTGGCCGGTGATCAGCACCGTCGCCCCCAGCCGCTTGGCCATCGTCCACCGCCCCGCCTCGTCGAGGCCCTGGCCGTGGTGGACGACGATGCGGCGGCCGGACGCGAACACGTAAGCGTACGGCGCCTGCACCGGCATCGCCAGCACCAGCCCGTCCACCTCGGCGTCGCAGTTGCCGGCGGCGATAATCACCGGCTGCGGGCAGGCGTTAAGCTCCTCGGCAAGCGCCTTAGGGTCGTACTCGGCCGGGATAGGGTTGCGCGGCCCGTGGTAGAGCACGTCGCCGGCGTGGATAATGAAATCGCAGCCGGCGAAATACCGGCGGTAAACTTCGCGCCAGGTTTCCACGCAGCCATGCGTATCGCTAACGACACCTATCTTCATACGCAGCAATCACCATTTCCTGGAAATATTACAGGCCCTTGAGCAAATTCGCCATCTCTATGGCCGACACCGCCGCGTCGAACCCCTTGTTCCCCGCCTTCGTGCCGGCCCGTTCCACCGCCTGCTCGATCGTCTCGGTCGTCAGCACGCCGAAGATCGTCGGCACACCGCTGTCCAGACCCACATGGGCCACCCCCTTGGACACCTCGGCGCACACGTAATCGAAATGGGGCGTGTTGCCACGGATCACCGCGCCCAGGCAGATGACCGCGTCGTACCGCTTGCTTTCGGCCATCTTCTTGGCCACCAACGGAATCTCGAACGCTCCCGGCACCCAGGCCAGCTCGATATCGTCCGCGGACGCGCCGTGGCGGGTAAGGGCGTCCATCGCCCCGCCCACCAGCTTGTTGGTGATGAACTCGTTGAACCGCGCGGCCACCACGCCGAACTTCAGACCCTCGGCCACCAGGCCGCCTTCGTAAATCTTCGCCATCTTGTTACGCCTCCTCAGTCTTTTCGAGAATATGTCCCAGCTTCGACCGTTTCACCGACAGATAGCGCTGGTTGAAGCGGTTGGCCTTCATCTCCAGCGGCACCCGCTCGCTTATCGTCAGCCCGTAGCCCTCCAGGGCCACCCGCTTGCGCGGGTTGTTGGTCAGCAGCCTGATGCTGCTCAGCCCCAGGTCGCACAATATCTGGGCGCCGATGCCGTAATCCCTCAGGTCGGGGGCGAAGCCCAGCAACTCGTTGGCCTCCACCGTATCCTTGCCCCGGTCCTGCAGCGCGTACGCGCGAATCTTGTTCGCCAGCCCGATGCCGCGCCCTTCCTGGCGCATATACAGCAGCACGCCCGCTCCGGCATCGTTGATCCGCCTGAGCGCCGTCGCCAGCTGTTCGCCGCAGTCGCAACGCAGCGACCCGAGCACGTCGCCGGTCAGGCACTCGGAGTGGACCCTCACCAGCACATTGTCCATGTTGGCCACGTCCCCCTTCACGAGGGCCACGTGGCACTGGTTGTCGAGCTCGCTCTCGTAAGCCACCAGCTTGAAATCGCCGTACTTCGTCGGCAGCTTCGTCTCGGCCACCCGCACCACGAACCGCTCGTGGCGTTTGCGGTAGCGGATGAGGTCGGCGACGGTGATCATCTTCATGTTGTGCTTGGCGGCGAACTCTAAAAGCTGCGGCACCCGGGCCATCGTGCCGTCCTCGTTCATCACCTCGCAAATCACCGCGGCGGGATACAACCCGGCCATCTTGGCAAGGTCGACCGACGCCTCGGTGTGGCCCGTCCGCCTCAGCACCCCGCCCTCGCGGTAGCGAAGCGGGAAGATATGCCCCGGGCGGCGGATATCGGCCGGCGTCGTGTTCGGATCGATGACCGTTTTGACCGTCAGGGCCCGCTCGTGCGCCGAGATGCCGGTCGTCACGCTCTCGGCGTCGATCGACACCGTGAACGCCGTGCACATCGTGTCGGTGTTGTCGGTAACCATCAGGCCGATATTGAGCTCGTCCAGGCGGCTGCCGACCACCGGCATGCAGACAAGCCCGCGGGCGTTGGTAACCATGAAATTGATCGCCTCCGGCGTGACCTTCTCGGCGGCGACAACCAAGTCGCCCTCGTTCTCGCGGTCCTCGTCGTCGACGACGATAATCATCTTGCCGGTCCTGATATCCTCGATCGCTTCTTCGATAGTGTTGAATCCCATGCTAAATCCCCTCCTATAGCGTAAATCCGTGTTCGGCCAGAAACTCCGCGCTCAGGCCGCGTTTGCCTTCTGCACCCTGCGGCGGACCCAGCCCTAACAGCTTCTCCACATATTTGCCGATAACGTCGGCCTCAAGATTGACCGGCGCCCCAACCCCCTTGAAACCCAGCGTCGTCACCGCCGCCGTGTGGGGGATGAGGGAAACGGTGAACCAGTCCGGCCCGGCCGCCACCACCGTCAGGCTGATGCCGTCGATGGCGACCGACCCCTTCTCGACTATGTACCTCATCACCGCGGCCGGCGCGCCGATGCGCACGATCACCGCGTTGTCGTTCGTTTCCTTCACGCGGATGACGCCCACGCCGTCGATATGGCCGCTGACGATATGGCCGCCCAGCCGGTCGCCGACCCTGAGCGTCCGCTCCAGGTTGACGACATCGCCGTTTTTTAGCCCGGCCATCGCCGTCCGTTCCACCGTCTCCGGCATGACATCGGCCGTGAACCAGCTGTCGCCGAAATCCACCACCGTCAGGCAGGTGCCGTTGACGGCGATGCTGTCGCCCAGCTTCACGTCGCCCATGATCGCCTTCGCGCCCACCGTCAGCCGCACCGACCGGGCGCCGCGCGTCAACGCCTTAACCCTGCCCAATTCTTCCACAAGCCCGGTAAACATCGCGTCCCTCCCTCGCCGCCGGATAAGCGGTTATCAGAATATCGCCGCCCATCGTCTCGGCGCTCATATCTTCCAGCAGCACCGCTTCCTCCACCGCGTCCGCGCCCGCGCCGCCCACCGGCCCGGGCGCTTCTGCGCCGCCGAAGAGCTTCGGCGCGACGAAAGCGTAAAGCTTATCGACGACATTGGCGGCCAAAGCGGCCGCGTTCACCGCCGCCCCGCCCTCCACCAGCACGCTGGTCAGCTTGCGCTCCCCGAGCGCGCGCCACAGCGCCCGGAGATCGACGCCTGTCGGTCCCTTCGGCAAAACAAGCACCTCCGCGCCGGCGGCCCTCAGCGCCGCCACGCGGTCGGCCGGCGCCGCCTCCGTCACGGCGATGACCGTCGGCGCCAGCCCGTCGGCCGCCACCCTGGCGGTCGGCGGCGTGCGTGCCAGGCTGTCGGCCACCAGCCTGAGCGGATTCTTGCCGCCCCCCTCGGGCAGGCGGGCGGTCAGCTCCGGATCGTCGGCCAGCACCGTCCCCACCCCGACAAGGATGGCGTCGCACTCATCGCGCAGCCGGTGGACCCGCTCGCGGGCCGCCGGCCCGGTGATCCACTTCGACCGGCCGCTGCGGGTGGCGATCTTGCCGTCGAGCGTCATCGCCGTCTTCATAATCCCGAACGGCATCCCGGTCGTCACCCACTTGCTGAACGCCTCGTTCAGCCGGGCGGCCTCGGCCGCCAGCACCCCCTCGACGACCTCGACGCCGGCGGCCCTCAGCCTGTCGAGCCCCTGGCCGCAAACCTTCGGGTTGGGATCGGTCATCGCCGCCACCACCCTCTTCACCCCGGCGGCGATCAGCGCATCGGCGCACGGGCCGGTGCGGCCGAAATGGCAGCACGGCTCCAGCGTCACGTACACCGTCGCCCCGCGGGCCGCCTCGCCGGCGTCCGCCAGCGCGTGCACCTCGGCGTGCGGCGTGCCGGCGCACAGGTGGCAGCCTTCGCCCACCACCGCGCCGTCCTTTACCACCAGCGCCCCCACCAGCGGGTTGGGGCTGGTGCGTCCGCACGCCCGGCGCGCGATCTCCAGGGCCTTGCGCATATAGGCTATATCTTGTTCCTCATACATTACCTTCAAACACCCCTAACATCCGGACCACCGTTTACTGTCTATTGTCCCCGGAAAATATAAACAGGCTGTCCGGAAAGTCGCACTTTCCCAACAGCCTTTGCGGGCAACGGAAATACACGGGAACGCAGGCCTCGCCCAGGCCTACGCAACCAGCCTTTTTCCATCCAGACTTTACTGTCGGCCCCGGAATTCCGCCGGGTCTGCCGCAAATGCGGCTCGCGGGCTATCTAATACCGCCGATCGGGAATTGAGTTGCGGCCGTTGATAAGCCTCCATCTGCGGCGTTGCTCCTCCGGGCCTCCGCTCCGACGTACTTCCAGTACGCCTCCGCTGCGGTCCTCGTCGCGCCTTGCATCTGAAGGCTTCTGAACGGCCTTGGCCGTCCAGGCCTCACTCTCACCCTGCCCCAAAGGCATTGTATTCATTTGACAATAAATATACTAGCACTTTCCTCCCGGTTGGTCAAGACCCCCGCAGGGCGCGGATGGCCGCCGCCATATCGGACGCGCCGTAAACGGCCGAACCGGCCACGAGGATATTCGCCCCCGCCGCCGCCGCCTGGCGGGCGTTGTCGGGGATGATGCCCCCGTCCACTTCGATGTCCACCGCCAGCTTGCGCGCCTCCACCATCCTGCTCAGCCGCCTGATCTTGTCGACCATCGTCGGGATGAACTTCTGGCCGCCGAAGCCCGGGTTAACCGTCATCAGCAACACCATGTCCACGTAGTCCAGCACCTCTTCCACCCCCGTGAGCGGCGTGGACGGGTTGAGCGACACCCCCGCCTTGGCTCCCTGCTCGCGGATAGCCTCCAGCAGCCGGTGGAGGTGCGGCGCCGTCTCGGCATGAACGGTCACGATATCCGCCCCCGCCTTGATGAACGGCGTCACCATCGACTCGGGGTTGGTAATCATCAGATGCACGTCGAAGGGCAGGTCGGTCGTCTTGCGGATGGCCGCCACCACCGGCGGACCGATGGTAAGGTTGGGCACGAAATGGCCGTCCATCACATCGACATGGATGAGGTCGGCGCCGGCCGCCGCCACGCGGCGGATCTCGCCGCCGAGGTCGGCGAAGTCGGCCGACAGGATCGAAGGGGCAATTCTAATCATCTCAAAATCCTTTCTTGGCGGCGCGGATCTCCTCCAGCACCTCCAGGTAAGAATCGTAGCGGCTGCGGGCAATCCTGCCCTCGGCCAGCGCCTGCTTGACGGCGCACTGGGGCTCCTTCACGTGCAGGCAGGTGGAAAACTTGCAGTCCGCCGCCACGGCGGCGATGTCCGGGAAGTAGTAAGGGAGCTCCTGCTCGCTTATATCGGCGAACTCGGTCAGGCTGAAACCGGGCGTATCGACCACGAAACCGCCTCCGGCCAGCGGCAGCAGCTCGGCGAAGCGGGTCGTATGCTTGCCGCGGCCGATCTTGTGGCTCACCTCGCCGGTCACCAGCTCCAGCCCTGGCTGCAGCGCGTTCAGCAGGCTCGACTTGCCGGCCCCCGAAGGCCCCGCGAATACCGTGATGCGGTCGTACAGGCGCTCACGTAGCTCCTCCACCCCGCTCCCCGTCTTGGCCGACACCATCACCACCGGGTAGCCGACTGCCCGGTAAAGCTCGGCCAGCGGCGCCAGTGCCGACGTATCGGCGATATCAGTCTTGTTGATGCACAGGATGGCCTCCAGCCCCGACCACTCGGCCAGCACCAGAAACCTGTCCACCAGCGCCGTGCCGATATCGGGATTGACGGCGGCAAAGGTCAGCACCACCTGGTCGACGTTGGCCACCAGCGGCCGGCGGAGAAGGCTGCGGCGCGGCATGATCTCCTCGATGACCCCTTTGTCCGGGCCGGCGGAACTGTAGGCTACCTCGTCGCCCACCAGGAGGGAAAACCGCTCCTTCTTGAACCGCCCGCGCAGCGAACAAGCCGTCACCTTGCCGCCCGTCTGGACGTAGTAATAGCTGCTATAGGCTTTTACTACTACACCTAGTACCATACTCCCTCCGGCATTTAGCATTAGGTCGGGCCAGGCAGATGGACTTTCTGGGCGATCCTAAAGGACCTGCTCCTGGAACAACACCCCGTTGATATACACCTGCACCCTTACCTGGCCCACGCCTTCCACCGTCTTGTCGACGCGGTCCCCGGGCCGGTGGACGTTTTCATAAACCACGCGGCGGCCGTTGGTGTCGGTCACCACGATCTGGATCGCCTGGCGGATGGGGCCCTCAGGCACCGTGATCTGCACCACCGCCCGCTTGACGGCCCCGGCGGCGCTCCTCGCCGCCTGCAGGTCGACCGCCGACCCCTCCAGCACCTCGCTGCCCGGCGAGGGGTTCTGGCCGATGATCGTGCCGGGCGGATAGCGGTCGCTCGCGGCCTCCGTCACCGAACCGACCTTGAGCTTCAGGCTCTCGAGCTGGGTCGTCACCGTGCTCAAAGGCGTGCCGCGGAAATCGGGCAGGATGATCTTGCGCGGCCCCGCCCCTTTGCTGATCGTCAGATCGATGGGCGTCCCCTTGCCGACCTGGGCGGGCGGGCGGGGATTCTGGGCGATGACGGTGTCGGCCTGGGTATCGGCCGCGTACTGTTCCTCCACCCGGCCGAGCGTCAGCCCGGCGTTCTTGATCTGCAGCTCGGCGTCGCGGCGCTTCATGCCGCGCACGTCAGGCACGACGGTGATCTCCGGCCCCTTGCTGACGACGATCATGACGGTGCGCTGTTCCTTCACCGTCGCCCCCGCCTCGGGGCTCTGGGAGATAACGTAGCCGGCGACGACCTTCTCGTTGAAAGCGTCGGTCACCGACACACGGAGATTGTTGCTCAGCAGGATGTTGCGCGCCGTGTCGACCTGCTTGCCGACGACGCTCGGCACGACAACCTCGCTCGTGCTCCAGAACTTGCCGAACGCCAGGAAGGCGCCGGCAGCGAACGCGATAACCAGCAGCCCGGCCAATGCCCACAGCCAGGCGCGCTTACGGCCCGCGCCCGGCGGCGGCCCCTCCGGATCGCCCTCCTCGGCCGGCGGTTCCGGTACATCCACCCGCGGCAGCACCTGGGTGGGGAAATCCTCCTTCGCCAGACGGCGGGTATGGTCGTCCCGCAGATAATGCTGGGCCGAGCGGAGATCGGCGATCATCGCCCCGACGTCGGCGAACCGCTGCTCGGGGTTCTTTGCCATCGCCTTCAGCACCAGGGCCTCCAGGATGGGCGGCACCGCCGAGTTGAGCTCCCGGAGCGGCTGCGGGTCGTCCTGCAAATGCTTGATCGCGATGCTGATCGGCGTCTCGCCGGTGAACGGCACCGCCCCGGTCAGCATCTCGTACATCACCGCGCCGAGCGAATAAATGTCCGACTTGGCGCTCACCGGCGCGCCCTTGGCCTGTTCGGGAGAGAAATAATGCACCGAGCCGATGATCGTGCCCGTCTGGGTCATCGTCGCCGAAGTCACCGCCCGGGCGATGCCGAAGTCGGTCACCTTCACCCGGCCCGTGCGGGTCATGAGAATGTTGTGGGGCTTGATGTCGCAGTGGACGATATTGTTCTGATGGGCGTGCTCCAGCGCCTCGGCGATCTCCAGGGCGACGCGGACGGCGGTCTCCACCGGCAGCGGCCCCTCGCGCACGATCCTGTCCTTGAGCGTCTCGCCCGATATGTACTCCATCACGATATAATAGCTGTCGTCGTCGCGGCCGACGTCGTAGATGTTCACGATATTGGGGTGGGAAAGCCTTGCCGCCGCCTGAGCTTCGCGGCGGAAGCGGGTGACGAACTCCTCGTCGTCGGTAAACTGCGCCCGCAGCACCTTCACCGCTACCGACCTGTCCAAAAGCTTGTCGTGGGCGCGGAAAACATCGGCCATGCCGCCGCCGCCGACCCGTTCCAAAATCGTATAACGATTATCGAGTGTACGATTAATCAAGACTCTCACCCCCTATCGCAATGCTCTCGCCATTATCTGCCGGGCGATCGGCGTCGCCACCTCGCCGCCCGCGCCGCCGTTCTCCACGACGACCGCGACCGCGATCTCCGGCTCGTCCGCCGGCGCGAAACCGATGAACCAGGCGTGGGGCGCGCCGTGAGGATTCTCCGCCGTCCCTGTCTTGCCGGCCACCTGCACCCCGCCGATGCGGGCCGCATAGCCCGTGCCGCCGCTGACCACCTGCTGCATCATCCGGCTTACCTCCGCCGCCGTCGCCGGGCTCGTCGCCGCGGCGAACTCGGCGCTGCCGAACTGCCGCAGCACCGCGCCGTCGGGCGCGGTTACCCTGCTCACCAGGAAAGGCTTCAACATTGTCCCCCGGTCGGCGAACGCCGCCGCCAGCATCGCCATCCTCAGCGGCGTCACCAGCAGGCTGCCCTGGCCGATGCCCGTCTGGGCGAGATCGCCGTCCCCCAGCCGGCCGAAATCCGGCAGGCGGCTGGAAGCCTCGGCAATATCCCCGCCGAGGGGACGCGCGAAGGCGAAACGCTCGAAAGCCTTCGCCATCCGGCTGCGGCCCAGCTCCAGCGACAAGCGGCCGAAAGTGACGTTGCAGGACACCGCCAGCGCCTCTTCCAAATCCACCTTGCCGTGGGCCGTATTGTTCGCTTCGTTAAGGACGTAATGGGGCCGATCGTGAGCGAACCCTCACAATCATATGTTTTCCGGTTATCGGTTATTTTCTCCGTCAAAGCCGCCTCGGCCACCAGCACCTTAATCGTCGAACCGGGCGGATACAGGCCCTGCACGGCCCGGTTCAAGAGCGGGCTGCCGGCCGCGCCGACGATCTCCTTCCACTCCTCGTCCACCGCCTCCGGCTCGAACGCCGGCCGGCTCACCATCGCCAGCACCGCGCCGCTGCGGGGCGCGATCGCCACCACCGCGCCGCGCCGGTTGCCTAAAGCCCGGTAGGCCGTCTCCTGCAGTTCGCCGTCGATCGTAAGCGTCACGCTGTTGCCCGCCTTCGCCGTCCACAGGCCGGTTATCGGCCCGAAGCGGCGCTCGGGGTTGGTCATACCGGAAAGCTCGCCGTTCATGGCGCTCTCCACCCCCGACTGGCCGTAGCGTGGGCTCGAATAGCCGACGACATGGGCGGCAACCGCCCCGTAGGGGTAGCGGCGAACGTACCTGCCGTCCCCGTCCTTCTCGCTATAGGCCAGCTTCTCGCCCCGCCGGTCGTAGATCGTCCCCCGTTCCACCTTCTCGGCGGCCGCCGCCGTGCGGCGGTTGAGGGGATGCCCGGCGAGATAATCGCTCTCTATCACCTGGATATACGATAAATAAAGGAACAATAAAGCCAACAGGCCGAGGAGGGCGAACGCGGTACGGCGAATGCTGGCGCGCAAATTGTCAAGCATCTGTCGGCCTCTTTTCCGACATGGCCAGCACCATGCCCAGCAATATGAACGTCGCCACTACCGAACTGCCGCCGTAGCTCACCAGCGGCAGCGTGACCCCCGTCAGCGGCAGAAACTTCGTCACCCCGCCGACGATCACCAGCACCTGCAACCCCAGCAGCACCGCCAGTCCGCCGGCCAGCAGCGCCCGGAAGGGTGACGGCGCCAGCAGCGCGGCGCGGAAAGCGCGGTAAACCAGCAGGATATACAGCATCATCACCGCTCCGGCCCCCGCCAGCCCCAGTTCCTCGCCGATGGCGGCGAAAATGAAGTCGGTGTGCACCTCGGGGACCAGGCCGGGAAAACCGTAGCCCAGGCCGGTGCCGAGCGCCCCGCCGGAGCCGAGGGCGAACAGCGACTGAACGACCTGATACGCCCGTCCGCTGGGATCGGCCCAGGGATCGAGCCAGATATCGATACGTGCCCGCACGTGCGGATAAAGCGCGTACGCGAGCACGGAACCGACGAGGAACATCCCCGCCCCCCACAAAAGGTAGCCGGCCCGGCCGCTCGCCAGATAAATCATCACCGTCGCGGTGCCGAAATACAGCAGCGCCGCCCCCAGGTCCCGCTGGCCGACAAGCATCAGCATCGCCAGGCCCCACACCGCCAGCAGCGGCGCCATAATCCGCGGCTGGGGAAGGACCAGCGGCCCGTAGCGCCTCGTCGCGAACGTCAGCACCTCGCGGCGCTCGTTCAGATACGCGGCCAGGAAAAGCACGATGAAAAGCTTGGCGAACTCGGACGGCTGGAAACGCACCGGCCCGATAAACAGCCAGTTCTTATTGCCGCCGACATCCACCCCGAACAGCGCGGTCGCCAGCAACAGGGCGATGCCGGCCAGCCCCCAGAAATATTTGTATTCCGACCACCTTTCCGCCTGGCGGAAAAAGAAAGCGGACCCGAGGAACGCCGCTAGGCCGAACGCGGCCCACAAAGCTTGTACCATGAACAGGCCGGGTTTGAGGCGGAAGACCATGATAAGCCCGACAGCCGTAAGCACTGCCGCCAGCGGCAGCAGCAGCCCGTCGCCCAAGTGGCCGGCCCGCCGTAGCGCAAAATGGGCCGCAAGCCAGGCCAGCGCGAGACCGGCCGCCGCCCCCAGGGCCCGGTAATCGGGCGCTCCGCCCACCAGGCTCACCGCCAGCACCCCGGCCAGCAGCACCGCCCCGGCCAACAGCAGCAGGTAGCATTCCCGCTTCGTATCCATCTCAGACCGCCCCGAAGCACACGAGAACGGCGGTGATATTATCCAGGCCGCCGGCGTCGTTCGCCCTGGCCACCAGGTGCGCCAGCAGCGCCGCCCCGTCGTCGTCCCGGCTGAGGGCGGCGGCGATATCGCCGTCGGCCACCATATTCGTCAGACCGTCGGTGCACAGCAGAATCTTGTCGCCGGCCGCCAGCGTGAAGCTGCCGGTATCCACCTTCACCCTGTCGCCCGTACCCACCGCGCGGGTAAGGATATTGCGGTGCGGGTGGGTGAGAGCCTCCTCGGCGGTAATGCTGCCCTTCTTGACAAGCTCGCTTACCAGCGAATGGTCCTCCGACACCTGCGAGAACTCGCCGCCCCGCAGCAGATAAAGCCGGCTGTCGCCGACATGCCCCCAGTACAAAACAGAACCCGCGACAAACGCTGCCGTCAGCGTCGTGCCCATGCCGGCGCGCTCGCTGTCCTCCTGGGCCAGGCGGTAAACCGTCTCGTTCGCGGCGGTTATCGCCTCGCTCAGCAGCGCCGTAGGTTCTTCCCCGGCAGCGGCGGCGAAACGCGCGCTCACCGTCTCGGCAGCCATCCGGCTGGCCACCTCGCCGGCCACATGGCCGCCCATTCCGTCGGCGACGACAAACAGCGGCGGCTGGCATACAAAACTATCTTCGTTTGTTTCCCGGACCTTACCGATGTCCGAAAGAGCATAGGCCAGCAATACCGTCACCTCTCAAAGCGGAATGTCACCGCGCCGACGGCGATCAGATCGCCGTTCTTCAGGAGAACTTCGTCCGCCACCCGGCGGTTGTTATGCAGCGTCCCGTTGGTGCTGTTCAGGTCGGTCAGCCAGAAGGCGTGCTTATAGCGGGTAATCAGGGCATGCTCGTGGGAAACGAAGCTGTCGGCTACGACAATGTCATTGCCCTCGCCGCGCCCGATCGAAACCGTCTCCGCCAGTTCGTACGCCGGCTGGGTCATGGTCACGGTCCCCGCGTCCACCACCACCAGCCTGGCGGCGTCCTTCTCCGCCGCGGCCGACTCGTCGGCGGCCGACGGCCGGAGCCGCGCCTCGGAACGCTCGGCCCGCAGATCGCTGTACACCGCCCGCAGCACCTTGAACAAAAAATAATACAGCAGCGCCAGAACCGCGTACTGCAAGGCGATCCCGATGAAATTCAGCACCATGACCTTGCTCGGCAAATCACTTCACCTCATATAAGATGACCGTGTTCCCCACCTTGA
>JALHDI010000208.1 GCA_022839045.1 Sporomusaceae bacterium
GCCGCCGCCCCGGTTATTTGGATCAATCCGGACGAAAATGAAACAGGAGGCCTCTTTCATGAAACGGATTCCCGGCCATGTCAACTATCGTCTCCGCCGCTGATCGTTCAATACAGACCAAATTGGGGAAAGGCAGATCATTCATTTGCAACTTTCTTCCTGAAAGGATGAGCCGATTGTTCCAGAAAAACCACTGCCGAAACACATACCATTCCGCGCCCCTGAGTTTCGATGAAAATGCCCCTTGACTTGAGAAAACTGCCTTCTTATACTTCGTATCGTCAAAAGCGAATTCCTATCAATTTTAAAAACCCTAAAAGCTCATATGCCCCGGGAGGAATGTCGGTGAGATGTTTTCGCAACCTGGCCTTTGGAATCGCAGTTCTTGCGCTCTTTTCCCTTTCCGCCGCGACCGCGGCGGAAAAACCGCTGAACATCCATCTGGAGGTCAAGGAGTTCCACCTCAAGAACGGGATGCAGTTTCTCGTCGTGGAGCGGCCGGCCACGCCCCAGGTGGCGGTAAGACTGGCCATCCGTGCGGGATCGGCTCTGGAGGAGACCGGCCGCACGGGTATCGCCCACATGCTCGAGCATATGCTGTTCAAGGGCACGAAGAATTTCGGCTCGATTGATCCCCGACGAGACGAGGAGCTTCAAAAGAGAATCGACACCGCCTATGCCGCCGTTCAGCAGGAGCAGGCCCAGCGCTCGCCCAATCCCGAGATCATCCAAGCCAAGCTCGCCGAAATGGAGTCTCTGCGGCTCGAGGCCCAGGCGCTCTATGTGCCCCAAGCCTTCTCATCGCAGCTCGGCCGCAACGGGGCCGTGGGGGTGAACGCCTTCACCAGCCACGATCAGACCCAGTACTTGGCCTCCGTGCCCGCCGACATGCTCGAGCAGTGGTTTTCGATCATCAGCGAGCAGCTCTTCGAGCCCTCGTGGCGCGAGTTCTACGTCGAAAAAGAGGTGGTTCAGCGCGAGTGGGCCTTTCGCTATGTGAACAACCCGCAGGGGGCCGCCTGGCTGGACCTTTACGCCACGGCCTACACGGCCCACCCCTACCGAAACCCGGTCATCGGCTGGAAGTCCGACATGGAGCGCTACAGCACAGCGGACGCGAAGGAATTTCACCGCCGGTTTTATAACCCCACCAACGCCGTCTGCGTTCTGGTGGGGGACCTGACCCTTGCCCAGGCGAAGCAACTGGCCGAGACCTACTTCGAGCGCTACCCGGCTGGACGGCGCTCTCCCGAAGTCGTCACCGGCGAGCCGACCCAGCAGGGGCCGCGAACGAGCGTGCGCTTTCTGGAAGGAGCGCGCACCCCGGTGGTGAGAATCGGCTTTCATGGCGCACCCATGAACACGCCCGATTTCTTCGCCCTCGATGCGCTTTCCATGGTGCTCAGCCAAGGCCGCAGCGCCCGGCTCACCCGGAACATCGTCGACCGGGGGCTGGCGGTCGAGGCCTGGGCCGGCAACCCCGACAGCCGCTACGGCGGTCTGTTCGTCCTGGGCGGCTCGCCCAACGAACCGGATGCAAGCCGTCAGCCGGGTCTGAACGATGCGCAGAAACGCACGGCCTACCGGGAGGCGTGCGAGGGGCTGGAGGAGCTTCTTTTGGCGGAAATCGGCCGCCTGCAGACCGAGCTTGTCTCTGCTGAGGAGCTGGCGCGCATCAAAAAGCTAAATCGCCGCGATTTGATCGACCGCTTGCGCAGCAACGAAAGCGTCGCCGGCACATTGGCCACCCTGGAAGTCCAGGTGGGATGGCGTTATCTGACCGAGTACTTGGAGCGCATGGACGCCGTCACGGCAGAGAACATCCGCAACGCGGCGTTGACCTACCTCAAGCCGGACAAACGAACCTCGGTCTACATCCTGCCGGGCGGCGAGTCGCGCCGGCCCGTCGAAGCCTACACCGAGGTGCGCTCCATCGGCGGCGCGGCCGCCGGCCGGGCCAACCTGCATCGCGGCAGCTTGGAGAATCTCTCCATCTACCCGACCCCCACAGGCTGGAAGCATCCCCTGTCCTTCCACCGCGAACCCCGCCGGATCGAATACCCGGCGGCGGAAACATTCTCGGTTGCGGGGGCGCCTGTGTATTTTCTGCCGGATCCGGAGCTTCCGCTGATTGAAATGAGCATGTTTATCAAGGCCGGTGCCGTCGATCTGAAGGATTACGAGGCGGGGTTGACCGACGTGTTGAGCGCGGCGATGATCCGCGGTGGCACCGAGTCGCTTGAACCCGACGAGCTGGCGGTTCTCGTCGACGACAACGCGATCCAACTGAGCATCCATTCAGGGGAGGAAGAAACCGTCGTGCGTCTCTCCGTGCTGAGCTCGGATTGGCACCGCGGGCTCGAACTTCTGAGAGATCTTATGCTGCGGCCGCGCTTCGATCCACAGGTGCTCGATGTGGCCAAACATCAGATGATCGTCCACCTCCGGCGGGAAGGAGAGAACGCGCGGGCGGTGGCCATGCGCGAGGCCCAGATCTGGCATTTCAAGGGCCACCCCTACGGACGCGACCCGTTGGCGGCTGCGACGACCATTCCGGGGATCACGGGCGAAGAGTTCAAGCGGTTCACCTCCGCCTATTTCGTGCCGGCTAACCTGGTTGTGGCCGTCGCGGGCGACATCGGCTGCTA
>JALHDI010000209.1 GCA_022839045.1 Sporomusaceae bacterium
AGACCAGCGAGGAGATTGCCGGCTTCGCCGGCGTCATGCGCGACTTCGTCGTCGCCGTCGGCGCCCGCGGCGGCGACGTCCTCGACACCTGCGGCACCGGCGGCGATGGCCGCGGCACCTTCAACATCTCCACCGCCGTCGCCCTCGTCGTCGCCGGCGTGGGCGTCACCGTCGCCAAGCACGGCAACCACGGCATATCCAGCTCCTGCGGCAGCGCCGACGTCCTCAAAGCCCTCGGCGTGCGCGTCGATCTCCCGCCCGCCGCGGCCGCCGCCGCCCTCGATCGCTTAGGCATCAGCTTCCTCTACGCCCCGCTCTACCATCCCGCCATGCGCCATGTCGCCAAATCGCGGCGCGAGCTCGGCTTCCGCACCGTCTTCAACCTCCTCGGGCCGCTCACCAACCCTGCCGGCGCCGCCCGCCAGCTCGTCGGCGTCTACGACCCCGCCCTCCCCGACAAGGTCGCCGAAGTCCTCCTCAGGCTTGGCACCAAGCGGGCCATGGTCGTCCACAGCCTCGACGGCTTCGACGAAATCTCCGCCGCCGCCCCCACCAAAGTCGCCGAAGTAGTCGACGGAAAAATCAAATCCTACCTTCTCGACCCCGCCGACTACGGCTTCCGCGGCGACAGCGCCCTCTACCGCGGCGGCGCCCCCGACGACAACGCCGCCATTATCCTCGGCATCCTCCGCGGCGAGCAGGGCGGCCGGCGCGACATCGTCCTCCTCAACGCCGCCGCCGCCCTCGTCGTCGCCGGCAAGGCGGGCGACATCCGCGAAGGCCTGGCCCTCGCCGCCGCCAGCGTCGACAGCGGCGCCGCCCTCGGCCGCCTCGAGGCCCTCCGCCGCTTCGGAGCCGAGTACGGGGAGGGATTGCCATTATCATAAAGATCTGCGGCATAACCACCGTCGAAGCCGCCTGCGCCGCCCGCGACGCCGGCGCCGACCTCATCGGCTTCGTCTTCGCCCCCAGCCGGCGACGGATCGGCGTCGCCGCCGCCGCCGCCATCGCCCGCCAGGTCGACGGCATCGGCCGCGTCGGCGTATTCGTCAACCAGCCCCTCGCCGTCGTCCAGGACACCGCCCGCCGCTGCTGCCTCGACTACGTCCAGCTCCACGGCGGCGAAACCCCCGCCTACTGCCGGGCGGTCGGCTGGCCGGTCATCAAGGCCGTGCCTGTCGGCCCCGGCTTCGACCCCGCCGCCGCGGCCGCCGCCCACCCGGCCGAATACATCCTCCTCGACAGCCTCGTCCCCGGCCAGGCCGGCGGCACCGGCGTCGCCTTCGACTGGCGGCAGGCCCGCGACATCACCGCCGGTCTGCCCGGTCCCTTCCTCGTAGCCGGCGGCCTCACCCCCGCCAACGTCGGCGACGCCATCCGCATCCTGAAGCCCGCCGGCGTCGACGTCTCCGGCGGCGTCGAAATCGCCGACGCCAAAGACGCCACCAAAATACACGAATTCGTCGCCGCCGCCCGGGCGGCGCAGGAAAGGGGAGAGCCATGCTCGCAGCAATAGTGGCCGAAATCCGGCGGGAAGTGGACGCCCGCAAACAAATCCGTCCCGTATCCGCGATAGCGCGGGAAATCACCCCCGGAGACTTCGCCTTCTCCCGGGCCCTGCGGAGCGCCGACTGGGCCCTCATCGCCGAGTGCAAACTCGCCTCCCCGGCCAAAGGCCGGCTATGCATCCGCCACTCCGTCCCCGAACTCGCCCGCATCTTCACCGCCGGCGGCGCCGCCGCCCTCTCCGTCCACACCAGCGCCCCCTTCCGCGGCCGCCTCGAAGACATCGCCGCCGTCCGCACCGTCAGCCCCCTGCCCATCATGCGCAAAGACTTCATCATCGACGAATACCAACTCTACGAAGCCCGCTTGGCCGGCGCCGACGCCGTCCTCCTCATCGCCGCCATCCTCACCGACGCCGAAATTGACCGCTTCCTCGCCGTCGCCGGCGAACTCGGCCTCGACACCCTCGTCGAAGTTCACAGCCTGGAGGAACTCCAGCGCGTCCAGCGCACCCCCGCCCCCATAATCGGCATCAACAACCGCGACCTCACCACCTTTACCACCGACCTCACCACCACCTTCGCCCTCCTGCCCCGCACCGACGGCCGCCGCCTCATAATCAGCGAAAGCGGCATCACCGGCGGCCACGACGCCCGGCGCCTCAAACAGGCCGGCGTCCGCGGCGCACTGGTGGGGGAGGGACTCGTCACCGCCGGCGACATCCTCGCCCGCACCCGCGAACTCGCGCAGGCCGGCGAACTACCCGACGTCCCGCAAGCCCGACACACAAAGGAGGAAACACAAAATGCCTGACATCACCGGACGCTTCGGCGCCTACGGCGGCCGCTACGTACCCGAAACCGTCATGCCCGCCCTCATCGAACTCGACGACTTCTACTGCCGGCTCAAAAACGACCCGTCCTTCCAGCGCGAATTCGCCGCCTACCTTCAGGGCTACGCCGGCCGCCCGACCCTCCTCTACCACGCCCCCAACCTCACCGCCCACTACGGCCGCGCCGCCGTCTACCTCAAACGCGAAGACCTCCTCCACACCGGCGCCCACAAAATCAACAACGCCCTCGGCCAGGCCCTCCTCGCCCGCCGCATGGGCAAAAAACGCATCGTCGCC
>JALHDI010000210.1 GCA_022839045.1 Sporomusaceae bacterium
GACCGACTCGGCGGTGAAGATGGTGAGGTAGCCGTTGCGCATGTAGTCGCCGCTGCCGCCGATGCCGTTCATCATGTGGGTGCCCATGACGTGGGTGGAGTTGGCGTGGCCGTAGACGTCGAATTCTAGCGGGGTGTTGAGGGCAATGACCCCCAGCCGCCGGATGACTTCGGGGTGGTTGCTGATGTCGAGCGGCCGGAGGACGACGGCGCGGCGGTAGAGCCCGGGGTCGCGCCGGAAACGGCCGAGGACGCTGGGCGACGGGGTGAAGGCGCAGCCCGAGGCGGCCGCGATCTTGCCGGATTCGATGAGGGCGAAGACGGCGTCCTGGAGAATCTCGGAGTACATGTGGAGGTTTTCGAACGGCGATGCGGCCAGGCCGGCGAGGACGGCGTTAGCGATGCTGCCGACCCCCGACTGGAGGGGCAGCATCTCGGGCGGGATGCGGCCGCGCTTCTGCTCGTGCGCGAGGAAGTCGATGAGGTTGGCGGCGATCTTTTCGCTGAGGGTATCGGGCGGTTCGAGGTTGCGGACTTTGTCGGGGATGTCGGACTCGACGATGCAGGCGATGCGGTCGAGGCCGCAGGCGACGTAGGGGCCGCCGATGCGGTCGAGGGTGCCGTAAATGGGTATCTCGCGACGCCGGGGCGGCCGGGGAAGGATGAAGAGGTCGTGCATGCCTTCGAGTTCGAGGGGCTGGGCGGTGTTGACCTCGACGATGACGGTGGCGGCGTGCTTGACGAGCATCGGCGTGTTGCCGACCCCGGGGCCGAGGACGAGGCCGCCGTCGGCGGTGATGGCGACGGCCTCGACGATGGCGACGTCGACCGGGCCGAGGAAGCCGTAGTCGATCTGCTGGGCGAGGTGGCTGAGGTGGACGTCGGTGTAGCGGATTTCGCCGTTGTTGATGGCGGCGCGCATGCTTTTGTTGGAGGCAGCGTAGTAGGGCGCCCGCCGGGAGACCGCGCCGACCGACGCCAGTTCCTCCTCGATCTCCGGCCCCACCGAGGCCCCGGACCAGATATTGACCCGGCATTGGCGGCCGGCCCTGACGGCGGCGGCCAGCGCCTTGGTGACCATCTTGGGGTACCCGGACGGGGTGAAGCCGCTGACGCCCACCGTCATGCCGTCGCCGATGAGGGCGGCGGCCTGGTCGGCGGTGACGATTTTGGCGAACAGCGCCGGATGGCGGAGACGTTCGGATGTTAGCATTGTATACCCCCTCTCGTCTGTTCGCCTCCGGTTAATGCATAAGGCGTGCCAAGACACGCGGAACGCGGTTTCGCACCCGGGGAGGGTGGACTTGGGGGCGAAAACAAAGCCGCAAGCGTTCAAAAATGAACGCTTGCGGCTCATAACATCGTTAACGCCGTTATTGCTTTGCGGAGGTTGTTTACCGTTCATTTCTGCAACGGTGTTCAAAAATGAACGCTAATCAGGTTTGTCGAAGCCGTGGCGGGCGATTATCCGCCAGAGGGTGGTGCGGTTGATGCCCAGTCGTCTGGCGGCCTCGGCCTTATTGTAGCCGCATAGTTCGAGCGCCTGGTGGACAAGTTCGCGCTCGGCCCGGCGCATGTGCTCGTCGTAGGGGGAGAGGGCCGCGCCGTTTTCACGGCCGGCCGTGATGCCGGGCGGCAGGTGTTCGGGGGCGATGGAGCGGCTGCCGGCGCTGATGATGTTGAAGGCGTATTCGAGGCTGTTCTGCAGTTCGCGGATGTTGCCCGGCCAGCCGTAGGCGCACAGCGCCCGCATCGCTTCGGGGGTTATCTCCTGCACCCGCTTGCCCATCATGGCGGAGTATTTCTTCATGAAGTGGTCGGTGAGGGCGAGCACGTCCTCCATCCTGTCCCTGAGCGGCGGGATGATGATTTCGATGACGTTGAGGCGGAAATAGAGGTCGGGGCGGAATTTGCCGTCGCGGATGAGGTCGAGGAGGGATTTATTTGTCGAGGCTATGACCCGCACATCGACGGCTAAAGCCTTGTTGTCGCCCACGCGGGTGACTTCGCGCTCCTGGAGCGCCCGCAGCAGCTTGACCTGGAGGTGGTAGGGCATTTCGCTGATTTCGTCGAGGAAGAGGGTGCCGCCGTTGGCCTGCTCGAAGGCGCCGACCTGCCCCGCCTTGCGCGCCCCGGTGAAGGCGCCTTCGGCGTAGCCGAAGAGGATGCTTTCGACGAGGTCGGCCGGGATGGCGCCGCAGTTGATGGCGACGAAGGGCTGGGCCGCCCGGCCGCTGAGGTTGTGGATGGCCTGGGCGAACAGTTCCTTGCCGGTGCCGGTTTCGCCGGCGATGAGGACGGTGGACTGGGAGCGGGCGGCGTCGCGGGCGAGATTGCGGGCTTTGGCGATCGCGGGGCTTTCGCCGACGATGTCTTCGATTTGGTAGCGGGCGTAGCGGTAGTGGCTGACATTTTCGAGGAGGCGCTGGCGTTGTTTACTGGCGTGCTGGTTGTTGAACGCGAGGCCGTATTCGGGGGCGAGGGGGATGCGGACGGCGGTGGCGCGGGGGGCCATGACGGAGGGGCCGACGCTCGGCCTGAGCTCGCTCATGACCTGGCGGCAGAGGTGGGTGAGCACGCCGAGGGCGCCGGGGTTGGGGCTGCCGTCGGGGTGGGCGGCCCTGACCCTGATGCCG
>JALHDI010000073.1 GCA_022839045.1 Sporomusaceae bacterium
GCTTCTGCGGCCTGTCACCCCTCCCCGAAAAGCGTCTTCCGCGACGGGCCGCAGAAGCTTCAGGACCTTACTGGGGAATTGCCCGATTAATCATTACAAATATATGACATGCCAATAAGAATATGACGAAACACAAAAAAGAGTATGGTAACTACCATACTCTTCTCGTCCTATTTTCCGTCATTTTCGCGAATAAAAGGCGAGCGGACGTTCAGAACCGTCCAGATGCAAGGCGCACCGGAGGATGGCCCGCGACGACGGTCCCGGATGGGCCTAGTGCCGGGCGCGCCATGGATGGCGCAAGCGCCCGGCCGGCGTACTTGGTTGCGTACGTCGAGTGGGCCATCAGAGGAGCAACGCCGCATATGGGCGGTTATCAACGTCCGCCATAGTATTACGCATCCCAACTTGGGGCGACTTCTTCGAGTTCGTGGGTCATCCCCCTCCCCATCAACCGTGCGACCGCTTCGCGGGGGTCGGCGCCGCGATAAAGAACGTTGTGGATTTCGGCGGTGATGGGCATTTCGACCCCGAGGCGGGCGGCGAGCTGGTGGGCGGCAAGGGTGGAGCGGATGCCTTCGACGACCATGCCGGTCTCCCCTTCTATCTCCCCCACGGTTTTACCGGCGGCGATGGCCAGGCCGGCGCGGCGGTTGCGGCTGTGGCGGCTGGTGCAGGTGACGATGAGGTCGCCGATGCCGGACAGTCCGGCGAAAGTGAGTGGCCTGGCGCCCATGGCGACGCCGAGACGGGTTATTTCGGCGAGGCCGCGGGTCATGAGGGCGGCTTTGGCGTTGTCGCCGAAGCCGAGGCCGTCGCCGATGCCGGCGCCGAGGGCGATGATGTTTTTGAGGGCGCCGCCAAGTTCGACGCCGATTATGTCGGGGTTGGTGTAGACGCGCAGGTAAGGCGCCATGAGGGCTTCCTGGACGGCCTCGGCGGCCGGGCGGCTGGCGGAGGCGGCGACGGTGGCGGTGGGATGGCGGAGGGCGACTTCTTCGGCATGGTTGGGCCCGGAGAGGGCTACGAGGCTGCCGGCCACGGCGGGAATTTCTTCGGTAATTACTTCGGTCATGCGCTTGAGGGTGCCGATTTCCAGGCCCTTGGCGGCGCTGACGACGACGGCGCCGGCGGCAAGCAGCGGCGCGAGGGCGGTGGCGGTAGTCCGGACGGCGTGGGACGGGGCGGCGATGATGACGATGGCCGCGCCTTCCGCGGCGGCGGCCAGGTCGGCGGTGCAGACGACGCCGGCCGGGAGGACGGCGTCGGGGAGGTAGCGCGGGTTACGCCGGGTGGAAGAGAGTTCGGCGGCGGCCGCCGGGCTGCGAGCCCACAGCGCGACCCGGTGGTTGTTTTCTCCGAGGACGGCGGCGAGGGCGGTTCCCCAGCCGCCGGCACCGATAACGGCGATTTTCATGGTTTGTCGCTGTCCTTCTTTTCCGGCGGGGCGCTGCCGGCTTTGATCTTGAGCTCCTGGCCCTTAAGGAGGCGCTCGATGTTGGGTCGGTGGCGGACGATGACGAAGGCGGCGGCTACGAAGCCGAAGTAGAGGTATTCCACCCGCTCGCCGAACAGCCAGATGAGCGGCGGGGCGATGGCGGCGGCGACGATCGAGCCGAGGGAGACGTAGCGGGTGAGGAAGACGATGACCGCCCAGACGGCGAAGACGATGGCGGTGACTTTGGGCATGAGGACGGCGATGACGCCGAGGGCGGTGGCGACACCACGCCCGCCTTTGAAGCCGAGGAAGAGCGACCAGTTGTGGCCGGCAATGGCGGCGATGCCGCCGAGGAGGGCCGCGGGCGGTGTGCCGAGGACGGCTTTGCCGATATAGACGCCTGCCACTCCTTTGGCGATGTCGGTGATGAGCACCCAGAAGGCCGGCCACGGCCCGAGGACGCGGTAGACGTTGGTGGCGCCGATGTTTTTGCTGCCGAACTGGCGGATGTCGACGCCTTTGGTGAATTTGCCGACGATGAGGCCGTTGGGGATGGAGCCGATGAGGTAGCTGAGGGCTATTATGATAAAGTAGTCCATTTTCTCACCCCACTTAAAACGTACAAAACTTGCAAATAGTGAAGCTTAGGCCGTTCAGAAGCCCTCAAATGCAAGGCGCACCGGTGAACACTACGCAGGCGTACTCGTGCCGTACGCCGAGGAAGTGTTCGAGGAGCAACGCCGCAGATGGGGGCTTATCAACGGCCGTATTAATCTTCTTCTTTGTCTTTGCGGCCGCGGACGACGAGCTTCAGCGGCGTGCCTTCGAAGCCGAAGGCTTCCCGGAGTTTGTTTTCGAGGTAGCGGAGGTAGGAGAAGTGCATGATTTCGGCGTCGTTGACGAAGAAGACGAAGGTGGGCGGTTTGACGCCCGGCTGGGTGGTGTAGAAGATTTTCAGTTTCCGGCCCCGCTCGGACGGCGGGGGGTTGATGGCGACGGCGTCTTCAACGACTTGGTTGAGGACGCTGGTGGCGACGCGCATGGCATGTTGTTCGGCGACGAATTTGACCAGTTCGCTGACCCGCTGGACGCGCTGCTTGGTGAGGGCGGAAACGAACAGCACGGGAGCGTATTGCATGAAGCCGAGTTCGCTGCGGATGTTGTCGGTGTAGCGGAGGGTGGTTTTGCTGTCTTTTTCGATGAGGTCCCATTTGTTGACGACGATGATGCTGGCCCGGCCGGCTTCGTGGGCGTAGCCGGCGATTTTTTTGTCCTGTTCGGTGACGCCGTCGACGGCGTCGATGAGCATGAGGACGACGTCGGCCCGGTCGACGGCCCGGAGGGAGCGGATGACGCTGTAGCGTTCGACGGGCTGGTCGATCCTGGCTTTGCGCCGCATGCCGGCGGTGTCGATGAGGATGAAGTCGGTGCCGTCCTTGGAGTAGTGGGTGTCGATGGCATCGCGGGTGGTGCCGGGGATGTCGCTGACGATGACCCGTTCTTCGCCGAGCAGGGCGTTGACGAGTGAGGATTTGCCGACGTTGGGGCGACCGATGAAGGCGACCCTGATGGTGTCGGCTTCGTCGGCGACGGGGGCTTCCTGCGGCAGAGCGACGATGACTTGGTCGAGAAGGTCGCCGAGGCCGAGGGCGTTGGCGGCCGAGATGGGATAGGGTTCGCCTAGCCCGAGGTTGTAGAATTCGAAGATGTCGATTTCGTCTTTGGCGCTGTCGACTTTGTTGACGGCAAGCAGGACGGGTTTGCGGGCGTTCCTGAGGATGACGGCGACTTCTTCGTCGGCCGAGGTCAGGCCGGCTTTGACGTCGACGACGAAGACGACGACGTCGGCCTCTTCGATGGCGAGTTTGGCCTGGTGACGCATGGAGGTGAGGATTTTGTCGGTGGATTCGATCTCGATGCCGCCGGTGTCGATCATGGTGAATTCGTGGCCTAGCCATTCGGCGTCCATGTAGATGCGGTCCCTGGTGACGCCGGGGATGTCTTCGACGATGGAGACGCGCTTCTGGGCGATGCGGTTGAAGAGGGTGGATTTGCCGACGTTGGGCCGGCCGACGATGGCTACGATCGGTTTGCTCATGATCATCACCTTTTCGCGTTGGTTCAGTAGTCGATGCCCTGGCGGGCCGCCACGCCGCTCTGGTAGGGGTGTTTCACTTCCTGCATGTCGGTGACGAGATGGGCGGCGGCGATTATTTCCGGCGGGGCGTAACGGCCGGTGAGGATGATTTCGACGCCGCGCTTTTCGGCGGTGAGGAAGGCGGCGACTTCGCCGGCGGCGAGGAGGCCGCAGGCCATGGCGACGTTGATTTCGTCGAGGATGACGATGTCGTAGCCGCCGGAGTCGATGACGGTTTTGGCCCGCTCCCAGCCGCTCCTGGCGAGCTCTATGTCGATGGGGTCGGGGTTGGCGAGGTCGACGAAGTCGTTGCGGCCGACCTGGATGACGGTGAAGCCGGGCAGGAAGCGGGCGGCTTTGATTTCGCCGTAGTCGGCGCAGTCTTTCATGAATTGGAGCATGCAGACTTTGAAACCGTGGCCGCAGGCCCGGAAGGCCAGGCCGAGGCTAGCTGTAGTTTTTCCTTTGCCGTTGCCGGTATACACCTGGATGAGTCCGAGGTCTTTCATGTTACCTCCAGGCCGCGAGCTGCTGTTTGAGCTCGGCGGCGAAACGGGCCACCCGCACGGGGCGGTCGAGGGCGCGGGATAGGTCTTCGGGGGCGAGGCCGTCGAGGAAGATGTTTTCGCCTTTCCGGAGGGCGACGCCGGGGATGATGACGCCGTCGGGCGGAGGGCCGCCGGACCGGAGGGCGGCGATGATGTCGCCGCCGGTGAGGAGGCCGGTGACGGTGACGGCCGGGCCGAAGAAGGCGTTGACGACGGGGACGAGCCGGACGGTCAGGTTGGGGACGGAGAGGCCGGCGATGAGGGGGGCGAGGACGGCGGCGGCCGATACGCCGCAGACTACGTCGATGTGGCGGGGCGTACGGTAGCCTTCTGCCGGGACGGCTGTTTCCGCCCATTCGGCGAGGAAGGAGCGGACAATGCCCACGCCGTTTTCGAGCTGGGGGAAGCCGTCGTATTCGTCGTATTCGGGGATGGGCTGGCCGCAGGCCAGGTAGAATTCGTCGGCGAGGTAGACGAAGGAGGCGCCGGTTTCGGCCTGGCAGCGCCGCTGCCAGGCAGCGACGGCGGCGATTACGTTTTCGGCTTCGCCGGGGGTGAAGCCGCGCAGAGGCCGGCATTTTTCCCGGTGGCGGGTGAGGCCGACGGGCACGATGGCGAGGGAGAGGACGCCGGGAGCGAGGGCGTAGAGGTCGGCGATGGTGCGCTCGAGGACGGGGCCATCGTTGAGGCCGGGGCAGAGCACGACCTGGGTGTGGAGTTCGATGCCGCTGGCGGTGAGGTCGCGGAGGCGGCCCAGGATGTCTTTGGCGCGCGGGTTGCCGAGCAGGGCGGCCCGGATCTCGCCGTCGGTGGCGTGTACGGAGACGTAGAGGGGCGACAGGTGGAGGCGGCGGATGCGGGCGAGGTCGCGCGGCGCGAGGTTGGTGAGGGTGATGAAGTTTCCGTAGAGGAAGGAGAGCCGGTAGTCGTCGTCTTTGACGTAGAGGCTTTCGCGCATGCCGGGAGGCATCTGGTCGACGAAGCAGAAGACGCATTTGTTGGCGCACGGGCGGACGCGGTCGAAGACGGCGCTTTCAAATTCCAGCCCGAGGTCCTGGTCGTATTCCTTTTCGACGGCGAAAAGCTCCTCTTCGCCGCTCTGCCGCGCCACGAGGAGCTCTACGTATTCGTCGGCCAGCGCGAAGCTGAGGTCGATTATGTCGCTGACGGGTTTGCCGTTGACGGCCAGCAGGGCGTCGCCGGGGAGAAGCCCCAGTTCGGCGGCGATGCTGCCGTCAGCCACGGCGCTGATGGTTCCTTTGGTCAATGCCTTTTTCACCTCTGGTACAGGCGGTTCGTTTCATTCGGCCTTTACTATGTATTCCGTCTTAAGCAGGCTTTTCCTGCCGGGCGGAAAAACGGCCAGCAGGAAAAGTATGCACAGTCTGTAAATCCAGGTTGCCGAGAAGGCTCCAGATGCACGTCCTGATTACCCTGGCCTTGTCAGCGCCCCAAGCATTAGGCGATAATCTCACGAACAGTGTGCGGGGCGTACCGGATAAGCAAACACACAGCGCTTTAGCGTTGATGTGGTCGCTTATACCCGAAAGGGTGCGAGCGCGCTGCGACGACGTCCCCGGATGGGCCTAGTGCCGGACGCGCCATGGATGGTGCATGCGTCCGGCCGCGTACTCGAAATGTACGCTAGCAAGCTCTCTGAGGAACAAGTGCGCAAGTTCTTGGCGCTTTAGCGCCTAGAACTGCGGCCTGCCCCTTGCGGGTGCGCCGCAGATGGGGCTTTATCGGCAACCTGGCCGGCGCAGCCTGCTTTTGACGTCCGCGACCATGGATACGAAGGCCGGGTATTGGCGCTGCATGCCCCAGACGGTTATCCGCCGGCCCGGGCCCGTGAGGCAGTAGCGTTTGGAGAGCAGCCCGCCGATTTTGGTGGAAAAGTTGATGAGCGGGAAGGCGTCCTGGAACAGGTACGCCTGTTCGTTCACGCCGGCGGTGGCGAGCAGCGCGCCGACGGCGGCCATGATGGGCAGGCGCTGGTTCCGCAGCCCCAGGAAGTAGACGCTGTGGCCGTATTCATCCCGTCCCATGAGGTAAGGGCTGCCGATGAGGCGGGGGGCGGTCCGGTCGTAGTACGGCAGGGCGATGAATTCGCTGTAGGCGGGCACGCGATCGGCGGGCAACAGGCCGCAGTGAATGGCGCTGGCTACGACCGAGGCGTGGGCGCCGGCGAAGCAGTAATAGATGATGTTCAACGGCAGCCCTCCCGGCGGGTGAGCAGGCTGGAACGCAGGGCTGATATGATGCGCGGCCGGAAGCGTTGACCGAAGAGGGACGGCCAGCGGCCTGCCAGGAAGGCGCTGCTTCGTGTGGCTAGGTCGCACCCGGCAATTTCCCGGTCGAGGTCGACCCAGGCCAGGGAGAACGAGAAGATGCCGGCCATCCCAACGAACGTCCGCCGATATAGTCCACGGTAGCGGCCGTGCGCGAGACAGCAGACAACGGCCCCGGCCCCGTCGCGGCCGGCGACCATGAGGGGCTCCGTCCGCCAGTCGCGCTGCAGTTCGGCAGGCAAAAAAGGCTCGGCCTCATTATCAAGGCCGAGGTGAAGGGCGCAGGCCAGTAGCGGTAGGTAGGGCCGCCGTGCATGGTAGATGATGTTCATCGCGGGTCGTCGCCTTCGTCGTCCCGCTCATCCCGCCGGGGCTTGCGCCCGGTTTTCGGGCCGAGGAAGTTGGCGAATTCGGTGGTGGCGAAACGTTTTAGTTTCGCCCCGGCTTCTTTGACGCCGCCGGTGCTGATGAACAGGAAGGCGACGACGCCGACGACGAGCAGGGCGACAATCCAGCCGATGGATTTGCTGGCGCCGGAGGGGCCGGCTTGCTGGGTGCCCAGGCCGGTGGCGCCGGCGGGAGTGCCGGGCCTGCCGGAGGTCTGGCCGAGGACGGCGGGGATGACGTCGGCGAACAGGGCGATGCCCTTCTGGGCGTCTTCGCGGCTATTGGTGTGGGAGCCGACTTCGAGCAGCATGGAGCGCGGGTGGAGGTCCTGGTTGTAGTCGCCACCTTTGGCGAAGAAGATGCCTTTGATGAGACCGGGGTGTTTCTGGTCGGCGGCGGCCTTGATCTTGAGGGCGTAGTCCTCGATCTGTTTGCCGGTCGGCCCGTATTTGCCGACGACCAGCTGGACTTTGGTCATCTCCTGGCCGTTGATTTTGGTGGCATAGCCTTCGGGGGGCAGGGCGTCGCGGTGGACGTCGAAGATGGCTGCGGGCTGCTGCTTGATGAGGCCAGCGGCGGTGCGGCGCGAGCGTTCGTAGGCCATGTTGTCGTGCGGGTCGTGCTTGGCGTTGGAGATGACGGGCTGCAGGCCCTGAGCCTTGAGGGCTTCGCCGAAGGCTTGGCCTACTTTGTAGATGCCGCCGTTGCCCTTGATGCTCTCGGATCCATCGGTCGATACGTACGATTCGTCGGAGTGGGTGTGGTAGATGGCGACTTTGTTGCCCTGGGCGCTCGCCACCCGGGGAGTGAGATGGACGGCGAAGGCGTGGTAGCGGACGGCGCTAGAGGGCGCGTAAGCGCCGAGGTTGACCTCGCCGATGAATTTGGCGTGGGCGGTGTCGCCGCTGATGCCGGTGACTTCGTAACGCTTGTTGTCGGCGGTGAGGCACTGGTCGCCGATGTTGACCTTCCAGCCTGTCAGGAAGACGGGTTTGCCGAGTTCATCGACGATGGTGTAGTAACCGCCGTCGTTGCGCTCATGCGCTTGGGCGGGCACGACGATGAGGCAGGCGATGAGAAGGGCCGCGGCGATCGCTACTCTATTCACGGTCTTCCCCCCTATCCTGCGGTTCGGTTTTTTTGGCGGATGTAAGCGATTTATCCTTGTTGTGCTTACCGTGGTGACCGAGTTCTTTGCTGAATTCGTACAGGCCCTCGGGGCGGTTGGGACCGAGGACTGGTCCGCCCTGCAGTTTTTCCCGCGTTTCGCCGACCAGTTCGGCCACCATGACGCCGACGAAGCCGGCGATGATGACGACGTCGAATGCCCCTGCCCCGCCGATGTCGGTGGTGCCGGGGATGCCGGCGCGCATTACGGTGACGAAGTGGGCGATGTCGCTAAGGATTATGCCGAGGATGCCGCCGATGAACGCGGCGCGACGGGAGCGGCCGGCGATGTAGGCGATGAGGCCGGCGGCGATGCCGTAGATGAGCTTGGGATCGAGGAACATGTTTTCCGGCTCATAGGGTAGGTACAACGAGCCGAGCATGACCGCCCCGGCGACGAGGACGCTGGCGATGACCGCCCGCACCCTTTCGGCCGTCTCGTCGGCGGTTGCCAGCAGCCAGATCGAGAAAGCAGCCGGAATCAGGGCGCCGCCGACGTTGACGCTCAATTCGACGGGCGCGCGCATCAGTGGAATGTCTACGAAACTGCCGACGACGATGGCGGCGATGAAGAGTAGGGCTTGCTTGTCGGTGAGCCGCATGCGGTCGAGCAGGCGCTGGGCGAGACCGAAATAGACCAGCACGCCGACAACCAGGAGCAGTATCATTCCTACCGGCAAACTCATTGTGGTTTTCACCTCTCATCCAGTATGATAGCGAAGCACGGATTTAGCTTGCCCTGGGCGGAGGATAAACATGCAAAAGCATGGCCACGCGGCCATGCTTTAGGGCAAAACAGTGGCAGGCCATTGAGAAGTCCATCTGCGGTGCGCCTTGCATCTGGAGCTTCTGAACGGCCTGCGGTAATTACGAAAAACGGGTACGGCGAGCAAAACTAGCGGTGTCGATTCCTCTCTGGGTTAGCCATTCTTGGCTTTTACCGGTAATCACCACGGGAACCTCCGCCAGGGAGGCGACATCGCGCGCGCCTACGAGGAGCATATAGCGGCGTATTTCGGTGAGAAAGGCTTCGAACCAGGCGACGGCTTCGCGCAAGCCTCTTTCCCGCAGCAGCCTGATGGCCGGGGTGGCGATGGCGACGGCGCGCCCGCCGATGGCCAGGGCTTTGACGGCGTCCAGGGGGCTGCGGATGCCACCGGAGACGACAAGGTCGACGGATGGCGGCAGAACGGAAGCGACCTCGACGGCGCTGACGGCGGTGGGTATCCCCCAGGCCAACGTTTCGGCGGGCAGTTCGGCCGAGCCGCGGGCCGCCTCGATGGCGACGAAGTTGGTTCCGCCCGCGCCGCCGGTGTCGATGGCCCTTACGCCGGCCGCCGCGAGGGCGGCGGCCTGCTCGCGGGCGACGCCGGAGCCGACTTCTTTGACGATGACGGGCACGGGGCTGGCGGCGACGATGGCGGCGATGTTTTCCCGGTAGCCGCTGAAGTCGCGGTCGCCTTCGGGCATGGCGAGTTCCTGAGCGACGTTGAGGTGAATCTGGATGGCGTCGGCGCCGATCATCGCCACCGCCCGGACGGCCTGGTCCGGGGCGGCATGGGCGCCAAGATTGGCGAACAGGATGCCATCGGGGTTGACGGTGCGAACGATCTGGTAGGATTCGATTACCGCCGGGTTTTCGAGGGCGGCGTACTGGGAGCCTACGGCCATGGCGGCGCCGGTTCGCTTTGCTAGTTCGGCCAACTGGGCGTTGACGGCGGTGACGTCGGTCGCGCCGCCGGTTATGGCGTTGATGATGACGGGATGGCGCATGGGTATGCCGGCGAGGGCTGTGGCCAGCCCGACGGAGGAGAACGCCAACCCCGGGAGGCAGTTGTGAATGAGGGAGAAGTCGGCGAACCCGTTTGCCGCCGGCCCGTCAGCGAGCGCGAGGGAGTATTTGAGATGGTCGAGTTTGCGCGATTGGCGCACAAGTCCACAACCCTTCAGTCTTCTCGTTTGAAGAGATGACCCAGCTTGTCGCCGATGGTGAAGCCCAGCCCTGTGCCGCTTTCCTGGATGTAGTGGCTGTATTCGGCGCGGTCGCGGTCCTGCTTGGCCTGGGCGATGCTGAGGGAAATGCGTTTGGTCTTTTTGTCGACACCGAGAATTTTGACGTTGACTTCCTGGCCTGCGGAGACTACTTCTTCGGCTTTTTCAACCCGGCGGTCGTCGAGTTCGGAGATGTGGACAAGTCCTTCGACGCCTGGGGCAACTTCGACGAACGCACCGAACTTGGAGGTTTTGGTGACTTTGCCGGGGATGATGGAGCCGACGGCGAGGGTTTCCGCGATATCGAACCAGGGGTCGCGCTGTATGGCTTTGAGGCTGAGGGAGATCTTTCGGGCCTGCGGGTCGAGCTTGAGGATGACGACGTCAATTTCGTCGCCGACGCTGACAACTTCGGAGGCCGTCTTGACTCTGTGCCAGGAAAGGTCGGAGATGTGGACAAGCCCGTCGACGCCGCCGATGTCTACGAAAGCGCCGAAGTCGGCGAGACGGCGCACCGTGCCGTGGACGGTCTGGCCGGGCTGGAAGCGGGCGAAGATTTCTTCCTCGCGACGGCGGCGTTCTTCTTCAAGGACGGCGCGCCGGGAGAGGACGACCCGCTTTTTGTCCTTGTCCACTTCGATGGGCAGGATGGCGAGCGTCTGCCCGGAAAATATGCTGAGGTCCTCGACGAATCTTAAGTCGGCCTGGGAGGCGGGTATGAAGCCCCGCACGCCGAATACGGCCACCGAGAGACCGCCTTTTACAGCTTCAATAACTTTTCCTTCGACAGGTTGACGGGCATTTTGGGCATTTTCAAGTTTATCCCAGGCGATGACACTGTCGGCGCGGACTTTGGAGAGTTTGATGGCTCCTTCGCTGCTGTCGGCGTCAATGACGTAGACGTCGATTTCGTCGCCTTCCTTGACGGCTTCTTCCGCTTTGGCGGGCTGCGGGTAGGCGAGTTCGGCGAGCGGGATTACGCCCTCGGCCTTGTAGCCGATGTCGACGAATACTTCGTCGTCGCGGACCCTTACTACTTTCCCTTTGACGATGCTGCCTTTTTCAATCTGGCCGATTTCTTGCTCCATTGCTTGATCGAACTCTTGCATTTTCCGATATACCTCCTCAATAACCCATTCGGGGGTGGATGCGCCGGCGGTTATGCCAGCCGCCTCCGCTCCCCTGAACCACTCGGGGTCCAGTTCAGCCGCTGTTTCTATGTGATACACCCTGCTGCCTGCCTCGCGGCATAGCTGGGCCAGGCGGGTGGTGTTGGCGCTGCCGCGCCCGCCGACGACGATCATGACGCCGACGTGGGCGGCAAGGTCGACGGCCGCCTGCTGGCGCAGTTCGGTGGCGGTGCAGATGGTTCTGTCTATCTGGATATCGGCTGCCTTGGTGTTCATGATGGCGACGATGTCGGCGAATTTGCCGGGCGGGAAGGTTGTCTGGGAGACGACCCCCAGGCGCGGGACTGCCGGCAGGGCAGCCGCTTCTTCGACGTTTTCGACGACCGTGCCGTCGCCGGCCCAGGCGACGATGCTGTCAACTTCAGGATGCCCCCTCTCCCCCACCACTACCACCCTGTAGCCCCTTTCCCGCAGGTCGCGGGCGGCTGTCTGGGCTTTTTTGACGTGGGGGCAGGTGGCGTCGACGACGGTGAGGTTTTTGGCGGCCGCCTGGCTGTAAGTTTCCGGCGGGGTGCCGTGGGAGCGGATGATGACGGTGTCCCCTTCTATGGCGTCGAGGTCGTCGACGGTGCCGACGCCCTCGGCGGCCAGCCGGGCGACAAGCTGGGGGTTGTGGATGATGGGGCCGAGGGTGGCGGCTTTGCCCGGCCGGTCGGCGCATCCGCGGGCCATGGCGACGGCCCGTTCGACTCCGTAGCAGAAGCCGCGGTGTTCGGCAAGCAGGATCTTCACTATTGGCCTCCCTGGGAGTGGTTTTTTATTGGTATTCGTCCACTTTTAATATAATTCCTTTTCCCGGCAAATTTTAATTATCAAAGAAGAAGGTCCGCGCCGGCAGCGCGGACCTTCGGGTCTGGTTTCAGTTTAGCTGGGGATGTTGGGTTTGGTTTCGCCGAACTGGCACACAGCCGGCACGTCGGTATTCATGCCTTCAGGTTTGGCGGTGCCGAAGAGACGCATCCACACCCGGATCGAATCCAGGAGGATGACGGCGACCATGACGATGAGGAGGATGCTGAGGGCCGCCATGAGGTTGCCGTTAAAGGTGTTGAGTTTAAGGTAGTTGCCGATATTCAGGGCGCCGGCCAAGATTACGGTGACGGACAGGAAGGCCAGCGGCACGAGGGTGATGAGGGTGTAGGCCTTGTTTTTGGCCAATTTGAGGATGATGGTGGTGCCGAGCGCCAGGGCAATGACGGCGAGGAGCTGGTTGGCGACGCCGAACATCGGCCAGATGGTGCCGACGTTGCCGGTGTAGAGAAGGTAGCCCCAGCTGAAGCTGACGATGGCGCCGGTGAAGAAGATGCCGGGCCACCAGCCGGTTTCCTTGAGGGGCGGGTAGACGTAGGTGCCGAGGACATCCTGGAGAATGTAGCGGCCTACGCGGGTGCCGGCGTCGATGGTGGTGAGGATGAAGAGGGCCTCGAACATGAGGGCGAACTGATACCAGTAGCTCATGAGGCTCTTCATGCTGCCGATGCTGGAGAAGATGTGGGCCATGCCGACGGCTAAAGAGACGGCGCCGCCGGGACGGTGCATGACCTGGATGCCGACCATCTGCTCGAGTTGCTTGATCTCGACGGTGGGGAACATGGCCTGAATCTTGGCGTAAGCGGGCGCCAGGGTGTTGATGGCGAAAAAGTCGCCGGGGTACATGACGACGGCGGAAATGAGGGCCATCATCGCCACGAAGCCTTCGACGAGCATGCTGCCGTAGCCGATGAACATAGCCTGGCTTTCCATCTCAAGCATCTTGGGCGTGGTGCCCGAGCTGATGAGGGCGTGGAAGCCGGAGATGGCGCCGCAGGCGATGGTGATGAACACGAACGGCCAGACGGGACCGGGGATGATGGGGCCGCCGCCGGCGGTGAAGGGGGTGGTGATCGGCATGTTGACGGTCGGCTGGACGATAAGGATGCCGAGGGCCAGCGCGAGGACGGTGCCGATCTTCATGTAGGAGCTGAGGTAATCGCGCGGGGCAAGGAGCAACCAGACCGGCAGGACGGCGGCGATGAAGCCGTAGACCGGCAGGGCGACGGAGACCTGCTCGCGGGTGAGGGTAAAGAAGGGGGCCAGCCCGTCCCACGCCTGGCCGGGCATTACCCAGTGGCCGGCGAAGACGGCGCCGAGGACGAGCAGGAAGCCGACGATCGAACCGGAGCGGATCGAGCCGGGGGCGATCTTGAACATGTAGAGGCCGATAACGATGGCGATGGGGATGGTCATGAAGAGGGTGAAGGCGCCCCACGGGTTTTTCATCATCGCGAAGACGACGACGATGCCCAGGCCGGCCATGGCAAGGATGATGATGAAGAGAATGGCGATCGAGGTGGTGAAACCGGTGATGGGGCCTACCTCTTTGCGGGCGATGGTGGCCAGGCCCTGGCCGTTGTGGCGCACCGACGCGAAGAGGATGATGAAGTCGTGAACGGCGCCGGCGAAGATGGAGCCTAGCAGGATCCAGGCGAAGCCGGGGCCCCAGCCGTACTGGGAGGCGAGCACCGGGCCGACGAGCGGGCCGGCGCCGGCGATGGCGGCAAAATGATGACCGAATAAGACCCATTTGTTGGTCGGCACGTACTCGCGGCCGTCGTTGCAACGGTGGGCCGGGGTGACGTTGGCGTCATTGAGCATGAGGATTTTGGCGGCGATGAATGCTCCGTAGAAGCGGTACGCTAGAACGAAGGCACAGGCGGCTACGATGAGCAACCAGATGGAGTTGATTTTTTCCACGCAGGCTTTTCCTCCTTGTGCTTGAGTTGCGAGCGATGCAAGTTAACCCACCCTGCCCCTCCTTCCGATGCGGTTTTTCGCTTATAGTTGCGGATAGCATAAGTATAGCTCGTCATTATGTAAAACGACAATATCTTTCTGACCAATTGTATTAATTGCCAGGTGAACGGTGTTGGCGCCGTTTTGAACGGTTGCCCCAAGATTCATGCCCGGGAAAAAGAGGAAAGCCGCTGCGTTTGCAGCGGCTTTCCCGCCTGCCGGGTGGTTGTTAAACGGGGGTTGTCGGCGTCTGGTCCTTGTTCGACAGCACCGACCACGTCTCTTTGACGAGCAGGGCGGCCAGCACGAGGAGCAGGACGCTGATGCCGCAGATGATGGGGTTGGTCAGGTTGGCCTTGATAAGGAAGAACAGGGCGGCAACGGTCGTGACGAGCATGAATGCCATCGGGATCATGATGAAGTTGGCCGATTTCTTGAGTCCTTTCATCACCCAGACGCCGACGGTCATGAGCGACAGCGCGGCGACGAGCTGGTTGGAGGCGCCGAATACCGGCCAGATGAGGAGCCAGACAGGCTTGTTGCCGGTCTTCCAGAAGACCAGGCCCATAGCCACGGCGACGCCGATGGCGGTGGCGGTGTAGCGGTCGAGTTTCATGTCGAAGAATTCCTGGAGCTGATAGCGCGCCAGACGGGTGGCGGTGTCGAGCGAGGTGAGGATAAAGGAGTTGAGGGCCAGCAAGCCGAGCGAGGTGCCGA
>JALHDI010000211.1 GCA_022839045.1 Sporomusaceae bacterium
AACGTCGGCATCAAGCGCATCGGCGCCAGCCGGGCCAGCGCCTACATCAACCTCATGCCCGTCAACGCCATCTGGATCGCCGCCGTCTTCTACGGCGAAACAGTCACCCTCGCCCATATGGCCGGCGCGGCGCTGATAATCGGCGGCCTGCTGCTCATCACCGTCTTCGACATCCGCCCCGCGCCAAGTACCGGCCGTTGATGCCGCCCCGCCTACGCAAATAAAACCCCCTCCTTGTCGGAGGGGGTTTGCCATTGCTACGCCTCGTCGCCGAAGCACACGCCGATCGACCGGCCCACGTGCAGCGCGTCGAGCGGCACGTTGCTCGGCTGGCCGGCGATATCCCTGATCGGCACCGTCACGATGCTGTTCTTCTGCAGGGCCACCATCGTGCCCGTCTCGCCCGCCACCAGCGCATCCACAGCCGCCACCCCGTAGCGGGTCGCCAGGATGCGGTCGTAAGCGGTCGGGCTGCCGCCGCGCTGCAGATGACCCAGCACCGTGCAGCGGGACTCGAATCCGGTCAGCTCCTCAATCTGGCGGGCCAGCTTCTCGCCCACCCCGCCGAGGCGCACCTTCTCGGCGCTGTTCTCCACGATGCGGGCCACCGTCATCTCGCCGCCCACCGGGAAAGCTCCCTCGGCCACCACCACCAGGCTGAACAGCTTGCCCTGCGCCCGGCGGGCCTTGATCGCCGCCACAATGGCCTCGATCTTGTACGGCACCTCGGGGATCAGGATGACGTCCGCGCCCCCGGCCATGCCGGAATGGAAGGCGATCCAGCCGGCGTAGCGGCCCATCACCTCAAGCAGCATCACCCGGTGATGGGACTCGGCCGTCGTATGCAGGCGGTCGAGGGCCTCGCTGGCGCACGCCACCGCGGTATCGAACCCGAACGTCCGCTCCGTCATCGGGATATCGTTGTCGATCGTCTTCGGCACCGCCACCACCGGCAGCCCCAGCAGCCCGAACTCGTTGGCAATCCGCAGGCTGCCGTCGCCGCCGATCACCACCAGCGCCTCGATGCCCCTCATCTTGAGGTTCGTCAGCGCCTGCTGCGACATGTCCTTGTAAACATAGCCGCCGTCGTACGGCACCGCGTATTTGAAAGGGTTATCGCGGTTGGTCGTGCCGAGGATGGTGCCGCCGCGGGGCAGGATGCCGGAGATATCCCGGTCCGCCAACTCGCCGATGTCGTTCTCCACCAGGCCGCCGAAGCCGTTCCGGATGCCCCACACCCTGATACCGTGGCTGAAACACGCGCGGGTGACGCTGCGGATTACGGCGTTGAGACCCGGGCAGTCGCCGCCGCCGGTCAGGACGCCTACGTTCTTGAACTTGGCCATAATACCGCTCTCCTTTATAATAAAATATCATTGCCTGGCAAAAGTATATAATACATTTGCCGCCGGGACAAGGGGCGGCGTCGCCCTGCGGCAGGAGATGTTACCTGCGCCGTGGAAAGTAAAAATGGGGAAAAAATGGCTGCATTCCTCAACACTTGACCCCGGGAGGCCTTATGAACGAAGAATTCCGCCTCACATCGCGCAACTTCGTCCTGATCTGCATCGCCACCTTCCTCTACTTTGGCAGTTTCTACCTTCTCATCCCCACCTTGCCCCAGTATGTCGAAGGCTTAGGCGGCTCCCCCGGCCAGATCGGCCTCGTCATGGGCACGTTCAGCCTGGCGGCCGTGCTTGTGAGGCCCTACCTCGGCCAGCTCGCCGACCGCCGCGGGCGCAAACGTCTTATGCTTATCGGGGGCGGCTTCTTCGCCCTGCTCTTTCCCCTCTACGGCCTTCTCCAGGCCGTCGCCCCCCTGTACCTCCTCCGCGTCGCCCACGGCTTCGCCCACGCCGCCTTCCTCGCCGCCTCGGCCGCCTACATCGCCGACCTCGCGCCCGCCAAGCGGCGGGGCGAAGTGATCGGCATCTACGGCACCGCCAGCGTCGTCGCCATGGCCATCTTCCCGGCCGTGGGCATCGACATCATCCAGTATACGCAAAGCTTCACCGTCTTATTTACCTGCTCGGCGGCGGCCGCCACCGCCGCCTTCCTTGCCGTGGCCGGCGTCGGCGAAATCAGCTCCCCCGACGGCGGCAAAAGGCCGGTCAGCCTGATGGCCGTCGGCCGGCGACGGGTCGTCGTCGTCCCGTCCCTGGCCCTTTTCTCCGGCGCCGCCGCCTACGGCACGGTCATCGCCTTCCTGCCCGTCTTCGCCCCCCAGCGCGGGCTGGCCGACTTTGGCATCTTCTTCACCGTCTACGCCGCCGGCACCCTCGCCAGCCGCATCTTCGCCGGCAAACTCTCCGACCGCTGGGGCCGCCGCCGCGTCATCCTGCCCTTCATGACCCTCCTGGCCGTCGGCGTCTTCTTGCTGCCCTTCCTCGACAGCTTCGCCCTGCTCATCTTCATCGGCCTGGCCTTCGGCTTCGGATTCGGCGCCTTCATGCCCACCCTCAACGCCCTCGTCGTCGACAAAACGCCGCCCGCTGAGCGGGGCAGCGCCCTCGGCTTCTTCACCTCCTTCATGGACATGGGCATCGCCGCCGGGTCGGTATTACTCGGCCAGGTGGGGGAG
>JALHDI010000074.1 GCA_022839045.1 Sporomusaceae bacterium
TATTGTGAATAAAACTGAATTGGTTGCTAGCGTTGCCGAGAAGGCCGCGATGACCAAGAAGGACGCCGAGAAAGCTATCAACGCTCTGTTCGCCAGTGTCGAAGAAGCTCTTGCGAAAAAGGACAAAGTTCAGGTCATCGGTTTCGGTACTTTCGAAGTGAAGGCTCGTGGCGCTAGGAAAGGCCGCAACCCGCAGACCGGCAAGGAAATCACCATTCCTGCTTCCAAAACGCCGGTTTTCAAAGCTGGCAAAGGCCTCAAGGACAGCGTAAACAAGAAGTAAAAGCAATAGATAGAGCAAAACCGGGGGTAATACCCCGGTTTTTTCGTTTGCTGCGCCTGAAATGGGGGGCCGCTTTAAAAAAGCGGTCTTTTTTATCGCCACCCGGCTGATAAAAACGGGCCGGCGGTTTATATTATAGGTATAGCCAGCCGCAGGGCGGGGGGCGCTCTTCCGGCGCCGGGCGATTGGCCGGTTTGCTCTTCAAAAGGCCGCCGGCGGTGTGGTAATATAGAGAAGTTGACGATATGCTGCCGAGGTGATGCAAGAGATGCCGCTGCCGTTCCAGAATGTTCTGATCGTCACCGCCTCCGTGGGCGCCGGGCACGACCAGGCCGCCAGGGCGATCGGCGCGGAGATCGGGGCGCGTTACCCCGCCGCGCGCGTTACTATCGCCGATTTCATGGGGGAGGAAAATTCGTATCTTAACGCGCTGCTTAAGGATACTTACCTTAAGATGATCAGCGTGTCCCCGCAGGTGTACGATCTGTTGTACCGCTGGTCGCAGGCGCGCCAGCTGCCGGGGGTCCAGAACCTGCTCGCGCGGGCGATGAAGCGCAGCATGCGGCGCCTTTATGTCCGGTACCGCCCGGATCTGATTATTTTCACCCATCCTTTTCCCTGCGGGGCGGCGGCGTACCTGCGCCGCAAGGGCAAGCTGGACGCGCCGCTGGTGGGGGTGATAACCGATTTCAGCGCCCATCCGCTGTGGGTGTATGATGAGGTGGATTTGTACTTCGTGGCCGCCCGCGAGACGCGCAGCGAGCTGGTGCAGCAGGGGGTGGCGGCGGAGCGCGTTTTTCCGACGGGTATCCCTATCGACGCGAGCTTCGGCCGGCTGCTCGACCGCTACGCCGCGACGCGGGAGCTGGGGCTTGCCGCCCGTCAGCCGACGGTGCTGATAATGGGGGGCGGCCTGGGGATCGGCCCGGTGGCCGACGCGGTCCGCAGCCTGGACGGCATCGACCGGGCGTTGCAGATCGTCGTGGTCGCCGGCCGCAACGCCGAGCTGCGGCGGGAGCTGCGGGCCATCGCCCAGGCTTCCCGCCATTCTATCACCGCCATGGGCTACACCCGCAAGGTGAGGGAGTTGATGGCCGCGGCCGACCTGCTGGTTACCAAGCCGGGAGCGCTGACGGTGAGCGAGGCGCTGTCGGTGGGGTTGCCGCTGGTGCTGGTCGCGCCTCTTCCCGGGCAGGAGGAGGACAACGCCGCTTATCTCGTGGCCCGGGGGGCGGCGGTGCTGCTGGCCGACGCTGGGGAGGCCGGGGAGATGGTGGCCGGTTTGCTGGACAGGCCACAGACCCTGGAGGAGATGCGCCGGCAGGCCCTCAGCCTGGGGCAGCCCCAGGCGGCCAGCGCCGCGGCCGGCATCATCGGCAGCCATCTGGCGGCCCGCCGGGACGCTACGGCGGGGGTGTAAAGGTTACGGGAAAGGCTTCGCGCATACGCGCGAAGCCTTTTGTATTTATATAGGGCTAAGGGCGTTCAGAAGCCCCTAGATGCAAGGCGCACCGGATAAGCAGACACACAACGCTTCAGCGTTGATGTGATCGCTTATACCCGAAAGGGTGCAAGCGCTTGCTTGCGTACATAGGGACGTACGCAAGCAAGCGCTTTGAGGAGCAAGTGCGCCGTTCTTAGCGCTTCAGCGCTTTAGAACGGCGGCCTACCCCTTGCGGGTGCGCCGCAGATAGGGGCTTATCAACGCCCGTTATTATATTTTTTCGGTGCCTTTGACGATCAGCACCGGACACGGGGCGTAATGGACGAGGTGGTTGCTGACGCTGCCGAGGAGGAGGCCGGTGACGCCGCTCAGGCCGCGGCGGCCCATGACGACGAGCGAGTAGCCCTCGTCCACGACCATGTCGACGAGTTGTTTGCCGGGAGGGCCGTATTCCAGCCTGGCCGTCACTTTGCCGGGGAAGCCGGCGAAGATTTCCTCGGTTTTGGCGAGGATGGATTTGCCGGTGGTTTCGAGGTCCTGCATGACTGACAGGGGGATGGCCACGGTGTCCGGCATGCTGAAGGCGGGAAGGGCGTAGTAGTTTTGGACGACATGGACGAGGGCGATGTCGCTGCCGAATTTTTCCGCCAAAGCCCGTGCCACCCTGGCGGCGTGCAGGGCCATATCCGAGCCGTCGGTGGGAACGAGGATGCTGTTGAACATGTCGTTACCTCCTAAGTGTCTTTTGCAAAGACTTTCGTTATCGTGGGGGAGATATCCTGCCGGGCGGCGGGGCTGCCGCGATAAAGCGCCGGCTTTTTTCGCGCGCTTCCTGTTGCATAGTATGCCGCCTGACGCTGTAATACTAAGGGAAACGGAAGGAGGCACTACGATGCGTAAACGATGGTTTGTCATTCTCACTATGGTGCTGGCGGCAGCTCTGGTGGTCGCCGGATGCTCGATGTTCAAGGCGCCGCAGCAGAAGCCCGGCGGGCCGCAGCGGGCCGCACAGGGGGCCGAGCCGCAGATTTCGGTGTATATGCACGAGACGGGCGAGAAGAAGACGATGAAGATGGAGGAGTATATCGCCGGGGTGGTGGCCGGGGAGATGAAACCCGACTGGCCGGTGCAGGCTTTAGCCGCCCAGGCGATCGTCGCCAGGACGTTCACGCTGGAGGAGATCGAGAACAAGGGGGGCGTGCCGGCCCGCGGCACCCAGGCGTCGACCGATATCAAGGAGTTTCAGGCTTATAACGCCAAGGAAGTGAACGATAACGTGAAGAAGGCGGTGGAGATGACGCGGGGGATGGTGGCCGTTTACCAGGGCAAGCCGATCCGCACCTGGTTCCACGCCTCGGCCGGCGGCATCACGGCGACCGCCAAGGAGGGGCTGAATTTCCGCGAGGCCGAGCCGCCTTACATCCAATCGGTGCAGTCGCCCGACGATCTGGCGCCGGCGGATGTGAAGAACTGGACGGCGTCCTTCGGCAAGGATGAGGTTATAGCGACCTTGGATAAGATGGGCCAGAAGGTGACGAATATCGACAGTGTGGAGATCGGGGAGAAGGGACCGTCGGGCCGGGCGACGAGCCTGGTGTTCAATAAGACCGTCCGGGTTTCCGCCGCCGATTTCCGGGTGCAGATCGGCAGCACCGAGCTCAAGTCGATGTTGCTGGACAAGGTGAGCGTCGCGGGCGATAAGGTGACGTTCAGCGGCAAGGGTTACGGCCACGGGGTGGGCATGTCGCAGTGGGGCGCCCATAAGATGGCCAAGGAGGGCAAGAAGCCGGAGGATATCGTCAGCCATTACTTCAAGGGGATCACGGTGGAGAAGAGGTGGCAGTGAACTAAGGCGGCCGGATGACGGCCGCCTTAGTTTTGCGGGCGGCCGTATACGGGGGGGAGGGGTTAGGCACAATAAGACGTGTATGAGGAGGCGGGGAATGGTGCGATTGGGCGATGGGTAAAAGGAGAAGGCGGGTCGGCGCTATCCTCAGGCTGTCGGCCGGCTTCGCGCCGGCGTCGCTGGCGGCGGCGGCCGGGCGGCTGGGGAGCCTGAAGAGGCTGCTGGCGGGCAGCCAGGAGATCGTCGACGGCCTGGCGGATGTCGCCGATAAGCTGAGGAAGGTGGCGGCGCCGCAGGGCGAGCCGTTCGTTTTCACGGCCCGGCTGGCGGATAACGAGCAGCTGTTGCGACAGGCGTTCCAGGACTGCGACGATGTGAAGTTCCGGAGCTTCACGGCCGCCGGCAAGGGCGGGCTGCTCGTCTATTTGGACGGGATGACGGACATCGATCTGCTGGAGAAGCAGGTGCTCAATCCGTTGCTGAAGGTGAAGGATGCGGGGCGGCTTGCTACCGCGGGCGTTATCGCCGGACGGGTGCTGACGGCCGCGTCGGTGACGGTGGCGTCCGGCGCCGGCCCCGCAATGGAGGAGGTGCTGACCGGCAACGCGCTGCTGCTTATCGACGGCCTGGACGAGGGGATCGTGACCGGGTCGGTCAAGCATGTCAAGCGCGCCATCCAGGAGCCCAAGACCGAGGCGGTGGCGCGCGGGCCGCACGACGCGTTTACGGAGACGCTCAACGACAATATCGTGCTTATCCGGCGGCGGGCAAGGGACGCCAATATCAAGGTGAGGATTTTCCAGGTCGGGGCGCGCACGCAAACCGCCCTGGCGATCGTTTACGCCGCCAACCTGGTGAAACCGGGGCTGGTGGCCGAGGTGGAGCGCCGCATCAGCCGGATACGGGTCGATCAGATCACGCTCGCGGCCCAGGTGGAGGAATTCATCATCGATCACCCCTGGTCGCCTTTTCCGCAGACGTTTGTGACCGAGAGACCGGATACTTTCGTCATTTCGCTTTACGAGGGCCGAGTCGGCCTGATTGTCGACAATACCTCCCACGCCATCATCGTGCCCTGTACTTTGCCGTCATTGCTGCAAAGCACCGAGGATTTCACCGTCCAGCCCGCGGTCGCCAGCCTGATACGCCTGACCCGCTATATCGCCGCGGCGCTGGGGATTTTCCTGCCGGCGATGTATGTGGCGATCGTATCGTATAATCCGGGGATGCTGCCGACGACGCTGGCGATCAGCATCGCCGAGCTGAGGGCGCGGACGCCTTACCCGGCCTTCATGGAGGTCATCATTATGGAGGTCATCCTGGAGGTTTTCCAGGAGGCGGTCCTCCGCCTGCCGCAGAAGATCGCGCCGGCGGCGAGCATCGTCGGCGGTTTCGTCATCGGCACGACGATCGTCCAGGCCGGGCTGGTCAACGCGCTGCTGGTGGTGGCCACCGCCGGCACGGCGATCGCCTCGTACACGATGCCGTCCTACAACCTGGGGCTGGCGCTGCGCTGGCTGCGGATTCCCACTATCATCGCGGCATCCATCCTCGGCTTCTACGGGCTGGTGCTGGCGTATCTGGCGATTGTCATCCATATGTGCAGCCTGCGCAGCTTCGGCGAGTCTTTCCTGGGAGGGGTGTTCGACGTCACGTTGTTCGAGGATATGCAGGACAAGCTTGTGAGGGTGCCGGTGCCGCGGATGGGGTCGCGGCCGAAGGTTTTCGGATCGCAGGACCGTTCGAGGGTGGGTGACTGAGATGGCCAATCTCGAAGTCAAGACACGGATGTCGCCGCTGCAGCTGGCAGTCATGATTTCGACAGTAATGATGGGCATCTCCGGTCGGGTACTGCAGCCCATCCTGCAGACGAGCGGCCACGGAGCCTGGCTGGCGGTGCTGGCAGGGGCGACGCTGTTTTACGGCGCGGCCTGGGTGATGATAAAGCTGGGGGAGCGGTTTCCGGACGAGAGCTTCGCCGAATACCTGCCGCGCCTCCTGGGGCGCTGGACCGGCGGAGCGGTGGTGTGGTTGTTCGTGCTCGTCTTTTTCCTGTGGGCAGGCCTCGTGTTGCAGGGGGTGAGCCGGGAAATCACCTTCTTCATGTTCGACCGCACCCCGTTCGAGGTGGTCGAGGTCGGACTGCTGCTGGTATGCGTCTACTGTTGCCTGCAGGACTGGGGGACGATTATGCGGGTGGTCCAGTTCGTCTTCTTCACCGCCCTGCCGCTGTGGCTGTTCCTGCTGGCGGTCAGTCTGCTGGGCTTCAGGTTTATGAACTTCCTGCCGCTGTGGCCGGAGGACGCGGCGGGGGTGGCGGCGGGGGCGTTGCACTCCTGGAACATCTTCCAGGGGTACGAATGCGTGCTGCTGCTGCTGCCGCTGGTCTACAAGGGGAACATCAAGCCGGCGAGGGCGGTGGCGGGAGCCTTCGCCCTCGCCACCGGCGTATTTTTGATGCGCATCGTGCTGGACATCGGCGTACTGACGCTGGAGGGGGCCGGGAACGCGCCATTCACGATGCTGTCGGTGGTGCGGGGCGTGGAGATCCCGGGCACCTTCCTGGAGCGGCTGGATACCTATTTCCTGCTTTTCTGGGTGCAGGGGATCTTCGCCAGCCTGACGCTGGCGATGTACTTCATGGCCCAGTCGCTGACCATCCTGTACCGCTACGACGATCACCGCCCGGTGGTGCTGGCCCTGGTGCCGCCGCTGTTCCTCCTCGGCGACGCCAGCCATCACATCAGGGTGTTCGAGTGGCTGCGGGCGGCGGTGGAGTGGGCCGGCCTGGGGTTTTCGCTCGGTGTGATACCGCTGGTTTACGCGTTAGTCTGGTGGAGGGGGCGGAGCGGCGATGCGGGCCGGAGCAAAGGAGCGTAGCCCGGCGATGAGGGCGGCCTTGGCGGCCGTCCTCATCGCCGCCTGCCTGCTGACGGCCGGCTGCTGGGACCGGGTCGAGATCCAGGACCGGGCGTTCGTGCTGGCGGTGGCGGTGGACGTGGCCGAGGAAGGGACGGACAAGGAGCCGGGCAAGTCGCGGATGGAGAGCTACGCCCACCCGGCCCCGGTCGACCGCTACCGGGTGACTTTCCAGGTGCTGCGGTTCGGCGAGGCGAAGGGGGGGCAGGATAGACCGGGCGGCGGAAGCCGGACGTTCCTGGTGACGGGGCGGGGGCCGGCGATGCTCGACGCGGTGCGCGACGCGCTGGGCGAGAGCAGCAAGGGGCTGTGGTTCGAAAATATGCAGGTGCTGATCTTCAGCCAGAAAGCGGTCGAGCGCTACGGCATGGCGCCGGTCGTGGACTTTTTCCGCCGCGATGCCGAGATGCGCGGCCGGGCCCAGATATTCATCACCCCCGGCGAGGCCGGCAAGCTGCTGAAGATCGCGCCGCCGACCGGCGAGCCGGGCGGCATGTTTATGGCCAACGTGGCCAGGAGGCAGGCCAAGGACATCAACCTGCCCACGTCCCGCACCGACATCGGTTTCACGTCCCAGGCGCTTGACGCGGGAGCGGATATGATGTTTCCGGTGCTGGAGGCGACGGGCGAGGCGATGAAGATCAAGGGGGCGGCGGTTTTCAAGGGGGACAGGTTCCTGGGGTACATCGACGAGTATGTCATCCGCGGGCTGAGGATAATCCGGGGGGTCGAGAAGTCGGCCTCCATCAGCTTCGAGTGCCCGGTTCACCCCGGCAGCGCGGTTACTTTCGAGCTTTTCCGCCATCAGACCAACCTTACGCCCCACGTGGAGGGGGACAGGGTGTGGTTTACGCTTGCGGTGGCCATGCGCGGCAACCTGGACGAGGTGCAGTGCGGACACCAGCACGACACGTTGTCCTCGGAATACCTCGATAAGGCGCAGAAGCTGGTGGCGGCCGAGGTGGAGCGCAATATCAGGCATTCGCTGGCGGTCGCCCAGCGGCAGGGGTGGGAGCTTTTTTATTTCGGGCGCAGTCTGAAGGCCTACAAGCCGAAGGACTGGAAACGGCTGAAGGACCGCTGGCAGGAGATTTACCCGACGGTGCCGGTGGACGTGAGGGTGAGGGTGTCGATAATAAACGTCGGCGAGCATAAGTGACGGCCGTTGGTAAGCGAAACTTGGGGCGGGCGATTAGCCCGAGCCTTAGTTGAGCTATCCGCGCCCAAGGAGCGGGGAAGCCCCTATCTGGCCTATACTATAAAAAGTTCTATTACGTTTTACGTGAAAACGATTTTGGCGGTGAAGATGGCGGCCAGCAGGGCGACGTAGACGGCGGCGACGCGGCGGGCAAGCCTGGCTTCGCGCGCCCTGGCGCTGTGTTTGTCGAGGATGCGGGCGAGGACGTAGGCGGCGGCGGCCGTGCCGAGGAGGACGAGCGGCAATTCGAAGACGGTGACGTGGGTGAAGATGAAGACGGTGTTGTCCCAGACGGCGGCGAAGTCCACGACTTTGCCTCCTTGCGGCTTTTCGTATAGTATGGCCGGAGATGGGCTTTTTAAAGGCCCATTTTTGTACTACTATCCCTGCTTTTCTCATATACATAAACGAATTAACACGCGGGGAGGGAGAGGCATGCCGCTGGAGGACAAAACGCCGCGGTGGCGCCACCAGTTCACGCTTACCGACCGTGAGGATCTGACGGTGGAGGGCGTGATGAGCCTGGGCAGTTTCGACGAGAAGGAGATCGTTATGGAGACGGAACAGGGGATGCTCACCGTCAGGGGCGAGGGGCTGAACATCAAGCAGCTCAACCTCGAGAAGGGCAATATCCTGGTGGAGGGCATGGTCAGGTCGGTGGCTTATGACGACGAGGTGCGGCAGAAGAAAGGCCTCCTGGAGAGGCTGTTGAAATAGGGCGGGGTTGCGGTCTGAAGCTGCGGGCCGGTTGGATCGTCGGGTGGTATCTGCTGCTGGCGTTGCTGGCGGCGGAGGTGGCGCTGTATTTCGTTGCCGGCTGGGCGGCCGGGATCTGCCGCCAGGCGGCGCGGCGGGATTTCAACGCCGCGGCTGCCCGCTGGCGCGAGGTAGACAAGGTCCCCTTCGCCGAGCTTATCAACAGCCACGCCCGTCAGGAGGGGGTGAGCGCCACGGTGGTGGCCGCCATCATCCGGGCGGAGAGCTCTTTCCAGCCGCGGGCGGTATCCCACGCCGGCGCGGCGGGGCTGATGCAGGTCATCCCCGGCACGTGGCGGGAGGTGAACGGTCGCATCGGGGCGTGCAGCGGGCGGCACGACGGCGAGTGCGGACCGGGCTGTTATTTCGACCCCGAGCTCAATATCCGCGTCGGCACGGCGTATTACGCCGCCCTCGTCCGCCGGTACGGCGGCGATCTGGTGCTGGCGCTGGCCGCCTACAACGCGGGGCCGGGGGCGGTGGACCGCTGCGGCGACGTGCCGCCGTACCCGGAGACGAGGGAGTATGTCGCGCGGGTTATGGCCTATTGGTACGGTTATGCCGGGCTGCCGGCGCCGTCCGGCGGCCCGGCGGCGGGCCGCTGGGAGGATGCGCGCCGGGCGGCGGCCTGGGGGGCGGCGGCCACGCTGGCGCTGGCCGCGTATACGGCCGGCAGGCTGCTCAGGCGCCACCGCTCGTGGCGCTGGCGCTAGGCGACGGGGGGAGGAGACGATGAACGCCGACGGGCAGATAGATACGTTCGTGATAACGGTCGTCACCGGGCTGTTCCTGGGGCTGACCTTCGATTTCTACCGCGTGCTGCGGGCTTTTTTCCGGCCGCGCTGGCTGCTGACTTCCCTCGCCGATCTTGGCTACTGGCTGCTGGCGACGGGGGCGGTTTTCCTGGCGCTGCTGTTCGGGAACTGGGGCGAGCTGCGGCTGTATACTTTTATCGGCCTGGCGCTCGGCGCGTTCGGCTATTACCGCCTGCTGAGCCGGCAGGCGATCCGCCTGATTTTCGCGCTGTTGCGCCTTACGGCCGGCGTGACGCGGGCGGTGAGGACGGCGATCGTGTATTTGGTCGTCAAGCCGGCGGTTTATGTGGCCGGGCTGGCCGTGAGGCCGGTCCGCTACGTCAGGGGAAAACTTGCGGCCCGCCGGCCGCCGCCGGACGATTTAACGCCCCCGGGGTGAGAAAATCTGCCATAATAGAGGAATGTTTACATAGTGCGGCGAATATATCAAGTCTGGAGAGGTTGTCGAGAAAGTGCCAGATGCAAGGCGCACCGGAAGAGCGCGCCGCGACGCGTACTCGAACGTACGCTAGCAAGCGCTCTGAGGAGCAACGCCGCAGATGGGGCTTTATCGTCAACCCGAGACCGGACCCGAGAGGACGGCCGGAGACTGGGGTGGCGGTATGGCGGCAACTAAACGCAACGTGAAATATCGCATACGATGGTTCCGCGTGACGGTGCTGGTTGTCGTCAGCTATTGCCTGTACGTGTTGGCCGGGCAGCAGATGGAGATGAACGCCCTGAACCGCGAGGCGGAGGCCACCCGTATCCGCCTGGAGCAGCTGCGCCAGGCCAACCAGTCGCTCACCGACGAGAAGGGCAAGCTGACGACGCCCGCTTATGTCGAGAAGCTGGCCCGCGAGGAGTTGGGGCTGGTAAAACCGGGGGAGGTTCCGTATATTCCGGTGGAAAAAAATTAATAACCGGCGCTTTTCTTGACACCTTTTCAGCGCCAAGAGTATAATATGGTTGCAAAACATAGTATTTATAGTATTTAAGGAGGAACTTTGAGCAGCATGTCCATTCAGGTTGGCAGTGTGATTGAAGGAGTCGTGACCGGGATAACCAACTTCGGCGCCTTTGTCGAGCTGCCGGGAGGAAAGGTAGGCCTCATCCACATTTCCGAGGTTGCCGACGTGTATGTCCGCGATGTCAAGGATTTTCTCAAGGAGAAAGACAAGGTCAAGGTAAAAGTCCTGTCGGTGGACGAACGCGGCAAGATCGGCCTATCGATCAAGCAGCTCCAGGAACCCGGCACCAGAAGGCCTCCTGCCAACGAGGGACGACGCCCGGGCCGCTTTATGCCGCCGGCGTCGTTCGAAGATAAGCTGAGCAAGTTCCTCAAGGATAGCGACGAGCGCCTGACCGACCTTAAGCGCAATACCGAGTCGAAGCGCGGCGGCCGCGGCGCCCGCCGGGCAGAGTAGCCGCACGATACAGGGAGCATCCCCGCAACGGGATGCTTTTTCTTAGTTTATCAGAGAGTATAGCTTTCCGATCGACATAAGTGCAGCTATGGCTTCGCCTGCGCCGGGATGCTTGGCGAAGCCGATGCTAATAATATGACGTAGCCGACGGGGCGGAGACCCGGGGAGGAAAAAGTGAGAATAGGCGCACGCGTAATAAAAACGGGGATAGCTGTCGCGATAACGATGTTTTTTTGCCGGCTGCTGGGACTGGAGCCCGCTTTTTTCGGCGCCGTTTCCGCGGTGATCAATATCCAGCCGTCGATATTTTTGACGCTGCGGGAAGCGCGGAATCAGGTTCTGGTCCATGTGCTGGGGGTTTCGGCCGGGTTCTTTTTCGGCTTTTTCCTGGGCGTGAATCCGCTGTCGGCGGGGTTGATCGTGATTTTGCTCATCCCGCTGTTCAGCAAACTGCGGCTCAACAGCGGCATAACGATGGGGGTTGTGGCCGCTTTGTTCGTGTTGAGTTCGAGCACCGAGGAGTTCATGGCGCATGCGTTCGCCAGGACGGGGGTCATCTTTGTGGGGCTCGGTTCGGCGATGCTTGTCAATGTGTTTCTGTGGCCGCCGCGGTATACCGAACAGCTCAAGGAAAGGCTGCGGCAGAGCAACGAGGCGGCGGTCCTGTATTTCTGCCATGCCGTGCAGGAGTACGTCGGCCTGGAGGGCCGGGAGTATCACGCCGATCCGGCGCAGGGCGAGCGGGTCCGGAGGCTCAACGGGGAGGCGCGCAGGCTGCTGGAGCTGCTGAGCAGGGAGCGGAAGGTGGTCGCGGAGGCGGCCGGGCCGACCGAGTGGCTTTTCCTGGCGGAGAGGCTGATCGATTATAACGAGTCGATCAGCCATAAAGCCAACCGGATTCTCGATCTTCTGCCGGGAAGGCTGGAGCGGCGGGTCAATTCCGGCGATCCACCGGTCAGCGAGGAGTTCAGGGCTATTCTGGAGCTGCTGGCGAGCGGCTGCATGACGGTGGTCCGGCTGAACGGGAAGTTAAGGGCGGTGATTGCCGGCGGCGGCACGGCGGCTCCGGAGGAAATCAGCGAGGATTATTGGGAGAATTTGACCAAGGCGATCGAGCACTGGCAGCCGAGGCTTGTGGGTAGTTATTACCTGCACGCGCTCCTTGAGGTGGCGGTGACCGCGAACGAGATCAAGTGGGCGGCGCGGCAGGCGAAGCTGCTGCTGGCGGAGAGCGTGGAAGCGAGGAAATAAGGTTGCAAGCGGCCATAGACATGCCTCCGTCCCGGAAGGGGCGGGGTATGTCTTTTTGTTTGCGGTTATTGTCGGATTTTTTTTCGTTCGAGCGACGCGGTTAGACAAACGCGTGGTGGTAAATTATGTAAAATAGTAGCATGATGCACTACCGGGAGAGGGATTGGATGCCTAAAGGAACGGTTGTCACGATACCCGGCGGGACGGCCGCGGCCGACCCGGGCAGCGGGGCGGGCGGGACAAGCTGGACCGCGCTCGCCGCCTGGCTGTTGGCTTCGTTGGTGCGGCCGGCCGACCTGCCGTTCAATATTCTCGCTTTTCTGCTCGGCCGGGTGTCGATTGTGGGGGAACTGGCGCCTTTTGGCCTGGCTTTTTGCGCGGCGGTGGCGCTGACGTCGAGGCGCCGGGCGCCGGCGGCGGCGGTGGCGGCCCTGGCGGGGATGCTGTCGGTGGGCCGCTTCATCGAGGCGGGGCTTTACCTGTTCGCCATGCTCGTGTACGCCAAACTGGCGGACAGGCTTTCGCGGCAGCAGAGGAAGCTGCAGGCCGTGCCGCTGTATGTGTTCGCGGCGGTGGTTTTCGGCGGCGGCCTGGCCGTGCTGTGGCACCAGGCGCCGCTGTACAGTCTGGTGCTGGTGGTGTTCGACGCCGCGCTGTGCGTGGTACTGACGTATATTTTCGCGGCGGCGCTGCCGCTTGTCGACGGCCGTCCCGACCGGACGGCGGGGAGCGAAACGGTGATGTGCCTGGTGGTGATGCTGGCGGCGGCGGCGGCCGGCCTGGGCGATCTGGCGGTGGCGGGGCTCAGCCTCTGCAATATCGCGAGCAGCCTGGTGATTTTGCTGCTGGCGTTCGCCGGCGGCGCGGGGCTGGGGGCAGCGGCCGGCGTGGCGGTGGGGATGGTGGCGGGGCTGGCCGACGGCAGCGCGGCGCTGATGATCGGCCTTTACGGTGTCGCCGGGCTGCTGGCCGCCACTTTCCGTTCCCTGGGCAAGCTGGCGGTGATCGCCGGGTTCCTGCTCGGCGGCGCGATCGCGGTGCTGGAGTTCGCCCAGCCGGTGGAGCTTACCAGGGTGCTGGCCGAGGGGGCGGTGGCGGCGGTGGCGTTCGCGGCCGTGCCGGTGGAGTGGCTGCGGGTGTGGCGCCGCGGGCTGAAGGAGAAGGCGGCCGAGGAGCACGCCGCGCCGCCGGCGCGCGAGGCGGCGGCCAAGCTGGCGAGGGTGGCGGATATTTTCGCCGGCCTGGCGGCGGTTTTGGGCCGGCGGGCGGTACAGGACGGGGCGCTGGTGAGGGACGAGGAGACGAACAGGCTGCTGGCGGCGGTGGGGGATAAGGTCTGCGGGTCCTGCCGCCGGCGCGCGGCGTGCTGGGAGCATGACCGCCAACGCACCGCCCAGGCGTTACAGGCCGCCCTGGCGGTGGCGGACAAGGCCCGCCTCACGAGCGCGGCCCTGCCCGAGCCGCTCAAGGAGCGGTGCGAGCACGGGCGGGAATTGGCGGAGACGGTCAATTTCGCCGCCGAACGCAACCGGGCGCTGTCCTTCTGGGATAAGAAGGCGGCCGAGGCCAGGTTGTTGGCGGCCGAGCAGTTGCGGGCGGTGGGCGCGATCATCCGCAACCTGGCCGGGGAGGTGAGCCGGGGCGAGGCCGCCGGGTCGGCCCTGGCGGCGGCGCTGATGGAGCAGGCGGCGGCCGGCGGGTGCCCGCTGGAGTCGGCCGGGCTGGAAAACGGCGGCGGCCGGCGGCTGGTGCAGGTTACCAAGCAGCCCTGCCAGGGGCGGCGGGAGTGCCTCAATACCGTTTTGCCGCTGGCGGCGACGCTGCTCGGGGAGAGGCTGACATTGGAGGCGGCGTGCGGCGACGCCGGGAGGCGGGAGCTGTGCCGCCTGACGATGGCGCCGGCGGGGCGTTACCGGGTGACGACGGGGTTGGCGTGCGCCGCGAAGGAGAAGGTGTCGGGCGATACCGCCGCCGTGCTGCCTCTGCCGGGCGGGCAGGTGGCGATGGTGCTGAGCGACGGTATGGGCACGGGCAGCCGGGCGGCCGGCGACAGCGCGGCGACGGTGCGGTTTCTCGAGCGTCTGCTGACGGCCGGCTTCGCCGTGGATGTGGCGGTGAAGACGGTGAATTCGTTGCTGCTGCTGAAGCTGCCGGAGGAGAGTTTCACGACCGTGGATATGGCGGTGATCGATACCGCCGCCGGCGAGGCCGAGTTTCTGAAGGTGGGGGCGGCGCCGAGCTTCGTGAAAAGGGTGCGGGAGGTGGCGACGATCAAGTCGTCGTCGCTGCCGGTGGGGATAATGCAGCAGGTGGAGATCGAG
>JALHDI010000075.1 GCA_022839045.1 Sporomusaceae bacterium
CAGCGCGGAAACTCGGGCGATATTGGGCGCTTCGGTGCTCTGTTTAGCGTGGCCGGCAATCACCTCGTCGATAACCGCCTTATCTATGCCCGCCTTGGCAATGGCGCCCTCCACGGCAACGCGGAGCAATTCTTCGGGCAGAACGTTTTTCAGTGTTTCGCCGATAGCCCCGATCGGCGTCCTGACGGCGGACACAATGACAACATCTCTCATGCTGGGAACCTCCTTCTCTATGATGTAGCGGTCGTCCGCCTAATTGAAGCCGCCGTCGATCGTAATTGTCTGGGCGGTGATGTAGCTGGCCTCGTCCGAGGCAAGGAAAGCAAACAATTGCGCGGCCTCGCGCGGCTCGCCGTAGCGGCGGAGCGGGATGGCGGCAAGCTTTTTTTGCTTGGCCTCTTCGGGCACGGCCGCGTACATGTCAGTCATGATCGAGCCGGGAGCAATGGCGTTGACGTTGATGCCGTATTTGCCGAGCTCTTTGCCCATAACCCGGGTCATGCCCATGATGGCGGCCTTGGACGCGGCGTAGTTGGTCTGGCCGAAGTTGCCGTTGTAGGCGGAAACCGACGAAGCGTGCACGATCTTGCCGTACTTCTGTTCCATCATCACCGGTATGACCGCCTTGGACATGTAATAAGTACCTTTGAGGTTGACGTTGAGCACCCGCTCGAACTGCTCGTCGGACATCTTGTAGAATTGCGCGTCGGCGGTGATGCCGGCGTTATTGATCAGAATGTCGACGCGGCCGAATTCCTTCACCAGGCCGGCGACCATCGCTTCGCACAGTTCCTTTTTGGCAATGTCGACGACGAAGGCTCTGACGATACCGAAAGCCGAGAGCTCGGCAACGGCGGCGTCGATTTTTTCCCTGCTGATATCGCCGATGGCGACGGTCGCGCCCTCTTCCAGGAACAGTTTGGCGGTGGCGAAGCCGATGCCGGCGGCGCCGCCGGTAACGATGGCGATCTTGCCGTCAAGTTTCTTATTCATCACAATTACCTCCTAGATACAGGGATTTATGCTTACTCCATTTCGGCGAAACTCTGGATTTTGGTCCGGGACTGCTCGTTGTTCTGCGTGCTCTGGTCGATTTCCAGGCAGAGGCTGTAGAAGCCGGCCTCCTCAACCGCTTTGGAAATAAACGGGTAATCGTACTCCTCGACGTCGCAGAACCTCATCAGGCATACGGCAACGCCGTGCGCACCGTATTTTTTGGCTATCTCGACCAGCAGCTCGCCGCGGCTGTTTTCGGCTTCATGGACGGTCGAGCAGGCGCGGCGGCCGAGCCACTGGCTGGCGAGCCGCTCGACGGGGGTTTTGCCTGCCGGGATGGGAGTGCGGTATTGCCGCGATTCCTGGGCGAGGTCATCGCCGACCACCGCGATGTTGTTTTCGGCAAAGATCGCAAGGAAATCGTCGGGTTCGGCGGTGATGCCGGTAAGAATAACCTTCTTGCCTTTCCATTCGTGGACGGGCAACTGCTTGAGTGCGGCTATGATGGTGCGAACTTTTTCCGTATGTTCACCCTTTTCCATGAAGAGTGCGCTTTTCATGACATTGTGACGTACCACCGGGGTAACAACGTCGAGATGGCTGTTGGCGACTTCGGCAAACTCGCGCATTATTGCGGAATGATCGTTGTATAGCTCGATGGACGTTTCCAGTGCATGGTCGGTGATGCTGCAACCGGTATGTTTTTCGAGTAGTCCGCGGACCTGGTTGTATTCTTCGACAAGAAATTCCCGGGCGCCGCTGTCGGTTCTGTTTTGGGGATGGATAAAGGCTATGAGCGGGATATCCTTGACTCCGGCGCGCCACCCTCCGCTCGTGCCACGGAAGGTGTCGCACAGCATCGGCATAATCGCGCAGGCCAGCCCCTTATAGACGCCGGTCATGCCGTATTCCAGGCAAGAGCGCATGATCGAACAAGTGAATATGGGATTGTAGCGTCCGGCGACAGTAGGGCTGATCTGGCCGCCCCACAGACCCATCGGGATCATTCCGGCGGCGTGAACCAGCTCTTCGGGCGTATAGAGGGGGAAGCAGCCGACTACCTTCCTGCCCTCAGAGAGATAACGCTTGAGCATCGCCTTGGGATTCGCCGCGATATCGCCCAGTTCTTGGAGAAGCGTATTGAGGTCAGCCATTTTGCGCCTCCTTGTTTTGCTGCATGATCTCGACGAGGCCTTGCAGCCTGGTTTCGAATTGGGCCTCGCTGAACACGCGGGTATCCGATTGGTCGCCGTCAAAGTTGGCGCAGGGTACGCCGGCCCGCTGCTCGATTATTTCGCGGCCGACGAAAATATGGAAGGTCATCATTTTGCAACTCCGGTTGACGTGGCAGAGCATTCCCTCACAACCGAACTTCTTGATTGAAGCGGATCGCCTGCCCATGATCGCCGACGTGCTGAGGCTATTGGTCGAAGAAAGCTGATACGCCTTTGCCATCCCGTCCAGATCCCCGGGTTCGTAGGCGACATCCCAGGCGGTCACATAGCCGTTCATTACGGCATTGACCCCGTAGTTTTTGAGGGTCTTGAGGTTGTGGCCGAGATTAGGCCAGCAGGCGATGCCTTCCCAGTGGACGCGGTGCTCTTCCTTGGCCGGGAAAGTCGAGGTGTTGTTGGCGATATGTTCGAGAACTTCTTTTTTCAGCTGCTCCAGGATGGCGGTGGTCGACTCCTTGCCGCGGCAGAGCACCAGCGGGGCCATGTAGTTGAAAAGGTCGAATCCGCTCATCGGCGCGGGAACGCGGGTGTTGAGCGCCACAATTTCGTTGAACAGTATGCGGTTGATCTGGGAGCGCTTCTGCACTTCGAGGAAACGGTCCCAATCAAATTTCCGGCCCAGAAACTTCTCCATGTTCTTTATGTAATTCTCGATCTGGCTTCTTACGTACTTGACCTTGTGCGGCGCGGGCGCGGGCTCGTCGTAATTGAACAGACAATCCACGAAGAAAATCGGAATATGCAGCATTTGCGAAAGAGTTTCGTACCACTTCATCAGCTGTGTACAGCTGTTGTTGGCCAGCAGCAGGAAATTCGGCGCCGGCATCGCCGGCTCGACTCGCTCGTGGTTCGGGTCCAGCATTTTGTCTGCCATCCCGATGTTCATCCGCGCGTATGAACAAATGTTGATAGGATAACGCAGCGTACCTTCGGCGTGCTGGATGAATTGGTCGCCGAGATGCTTGGCGGAGATGGAGGCGGCATTGTTTTCAGGATAGAGCACCGGCAAGTCGAACGTCTCGCCTATTTCCTGCGGGAAAATGGCGGTCGACCAGCCGACCGGTTCGCCTTTTGCTTTGGCTTCCCACGCGGCGGCATAAATCTGGGCCGTCTGCTCGTTGACCATTACCCTGGACTTCGGTAATTCACGTTTAGGCTTCGGAGCGGTATTTTCTGCCATCATCTGTTCACCTTCTATTCGCTTAATCGTTATTGGCCTGCCTGACGAGTTCCTGGTGGGCTAGCAGCGCCGCGCCGAGTGCTCCGGCCAGCTGGCAGTCCGCATGCACGAGAATGTCGGTCTTAAGTTCCCGGCTGAGGGCCCGGATAATGCCCTGATTGAGGGCGACCCCGCCGCTCATCGCGACGTCCTTGACCAGCCCGGCGCGGAAAACGAGCGAAGCCACCCGCTTGGCGACCGAGGTGTGAATGCCGGCGATCAGGTCGGCCAGGCGGACATTGGACGATAGTTTCGAGATGACCTCCGACTCGGCGAATACCGTGCAGGTATTGCTGATGCTAACCTCTTCCCTGGCGTCCATCGACAACCGGCCTAGATCCTCGGTCCTGACGTTGATGACCCCGGCCATCACGTCCAGGAACCGGCCGGTACCGGCGGCGCACTTGTCGTTCATTACAAAGTTCTCCAGTACGCCGCGCTCGTTGAGATGCAGCGCCTTGATATCCTGGCCGCCGATATCGATGATCGTCCGCGCGGTGGGCAGCAGAAAGTGGATGCCTTTGGCATGGCAGGTTATCTCGCTTTTTTGGTTGTCGGCATCGTCGAAGGTGAATCGCCCGTAGCCTGTAACCATGATCCGGTCGATCGCCGCGCGCGTCGAGCCTGCATTGGCCAGCGCGTCCTGAAAAACCCGCCTGGACCCCTCGGTGCCGGTGCCCAGCTGGACCAACGCGCGCCCCTGGATTTCCGCGCCGTCCTTCAATATAATGCACTTGCATGTGGTCGAACCGATGTCGAGTCCCATTGTCAGCATGGGGTGCTCTCCTTACGAATGTAATCAGGTAACGGTCAGATGACGCCGTCGGCTTTCAGCTTTTCGAACTCCGCGGGCGAAAGGCCGAGCTTGCCGCAGTACACTTCTTCGTTGAAGCTGCCCACCTCGCCGCCGGCCCACTTGACCATGCCGGGGGTGGCCGACAGTTTGGGCACGATGCCCTGCATGCCGATTTCGCCGAACTTCTTGGTAGGAACCTTGATAATCATGTCCCGGGCGGCGAAATGCGGATCCTTGACGATGTCCTCGACGGTGTAAACCTTGCAATTGGGAATATCGTCGCCAAGCGCCGCCAGGCATTCGTCGATGGTGTGCCGCCTTGCCCAGTTCTCGGCGATCTTGTTGATCTCATCCCGGTTTTTCATCCGTCCTTTGGCGTTGTTGTACCTTTCGTCCGCCAGCATGTCCTCGCGGCCGATCGCCTTGCAGAACTGTGCGAACAGCTTGTCGCCGGTGACGGAGAGAACGAGGTATTCGTCGTCCTTGGTCAAAAAGTGCCCGGAAGGAATGGTAACCAGCGTACCGTTGCCTACCCTGTTTCTGACAAAACCGTCGTACGAGTACTCGGCGATTATCGACTCCAGGATCCTCAACGTAGTATCGGTCAGGCAGCAGTCAATCCGCTGTCCGAGCCCGGTACCGTTGACGTCCCGGTCGTAAACGGCGAACATCACGCCGATGACGCCGAACATGGCGGTCATAAAGTCGGCGATTGAAAGCCCGGGCTTGATGGGGGGGCCATCGGGGAAGCCGGTTACGTGCAGCAAGCCGCCCATGGCCAGGCCGATTCGGTCGAAGCCGGGTCTATGGCTGTAAGGGCCCGTCTGGCCGAATCCCGACGAGCTCATAAAAATCAGCCGGGGATTGAGCTCGTGCAGTAGTTCCCAGGTAAAACCGAGTTTTTTAAACACCCCGGGCCGGAAGTTCTCGACCAAAACGTCTGCATCTTTCAAAAGCTCGGCCAGTAGTTCTTTGCCCCGCTTGGACTTCAGATCGAGGGTCACCGTCTTTTTGTTGCGGCCTTCGACGGCAAACCACAAATCCTTGATCCTGCCCATATTCCGGCTGAGGTCGCCGACTCCCGGGGGCTCGACCTTGATAACCTCGGCGCCGAAATCGGCCAGCATTGTCCCGCAGAACGGACCGGCCAGGATGTTGCCGATTTCGACCACCTTGAGTCCTTCCAATACCTGACGCAATGTTTATCACCCTTTACTTCCCTAAAATTATTCGGTTGCCGGATCACTTATCGCGCTTCTTGATGAGCATGACCGTTTCGCCGACCTGCACGATTTCATCGCGCTGGTTGAGGACCGAGCGGCGGAAGACCGCCTTGCCGCTCTTGCTCTCGGGTTTGGGGTCGGCCTTCTCGATAACTTCCATTTGCACGCGGATGGTATCGCCGATCAGGACCGGCTTTTGGAATTTCCAGGACCGGATCTCGGTCATCGCGGCTAACGTGGCGGTGATCGCCAGATTATAGGCGGTCCGCGTGAAAAGACCGGACGCCACCGCCATCACCAGTATGCCGTGAGCAAGCCTCTGGCCGGCGATCGAAGACTTGGCGTATTCCGCGTCGGTATGTAGCGTGTTGTAGTCGCCGGAAATACCGGCGAAGTTCACGATATCCGCTTCGGTAATTGTTCTGCCGACAGAGGTGCAGCTATCGCCTACCGCAATGTCATCGAAATACTTTTTCTCAAGCAGTTCCATTAAGATCTCCTTTCGTAAATAGAAAGAACTCCCGCATCGCTCGCCGCGACGCCGAGAGTTCTTTTTCGTTCGGATGATCTACGTGAGAAAGAGAGCCTGTTTTTCGCACACGTAAAACACCGAAGCCGCAAAAGAAATTTTGTGCACCTCGGGTCGCTCGTTATGGCGATGTCACAGACTCGCAAAAAAATGGACTTTTGTACCGCCGACGGAAAAGGCAGTCCGGGGCGGCGCGAATATAATAGCGGGTTGCTACCCGCAGGGAGGCGTTAGCGGACCATGAGCGGGCTATAACCGAGCTGGGACGAAATGCTTTTGCCCAGCAGGGAAAGCGTTTCAATAAGGCCCGGTTTGTCGGCGTCCATCGCTTCATTCGGCCCGGAAACGCTGACCGATGCGATTACCTGCCCGGAAATATTGCGGATGGGAACGGCTATGCAGCTGCGCTGCAGCGTGAGTTCCTCGTATTCGAACGATATCCCCTGCGCCTTTATTACATCCAGTTGCTCAAGCAGCGCTTTTTTATTGACGATCGTTTTCGGAGTATACGGGATGAATTCCGTCTCGTCCAGCCATTGCTCAACGGTGGCTCGGGGAGCGAAAGCCATCAGAAGCTTGCCCGACGCCGAGGCGTAGCCAGGCAGCACATATCCTAAAATCATTTTCGGAAGCAGCGAAATATCCTTGGACAGGATCAGCACCGCCACGCCCGGCGGTTTGAGAACGCTGACGTTAATCTTGAGTTTCAGTTTTTCGGACGCCGCGCTAATCTGATCGGCGGCTACATAAAGGAAAGGAAACTGATGACGGTAAGCCAGCGCCATCTCGTACTGCTTGTAGCCGATAGAGTATTTCCCCGTATCCGGATCTTTCTCAACATAATAACGCTGTAAAAGCGACTGCAACATGGAGGATGCGGTCGTCCGCGTAATCCCCAATGTTTTACTGATCTCCGCGACATTCATGGAGGCGCCGGTCTTGGCAAGTATCTCCATCAGTTCCAGCGCGCGATCCAGACTTTGCAGCGTAGAAGCAGCCGTTCTCTTTGTCATGTCACACCTCGCTCATGGCGCGATATTTAATCAAGTTGAAAATAGGAGGCATGGGTGTCTAAAAAATAAGCCTCAATAAATAAAAATATAGCCATTCTCTATGTTATCTGAACAAAATGATAATGGGCAAAAATGCTTTTGTCAAGAGAGTAATTCGTTTATACTTGCAGGAATCGATAATGAACATAAAGAAATTTGATCGTTGACATATAAATTTTTAGTCATCAATAATTGTAAAAAACGTTTATGTGTTTTTAATTTTTGATATAAATGTATTGACAATTGAATATTGATGGCGTTAATCTAATACTGCAGACGCAAAAAAATGGACTTAAAGGCATATTTTTTTGAAGGGCAATGCAACCATGACCGGGGAGGAAGGCGAAGAAGCTTTGTTTTGATGGACAAAGCAGGCGTTTTGGCAAGCACGGCAATTATATAGAAGAAAAATTTACAATAGCCTTGTTGAGTCGACAGATGGATCAATAGTGCCCACTTGTACTTGACAGGAACGAAGGAAGAGAGTTGAGAGAATGAAGCAACGCAACAAAATTTGTTTTCTCCAGGGCAACGAAGCTTGTGCGGAAGGCGCGATCGCGGCAGGCGTGAACTTCTTCGCCGGTTATCCGATTACCCCGGCAACCGAAATCGCCGAAGTGCTTTCCAAAAGGATCCCCCAGACCGGCGGCAGGTTCCTTCAGATGGAAGACGAGCTCGCCTGTATGGGTGCCGTTGTCGGTGCTTCGCTCGCGGGCGCCAAGAGCATGACCGCCACCTCCGGCCCCGGATTCACCCTCGTGCAGGAGAATCTCGGCTACGCAGCTCTTTCCGAGGTGCCGTGCGTCATTGCTGCCGTCCAGCGCGGCGGCCCGTCCACCGGACTTCCGACCCTTTCCGCACAGGCTGACGTCATGCAGGCCCGGTGGGGGACCCACGGCGACCACCCGATAATTGTCCTCTGTCCTTCGAGCGTTTCCGAGACCTTCCACCTGACCATCCAGTGCTTCAACTTTGCCGAGGCTTACCGCGTTCCGGTCATTCTCCTGACCGATGCCATTGTTGGCCATATGCGAGAAAAGGTAGAGATTCCTCCCCCGGAAGCGATTAAGCTTATCAGACGCAAAAAGCCGGCGCCCGGTCTGAAAAACTACCTTCCGTACGCTCCCGACGCCGATGGTGTCCCGCCGATGGCCAACCTAGGCGATGGCTATCGTCACTATATATCCGGTTGCATCCATGACGAGACCGGTTCGCCCAAAATGAGCGCGCCGCAGGTCGCCCGCGGCCTAATCACCCGCCTTCAGGCCAAGATCTCGCAAAACCAGGATAAAATCGTGTTTTCCGAAGAGCGTTACACCCAAGGGGCAAAAACCTTGGTGCTTGCGTACGGTAGCGTCGCCCGTCCCGCAATAGCCGCGGTCGAGCAGGCGCGCAGGCTCGGCCTTAACGTCGGCTTCTTCCGTCCGATCACGATGTGGCCTTCGCCTGATAGTGAAATTCTCAAGGCCGCCGAATCGGTCGACACGATCATCATCCCGGAGATGAATCTTGGCCAGTATGCCGGCGAAGTAGCCAGAATATTCGCCGAAAGCGGCCGGACCATCAAAATCGTTAAGATTAGTGAGGCGGGCAGCGAGCTGTTCACGCCCGGCCAGATATTGAAGCGGATTCAGGAGGAATGTAAAGCGTGAGCATATACGATACATATCTCAGAACCTCGGAGTTCCCCAGCATCTGGTGTCCCGGCTGCGGCCACGGCATTATTTCCCAGGCGGCGATTCGTGCCATCGAGCAATTAGGCTGGGACAAGGACGAAGTTTACGCCGTCTCCGGCATCGGCTGCTCGGCCAGGACTCCCGCCTACATGGATTTCAACAGCGTTCAGACCACGCATGGCCGCGCGATTACATTCGCAACAGGCATGAAGATGTTCCGCCCGGAAAAGAAAGTAATTCTATTTCTCGGCGACGGCGACTGCGCATCCATAGGCGGCAACCACTTGCTGCACGCTGCCAGGCGCAATATCGACCTGACGGTCATCGTCCTGAATAATAACATCTATGGTATGACCGGCGGCCAGTGCTCTCCTACAACGCCCTTCAACAGCCGCACCAGTACGACGACCTACGGCAACATCGACCGTGAACTCAATATTTGTGACGTGGCCGTTGCGGCCGGCGCTACCTTCGTGGTGCGCTCCACCGCCTATCACGCCCCCCAACTGCCGGCCATCATCAAACAGGGCATCGCCAATAAAGGCTTCAGCCTGATTGAAATCCTCAGCCCCTGCCCGACCGGTTATGGCGCCCGCAACAACTTCAAAGCTCCTGTCGAAATGTACGATATGCTCCGCGATATTTGTGTCCCGATCGACAAAGCCAAGACCATGTCCAAGGAAGACCTCAAGGGCAAGGTCGTAGTCGGCGTGTTCAAAAACGAGCCTGAAGAAGAATACATCGAAAAATATGAAGCAATGGTCAACCGCATCCGCGAAAGCGGCAAAAGCTTCGATTTGCAGGGTATCGAAGTCGAGCCCGTCGCCGAGAACAAGCCTATCGAGCGGTACGAGTGCTGCCTGAGCGGTTTTGGCGGCCAGGGACTCATCCTCGCGGGCATTATCCTTTCCGAAGCAATGATCCGTCAGAATAAGTACGCCGTTCACAACCAGTCCTACGGGCCGGAAGCGCGCGGCGGCGCCAGCCGGTCGGATGTCATTATCAGCGACGACAATATCAGTTATCCCGAAGTCACCAACCCCGACCTGCTGCTTGCGATGACCCAGGATTCCTTCAATAAATTTGCCAAGAGCGTCAAAAAAGGCGGCATAATCCTCTGCGACAGCACCTACGTCAAGCAGCCAATTCCGGCCGAAGGAATACACTGCTTCGAATTTCCGATTACCTCTTGCGCCAAAGATACCTTGGGCGAAATCAGAACCGCCAACATCATCGCCCTAGGCATCCTGACCGCCCTGGCCGGCTTCATGTCCAAGGACGCCATGGAGCATACGGTGATAAACAGGCTGCCGGAAAAAGTAAAGGAAATTAACAAAAAGGCGTTCAACATTGGCTACGAGCATGGCGTCAAGATGATCGCGCAGATTGCGAAGTAAGGAGACGAATATGGCATTCAGCATAGAAATCAATCGGAAATGGTGCAAGAAGTGCGGCCTCTGCGCCCACTACTGTCCGAAAAAAGTTTACGATCGAGACGATTTCGGCGTGCCGACGGCCGCCCGCACCGAGGCGTGCGTCGGGTGCAAGATGTGCGAATACCGTTGTCCCGATTTTGCCATCGAGGTTAAGCCGGTTTAGCTTTTTTAACAACAAGGCGGGGATGGCGCGGATGCTGATAAAAAGCGACAATCTTCAGAACCTGATGTACGAGGTGCTGAAGAAATGCGGTCTTACCGAGCAAGATGCAGAAATAGCCGCAAAAGTATTAATACAGGCTGACTTGAGAGGCGTAGACACCCATGGCGCGATAAGGCTGCCGATATACGTCAAACGGCTCCAGCTAGGTCTCGTCAACCCCCGTCCTGTTATAAAAATCGTCCGGGAAACGGCCACCACGGCAATTATCGACGGCGATTTCGGGCTCGGTCACGTGACAAGCTACAAAGCCATGGAAATTGCCATTGATAAAGCGTCCCGGCACGGCATCGCCGCTGTCGGGGTACGCCACAGCCACCATAACGGCGCGGCCGCCTACTACGCCCAGATGGCCCTGGAACACGACATGATAGGCTTTTCCTGCACCAACAGTCCGCCGCTCATGCCGGCGCCCGGCGGCGCGGACAAGGTCGTAGGCAATAACCCGTTCGCGATCGCGGTTCCCGCCGGCAAGGAACTTCCCCTGGTGCTGGATATGGCCTGCAGCCTGGCAGCCCAGGGAAAGGTCATGCTGGCGATGAAAAGAGGCGAATCCATTCCACATGGTTGGGCCACCGATAACAAAGGCGTCCCAACCACGGATGCCGCCGAAGGCCTAAAAGGCTTCCTGCTGCCCGCGGGCGGCTATAAAGGCTACTGTATGGCCATAATCTCGATGCCCTTGCCGGCGTACTGACCGACGCCGCCTTCGGCAAAGGCGTCACCTCGATCTACGGCGACTTGGTCAATAAACAAAATTCCGGTCATTTTTTCATGGCGATCAAGATTGGCAATTTTATGGAGCCGAAGATATTTAAAGGCCTGATAGACCGTTATATCGCGGAAATAAAAGGCGCGCCGCTCACGCCCGGCACCGACGAAGTGTTCATGCCCGGCGAAAAAGAGTATCGCACCAAGGCAAGGCGGCAGGCAGAAGGTATCGACATGGCTGACTCGGTTGTCGGCGATCTGCTCAAGATGGCCGCCAACATAGGCGTAGACGGAAACGCGATACTGCAGGTCTAATTATCAAGGCAGCTTAGACAAAGGTGCGAAGATATTTTTAAACGAATGATGATTATGATACCGTCGACGCGTTGGCGAGGCTGTCGTCGAAGGTGACGATGCCGCGTCACCCGGCAGGAAATAGATACGATAGGCGAAGTCGAAGCGAAATTGCGGGAAAAAACTAAAAACGCCGACAAGATCAGCCTGCAAGGAAGGCGCCCGGCAACAGCTGAACGCCTCTATGCCGAGAAGAACAGGAACCTCAAGGCGGCCCCTAACAGACTGGGGTTGTTGAAATCAAGCGAGGGAGGGAAATCATGAAGATTGCCCGCTTCCAGGTAAAGGACCAAATCTACTACGGCGAAATAAAAAAAGACCGGGTTTTTGTCATCGATGGCGATATATTCGGCAAATACACGGTAACTGAGCAGGCTTTTCTCCTGAATGACGTTAAAATGCTCGCTCCCCTTCAACCGGGGAAAATCGTCTGCGTCGGACTGAACTACCTTTCCCACGTCCAGGACAAAGCGGGCCGGGAAGTCGCCGAAGAGCCGATCATCTTCATGACCGCTCCGTCGGCAATAATCGGGCCGGACGACCCGATCGTGATTCCCTACCCCGATCATATTACACATCACGAAGCCGAACTGACCGTCGTCATCGGCAAAGTCGCCCGGGACGTCAAGCCGGAAGAAGCCTTGGATTACGTCTACGGATATACTTGCGGCAACGACGTTTCCGACCGGACCCTCCAGAAACAGGACGGCCAGTGGACCAGGGCAAAATCTTTCCATACCTTCAAACCGCTCGGCCCCTACATTACCACCATGCTCAACATGGCGGACTGCCCAGTTGTCGCCAAGGTCAACGGCCGGATCGTGCAAAACGGCAATACCAACCTGCTTATTCGCGACGTTTCCCAATTGATAAGCTTTATCACCAAGGTTATGACCCTCGACCCCGGCGATATCATCATGACCGGCACGCCCGGAGGCCCCGGACCGCTTGCCGCCGGCGACAGCTGCGAGGTAATCGTCGGCGACATGGTGCTGCGCAACCCCGTGAAATAGGCAAAAGAGCCAAACGGAGGGTCCAATGTGGCTTATAAACCTTACAGAAGCGGAATACTGACGAACGGCCTTGAAAAAGCTGGCGGCAGAGCGTTGCTGAACGCTCTAGGCTTAGCAGAGCAGGACTATCAAAAACCCTTCATCGGCGTGGTGAATTCCTGGAATGAGCTTCATCCCGGGCACAGACACCTGCGCGACCTGGCTCAAGCGGTAAGAGACGGCGTCCTGGCCGCCGGCGGGGTGCCATGTGAATTCAATACCATCAGCATCTGCGACGGGATTACCCAGGGGCACACAGGGATGTGCTACGTATTGCCCAGCAGAGAGATAATAACCGATTCGATCGAACTGGTGGCTCAGGCCCAGCAATTTGACGGACTGGTCTTTCTCGCCGGCTGCGACAAAATTGTCCCCGCCATGGCCATGGCCGCCGGACGGCTCAACCTCCCCTGCGTATTCGTGACCGGCGGGCCGATGATGCCCGGCTTCTACAAAGGGCAAGAGCTGGCCGGCGCCTGGCAGGTCCGGGAAGCGGCCGGCAAGCTTCAGTCAGGCGAGATAATCCAGAAAGAATACGACGCGATGGAAAAGAGCGTCTGCCCGACGGTGGGATCCTGCGCTATGATGGGCACCGCCAACACGATGTCCTGCATGATGGAAGCGCTGGGCCTGTCCCTGCCGGGAAGCGCCACCACCCATGCCGTATGCGCCGAAAAGTACCGTCAGGCCAAGGAAAGCGGCCTGCTGGTTGTTGAACTGGTAAAGAGTGATGTAAGGCCGCGAGATATCGTCACCGCCTCCTCCTTCGCCAACGCACTGATAATCGACATGGCCATCGGCGGCTCGACAAACTCGCTGCTGCATATTCCGGCAATCGCCGGGGAGTTCGGCCTCAACGTCACGGCGGAAGAATTCGAAACAACCAGCCGCAATACTCCCCACCTCGTCGATGTCAAACCTTCTGGCAAGTATTCAATGTTCGACTTCGACAGAGCGGGCGGCATCCCGGCGGTAATGAAGGAACTGGGCGCGACTCATCTCGACCTGGACGCCAAAACCGTCAATGGACAGACTTTGCGGGAGGTCATCGCCGGCGCGGAAAACTGCAACCCGGCGGTAATCACGACTTTGACCAATCCCTTGCATAAGGAAGGCAGCCTCGCCATCCTGAAGGGTAATTTGGCTCCGGAAGGCGCGGTCGTCAAACAGTCGGCGGTCGCGGTCGAAATGCAGAATCATACCGGTCCGGCCAGGGTATACGACTGCCAGGAAGACGCGGAAGCCGCGATTTATCAGGGGAAAATCAACCACGGCGATGTTATTGTCATTCGCTACGAAGGACCAAAAGGCGGGCCCGGCATGCGGGAAATGCTTGCCGCCACCAGCGCCCTCATGGGCTTCGGTTTAGGCAGCAGCACGGCACTGATTACCGATGGACGTTTCTCCGGCGCAACCCGTGGGCCTTGCATCGGCCATGTCGCCTCGGAAGCGGCGGCGGGCGGACCGATCGGACTTGTAAAAGATGGCGATATGATTACCATCGACATACCTAATAGGGCGCTGGTTCTTCAGGTGCCCGATGCGGAGCTTGCCAGGCGCAAAGCCGCCTGGCGGCCTGTCAAACCCAAAGTCGACAGCAAATACCTTCGTCGTTACAGCCAGCAGGTCGAAAGTGTCTGGAAAGGGGCTTGCTTTAGAGATCCGCAAGAAGCAGGGGGTGATCGGGACGCAGA
>JALHDI010000212.1 GCA_022839045.1 Sporomusaceae bacterium
TCCTCGGATGGCCCACTCGACGTACGCAACCAAGTACGCCGTCGCGGGCCATCCTCCGGTGCGCCTTGCCTATGGGGCTTCTGAACGGCCGCAAAGGTTAATAGGAGGACGTTATGACTAAAAGAATAATCATCATCGGAGGTGGACCGGGCGGCTACGTCGCCGCCATCCGCGCCGCCCAGCTCGGCGCCGAAGTCCACCTCGTCGAAAACCAGCACATCGGCGGCACCTGCCTCAACGTCGGCTGCATCCCCACCAAAGCCCTCCTCCACGCCGCCGAACTATACCACGCCATCACCCACGGCGCCTCCCAGGGCATCAAAGCCGACAACGTCACCGTCGACTGGCCGGCCGTCATGGCCCGCAAGCGCGCCGTCGTCACCCGGCTCGTCCGCGGCGTCGAAGGCCTCCTCAAAGCCAACGGCGTCGCCGTCCACCGCGGCCCCGGCGCCCTCAAAGGCCCCCGCACCGTCGAAATCGGCGGCGACAGCCCGGCCGTCCTCGAAGCCGACGCCGTCATCCTCGCCACCGGCTCCGAACCTGTCCGCCTGGGTTTCCCCGGCGCCGACCTGCCCGGGGTCATCGACAGCACCGCCGCCCTCTCCCTGCCGGCCGTGCCCGCCTCGCTCGCCATCATCGGCGGCGGCGTCATCGGCGTCGAATTCGCCGCCCTCTACCGTTCCTTCGGCGCCGAAGTCACCGTCATCGAAATGCTGCCCGAAATCCTCCCGCCCGTCGACAGCGAAATCGCCGCCCTCATCCGCGGCCACCTCGCCAAACAGGGCGTCAAATTCCTCACCGGCGCCCGCCTCAGCGAAGTCAAACAGACCGCCGCCGGCCTCGCCGCCATCGTCGTCGCCGGCGATAAAACCCAGGAAATCGCCGCCGAGCAGGTCCTCGTCGCCGTCGGCCGCCGGCCGCGCACCGAAGGCCTCGGCCTTGAAGCCGCCGGCATCGCCGCCGAGCGCGGCCGCATCAAAGTCGACGCCGACTTCATGACCAATCAGAGCGGCGTCTACGCCGTCGGCGACGTCAACGGCCTCATCATGCTCGCCCACGCCGCCTCCGCCCAGGGCATCGCCGCCGTCGAACACGCCCTCGGCCACAGCAGTGCCTACCACGCCCACACCATCCCGTCCTGCATCTACACCAGCCCCGAAGTCGCCGGCGTCGGCCTCACCGAAGAGGCGGCCAAGGCTCAGGGCCTCGCCTACAACACCGGCGTCTTCCAGTTGGCCGGCAACGGCAAAGCCCTCATCGAAAGCGGCGGCACCGGCCAGATCAAAATCATCACCGGCGCCAAGCACGGCGAAATCCTCGGCGTCCACATCTTCGGCCCCCGCGCCACCGACCTCATCGCCGAAGCCGCCCTCGCTCTCAGGCTTGAAGCCACCGTCGACGAACTCGTCACCACCATCCACGCCCACCCGACCGTCAGCGAAGCCATGGGCGAAGCCGCCCTTGCCGTCGCCGACGCCGCCATCCACTGGCCGCCGGCCCGCAAAAGCTGATGCGCCGCTGCCTCCTTCTCCAGCCCGGTCTCGTTAACTACGACACCGGGCTGGTCCTCCAAAACGAGGCCCGCGCCCTCGTCGAAAACGGACGCTACGACGGCATCCTCATCCTCCTCGAGCATCCCCCCGTCGTCACCATCGGCCGCGGCGGCGGCGACGAAAACCTCGTCGCCCACCCCGCCTGGTTCAAAGCCCATGGCATCGCCGTCGCCCACACCGACCGCGGCGGCAACGTCACCGGCCACAACCCCGGCCAGCTCGTCGGCTATCCAATCTTCGACCTCGCCAAATGGCGGCAGGACGTCCACTGGTTCGTCGACACCCTCGAAGAAGCCATCATCCGCACCCTGGCCCGCTACCGCCTCACCGCCGGCCGCAAAGCCAAATACACCGGCGTGTGGCTCGCCGACGACAAGATCGCCGCCATCGGCGTCGCGGTAAGGCGCTGGATCACCGGCCACGGCTTCGCCCTCAACGTCGCCAACGACCTCGACCTCTTCGACGCCATCGTCCCCTGCGGCATCAAAGAATTCGGCGTCACCAGCCTCGCGCGCGCCGGCGTCGCCGCCGCCGTGCCCGAAGTCGCCGCCGTCCTCGCCGCCGAAATCGCCGCCGTCTTCGACCTCGAATACATCGAGCCCCAAGGAGTTGAACACCAATGACCACCCCACAGCCCGCCCGGCCGCCCTGGCTCGTCCAGCGCGTTGCCCCCGGCAGCTTCGAAAAAGTCAGCGACCTCCTCGGCGGCCTCGGCCTCCATACCGTCTGCCAGAGCGCCCACTGCCCCAACATCGGCGAATGCTTCAGCCACGGCACCGCCACCTTCCTCATCCTCGGCGGCGTCTGCACCCGCCGCTGCCGCTTCTGCGCCGTGCCCAAAGGCGAGCCCGCTTCAGTCGACCCCAGCGAACCCGCCCGGGTCGCCCAGGCCGCCGCCTCTTTAGGCCTCCGCCACGCCGTCGTCACCTCCGTCACCCGCGACGACCTCCCCGACGGCGGCGCCGCCCACTTCGCCGCCGTCATCGCCGCCATCCGCGCCGGCCGCCCGCCCCGAAGTCTTCAACCACAACCTCGAAACCGTCCCCCGCCTGTACCCCTCCGTCCGGCCCGGCGCTGACTACCGCCGCTCCCTCGCGCTCCTCGCCGCCGCCGCCCGCACGCCCGTCTTCGTCAAAAGCGGCCTCATGCTCGGCCTCGGCGAACAGGAAAGCGAAGTCCGCGCCGTCCTCGCCGACCTCGCCGCCGCCAGCGTCCGCGCCCTCACCCTCGGCCAGTACCTCCGGCCCTCCGAGAGCCACCTGCCTGTCGTCGAATACATCCACCCCGACCGGTTCCGCCGCTACGAGGAAGCCGCCCGCTCTTTAGGCTTCAGCCACGTCGCCGCCGGCCCCCTCGTCCGCAGCTCCTACCACGCCGCCGCCTTCTTAGCCGGCCCGAAAAAACTGTAACTCTTGACACAAACACCTCGTCTGTTATTAAATAGATGTAATATCGGTTTCCGCCCTCCGCGGACACCTAAACCCTGACGAGGTGATTCCATGTTTTCCGAACTCAACAATCTTGTCATCTTCCGTGGCCTGCTCGACGACCCGATCATCAGGCAGCTCCTCGCCAACGCCGGAAGGGCGGGGGAGGGGGGAGCCCTGCCGCCCGCCACCGTCGCCGACCTCATCGCCTTCGCCGAACAGTACGGCCTCGCCGGCAACGTCCTCGGCGACCACCTCATCTACCTCCTCGTCGTCGACGAAAACATCTTCAGCATCACCGCCGAAAAACAGCGCGGCCAGGTCGGCGAAAGCCTCCTCGCCGCCTGCGCCCACGACCTCGCCATCTTAAGGCGCCTCTACGACCGTACCGCCGCCCTCGCCGGCGGCCTCCTGGCCGACTACAACCCCACCGTCGCCAGCGACCTCCTCGCCTTCAACGCCCTCAAGCAAAGCTGGGCGTCCGCCGGGGCCGCCCCGCCCGCCGCCGGCGCCGCCATGCTCGCCCGCCACTACGCCGTCTACGGCTGCGGCCAGATGGCCAACCACGTCGCCTTCCGCTGGGACCGCAAAAACGGCCTCATCGGCATAACCCAATACGACAAAACCACCTTCGACGACATCATTGGCTACGAACGCCAGAAAAACACCCTCAAAGAAAACACCGAAGCCTTCCTCGCCGGCCGGCCGGCCAACAACGTCCTCCTCATCGGCCCCCGCGGCACCGGCAAATCCTCCACCGTCAAGGCCCTCGTCAACGCCTACGCCATCCGCGGCCTGCGCCTCGTCGAAGTCGCCAAGGGCGACCTCCTCCACCTCCAGACCGTCAGCGACCTCCTCGGCAGCCGCGGCAAAAAATGCATCCTCTTCCTCGACGACCTCTCCTTCGAGGACTCCGACGGCGACTTCAAGCACCTCAAAACCGTCATCGACGGCAGCCTCCAGACCAGGCCGGCCAACGTCCTCATCTACGCCACCTCCAACCGCCGCCACCTCGTCAAGGAAACCTGGCAGGACCGCCAGGGCGGCGACGACGAAATCCACCGCTTCGACTCCCTCAACGAAAAGATCGCCCTCGCCGACCGCTTCGGCATCACCATCACCTTCCCGTCCCCCGACCAGCAGGAATACCTCAACATCGTCCACAAACTCGCCCAGAAGCACAAAATCGGCCTCGGCGAAGAA
>JALHDI010000076.1 GCA_022839045.1 Sporomusaceae bacterium
TGAAGAAATCGTAATCGACGCAAAAGACAACGACAACACGGTCGCACTGGAGTATTTGATCAACAAGTACCGCAATTTCGTCCGGGCCAAGGCCAGATCGTACTTCCTCATCGGCGCCGACCGCGAGGACATCATCCAGGAAGGCATGATCGGGCTCTACAAGGCCATCAGGGATTTCCGCAACGACAAACTTTCCTCTTTCCGCGCCTTCGCCGAACTGTGCGTAACCCGCCAGATCATCACCGCCATCAAGACTGCCACCCGGCAGAAACACATCCCGCTGAACTCTTACGTTTCCCTCAACAAACCGATATACGACGAGGATTCCGACCGTACCCTGCTTGATGTTCTATCCGGGTCGAAGATTTCCGATCCCGAGGAACTGGTCATCAGCCGCGAGGAATTCGTCGATATCGAGGAGAAGATGGGGGAAATCCTCAGCGACCTCGAATGGAAAGTGCTGATGTCCTATCTCGACGGCAAGTCCTACCAGGAGATCGCCGTCGAGCTCGACAGGCACGTCAAGTCGATCGACAACGCTCTGCAGCGCGTCAAGCGCAAGCTAGAACGCTACCTCGACAACCGCGCCGACGACAGCGAAGTCGGCAGCGTGTACAAGGGGCTGGCCAACCTGAACAAGGAACTGCAGGGTGATCTGGACGACCTGGACGTAATCGACGATTAGCGAAAAAAAACGACACCAGACGGTGTCGTTTTTTTCAGGTTGTCGATAAAGCCCCATCTGCCGCGTTGGTCCTCAGAGCGCTTGCTTGCGTACGTTACAGGTACGCGGCGCAGCGCGCTCTTCCGGTCCGCCTTGCATCTGAGGCTTTCTCGGCAACCTTTGGTTTAGCTGTAGATCAGTCTTCCTTGGCTTCGCAGCCGCTGTCCTTCTTCTGGCCGTATTCGCTGATGTAGTCGCGCAGATCGCTCGGCGAACCGGAGTAGTTGAGCCAGAAGTCGTCGCCCTCCACCACCACCCAGTTTTCGTCCGGTCGGATAGCCGCCTCGCGGTCGTCGTCGGCGCTGAACTGCTTGATTACCAGCACGGGCGTGTTCTTGTAGGTGATGACGAGACCTTTGGAGGCCAGCAGGTTGATGAGGTAATCATACGGGCTTTCGGTGCCGAGCCAGAAGCATTTGCCACACATATACTCGCCGTTTTTGAAGTATACGTCGCGGACGGACCGCCCGCAGCCGCAGGAGAATTTTTGCATCGGGTTCGCTCCCTTCGGTCAAAATATGGCCACATTGATTATAACACACTTGTCCGCGCGCCGCGCGGGCGCTTGCCGACAAACCGGCGCTGCCCATATAGGAGAATGTTATTGCCGTAACAAACATCAGTTATGATAACGGGAGGAACAGACGATGGAGTTCATCATCAAAACGCCCCAGGGGGACCCGGCCGCCGTGGCCGCAATAACGCCGGAGGTCATCGCCAACCAGCGGGTCGGGTCGCGGGTCGAGTTCAAGGCCCCCCACGACCTGACGGTCGAGTTCGCGGGCGGCGCCTGCGTCGTCGACGATATCGACCTCATCGTCTATATTGTGCCTGACGAGTTTTTCTGTTATCGGGGCGACAGCTTCATCCTCAAGTTCGTGATGGGGTGCCGGAGCGTGCTCATCGATCACCGGCCGCAGCCTAGCGGGGTCAACGCCCGGGCGATCGTATCCGCCGCTCCGTAGTTTTTTGCCTTTGGGGGCAGGATTTTGCCATACCTTGCCGAATATGGACTAGTGCAAATTTCGCGGGCTGGAGGGGACCGTGCCATGCCGGTAGCAATACAGATGGTAGTAGATTACGTCCAGGAACTGAAGGATTCGCAGGAACGACTCGTGCTGATCGTAGGCCGGCCGGGCAGCGGCAAGAGCAAGATCATGCGGGAGCTGGGGCTCAACCGGGGCTGGCGCTATGTCGATTGCCGCGAGTTGGTGACCGACGAGCTGCTGGAGCTTGTGCCCAAGGCGCGGCCGCGGGAGGCGCCCGGCATCATGGACAGGATGTTGGAGCGCGAGCGCGCGGACGTTATCCTGCTCGACAACATCCAGGTGCTTTTCACCCCCATCCTGAACCTCGATCCCCTGGAGCTGCTGCGCCAGCTCAGCAGGAAGCACACCATCGTGGCCGCCTGGCCGGGCGATTACGCCGATAACCGGCTGGGGTACATGGAAGCCGGGCTGCCCGAGCCCAAACGCTATCCGGCGGCCGCGCTGAAGGTCGTCGAGATCGGCTGACCGCCCTGACATTTTCCCTGACAAAAACGTGCAAAATATCTGGCGGATATTCTGACGGCATATCTGACAGCGACGCCGGTTGCTCAGCGAGCAGCCGGCGTATATTTTTTTTGCGGCCGTCGAAAATTATTTTCATCCGCGCAGGAGGAGTTTTTGGCCGCGCGTATAATATAATAAATATTAATCAATAATAATTATTAATTAAGGAGGAGTACATATGTACGCCAAAGTAGGCCAGAAAGCCCCCGATTTTGCCATGCCGACGACCAAGAATCTCGAGGCGCTCGACCATGTCGCCAAGCTGTCCGATTATCAGGGTAAGTGGCTGGTATTGTTTTTCTACCCGCTCGATTTCACGTTCGTGTGCCCGACCGAGATCCGCGGCTTCAATTCCCGGCTCGCCGAATTCCGCGCCGCGGGGGCGGAGATCCTGGGGGTGAGCGTGGACAGCGTTTACAGTCACCGGGCCTGGGTGAGGAGCGCGCCGGCGGAGGGCGGCCTGGGCGGCCTCGATTACCCGCTGGCGTCCGACATCACCAATGAGGTGGCCCGCCGTTACGGGGTGCTGGTGGAGGAGGAGGGCATCGCGCTGCGCGGCCTGTTCATCATCGACCCCGAAGGGGTGCTGCGTTACTCGGTGGTGAGCGATCTGAACGTCGGCCGCAGCGTGGATGAGACGCTCAGGGTGCTGCAGGCGCTGCAGAGCGGGGGGTTGTGCCCCATCGACTGGCACCCCGGCGATAGAACTTTGTAGCGAAACGCTGGCGGCCGATGATAATGCGAGACTTGGCTCGGGCGATCAGCCCGACCTTAGTCGAGCTATCCGCGCTTTGGCGCGGGAAATGCCCTATCTGCGGCGTTGCTCCCCCCGGGCGCTATGCCATCCATGGCGCGCCCGGGACTAGGCCCATCCGGGGCCGTCGTCGGATTGCCCGCTCGACGTACGCAACCAAGTACGCCGTCGCGGGCAATCCTCCGGTGCGCCCCGCACAATAATCGTATCGACATTCACCATAAGGTGAAATGCGCGGATAAGGTCTGTGAAATCAGGACGTGCACCTAGGGCATTCTGACCGGCCGCGGCAAAGGAAACGAATGATTGGGGGACGACAAGAGTCGTCCTCTTTTCGTTTGTCATAACGGCGCAAGGGGCGGTTACACTAGCGGTACGGGAGGTATGCACGTGGGTGAACTCGGTTCGATCGCTTTCACCGTTCTCGCGACGATGGCGGTGCTTGTCGCCGTTTGGCTGGTGGCTGGCAAGCGGCAGATGGCCGATCTTACGCCGGTGGATTTCGCCTTGTCGATTACCGCCGGGACAGTGGCGGGGGCCAGCATCGCCGATCCGCGCATCAGCCTGGGCCACGCGCTGGTCGCCTTGGTGCTGCTGGGCGTGATCCAGGTCGCGGTCAACTGGATAAGCCTGAAGTACCGGGGTGTGTATACGCGGCTCAATTACGCGCCGGCGGTGGTGGTGGAGGACGGGCAGATCATCAAGGCCAACCTGCGGGGGGTGCGTCTGACGGCCGAGATGCTGCTGCAGCTTCTCCGCGAGAAAGATGTCTTCGACATTACCGAGGTGGAGTTGGCGGTTTTCGAGCCGACCGGCAAGCTGAGCGTGCTGAGGAAGGCCGAATTCCTGCCGCTCACCGCCAGCCGGCTGGGGCATAAGGTGGCGCCGAACAGGGTGCTGGTGCCGGTGGTGCTGGAGGGGGAACTGCAGGAGAAGTCGCTGGCGAAGCTGGGCTTTTCCGCCGGGCAGATCGCCGAATTCCGCGGCCGCCACGGCGTGCGGCTGGAGGATGTTTACATCGCCCTCATGGACAGGGAGGGGCAGTTGCATGTCATCCGCGAGGATGTGGAGGAGAACGGCTCTTTCCTGCACTGAGCGGAGGAGTTCGGGCGACGGGCGGCGAAGGGAGGGGGAGAGGTGACGTATTTTGGCGAACAAGCAACGGTTTCATTTCTGCCCCAAGTGCGGCGGGGCCCTTGCCCTAAGGCCGCGCAGGGAACGGGAGCGGCTCACGTGCTCGGCCTGCGGCTATGTTATGTACGAGAATCCGGTCGTCGGCGTGGCGGCGATCGTGATGGACGGGGGGAAGATCCTGCTCGGGCGACGGACGGGATGGTCGACCTACCCGGGACTGTGGTGCATACCGTGCGGGTATGTGGAATATGATGAGGATGTGTACGCGGCGATCAAACGTGAGTTCCGCGAGGAGACGGGGCTGACCATCGAGGTGGACGGGGTGTTCACCGTGCTGTCGAACTGGCACAACCCCGAGGCGCATACCGTCGGCATCTGGTTCAACGCCCGGACTACGGGCGGCCGCCTGGAAGCGGGGGACGACATCGACGCGGTGGAGTACTTTCCGCTGGACGCGCCGCCGCCGCTGGCCTTCCCGACGGACGCGACGGTCATCGAGATGCTGAGGCGCTTGCATTCGGCCACGGGTGGTATATAATGTATAATAGTGTGTCTGAGTAGCGGGAGGAAATAATCCTTGAACGAATACGTAATCGCAGTCATCATCGGCATCGTGGAAGGGCTGACCGAGTTCCTGCCCATTTCGTCGACCGGGCATATGATCCTGGCCGGGTCGCTGCTGGGCTACGAGGGGGAGAAGGCCAGCGTCTTCATGGTGTTCATCCAACTGGGGGCCATCCTGTCGGTCTTCATCCTGTACCGCGACAAGTTTTTGCGGATGATGGACCCCAGGCGCCTGACGAGCACCGACGGCCTGTCGGCCTGGCACGTGGCGGCCGGCATCGTGCCGGTGGCGGGCGTGGGGTTTTTGCTCCACAAGCCGATCAAGGCGTACCTGTTTTCCGATTTCACGGTCATCATCGGGCTGGTGGCCGGGGCGGTAGTGATGCTGGGGGCCGAGAAGGCCGCTAAGCGGCCGGTGACCCGCGATGTCGAGGATATGACGATCAAACAGGCTTTTTTCGTGGGCCTGTTCCAGATATTGTCGTTGTGGCCGGGCTTTTCCCGCTCCGGCTCGACGATCGCCGGCGGCCTGCTGTTCGGCATGAGCCGCACGGCGGCGGCCGAGTTTTCGTTCATCATCGCCGTGCCGCTGATGCTGCTGGCCTGCGTGTACGATTTGCTGAAAATCCTGGACAGGCTGAGCGGCGACGATTTGGCGATGATCGCCGTCGGGTTCGTGGTGTCGTTCGTCGTCGCCTATATTTCGATCGTGTGGTTCCTGCGCTTCCTGAACAAGTCGACGCTGGCGTCGTTCGCTTATTACCGCTTCGTGCTGGCGGCCGCGTCGTACTGGTATTTCTTCCTGCGCTGAGCGGCCGAACCCTGGAGGAGTAATTGATGGCAATCGATATGGTGAGTATCGCCAAGGCGGCAATCGCGGCGAGGGGCTCCACGGGCTGCGGGGCGGCCCGCCCCAAGGCCGCCCTGGAGGGCGGGGCGGACGAGCTGGCCGTGAGGACGAGCGCAGGCGATACGCGCGTGCTCGTGTACAGGCCGGCGGGACAGGCCAAGGGACCTCTGCCCGTTTTCGTCAGTTTCCACGGCGGCGGGTTCGTGATGGGCAGCGCCGACGATGACGATGTCTGGTGCCGCAGGATCGCCGACGTGGCGGGGTGCGCGGTCGTCAGCGTGGATTACCGGCTGGCGCCGGAGCACAAGTTCCCAGTGGCGCTCGAGGAGTGCTACGATGTGGCGAAATGGGTATGCGCCAGCGCCGCCGAGCTGGGCTTCGACGCCGGCCGGCTGGCCGTCGGCGGGCACAGCGCGGGCGGCAACCTGGCGGCGGGGCTGTGCCTGCTCGCCCGCGAGCGGCGGGAGTTCGCGGTCGTGTATCAGGTGCTGGATTATCCGCCCCTCGACCTGACAGTCGACCCTTACAAGGTGGTGACCGGCGACAAGCTGCTGACGCCCGCGACGCGGGAGTTTTTTACTTCCTGCTATGTCAATGCGCCGGAAGATACGCGCAATCCGCTGCTTTCGCCGCTGTTGGCCGACGAGCTCGGCGGCTTGCCGGCGGCGCTGGTGATCACGGCCGAGCAGGACCCGATCCGCGGCGACGGGGAGCGGTACGCGGCGCGCCTGGAGGCGGCGGGGGTGGAGGTCACGTACCGGATGTTCGCCGGCTGTATGCACGCTTTTACCCATTTCGGGCCGGAGGAGGCGGCGCTGGCGGCGTGGCGGCTGATCGAGGACAAGCTCCGCGCGGCGTTCGCAAAGGGATAAGAGGCGAGAAAACAATTGCAAACCGTGCAATGGCGCCCGGCCAACAGTTATAACGCTTTAGCTTTCTCTTAGGAGGCAAATCGCATGGAAGTAGACGCAAGGTTTATTAAATTTGAAAAAGAGCTAATGGAAAAACTACTGGAAGGCTATGACGATAAATTAGTAATTTTGCGTCGCCAGTATGAAGCAGCCTCTGTAGAAACTCGCGAATTCTCAGGTGCGGGTTTTTTCACATCATTTCGAGTACCAGAGGATAGCGTGAAGCTGCCGCAGGGAGAGTCTTTCCGTTTAGGCGGGGTTTCTGGGCAGATTAATGGGGTCGCTAATGGAGTAGGATTTGTACTTTTTATTGAGCAAGGAGTAATCCATCTACTGGAAGGCTATACATACGGAGAAGAGAGCTGGCCAACAATTTTGACCGAATATAAATTAGAACGGATACAAGAGTAGGCTACCGCCCGAAAAACCGTCTCGCAGTAGGCGAATTGAGTCAAGCAAAGAGACCGTCTGAAGCCGATGCTTCCAGACGGTCTCTTTGCTGTCGATAAAACGTCATGGCGGAGAACGCAGGCTGTGCGCCGGAGCTGCGGCTGAACGCGCCGTAGGTTTGCGCCGCGCGCCACGCGACCACCGTCGTCAACTGACGTCCGTGTCAGTAGACTCCTCGCTCGGCCATCCGTGGCCTCGCGTGTGGCGGCGCACTCGGCTTCACCAACGGCGCGTAACAGCCTCCGCAACGGCGCAGTACGCCTGCGTTCCCCGCTTTCGTTCCCGAACTGCCGGGATTGGCTAGAAAGTCCCAGATGCAAGGCGCACCGGAAGAGCGCGCCGCGCCGCGTACTCGAATGTACGCAAGCAAGCGCTCTGAGGAGCAACGCAGCAGGTGGGGCGTTATCGCCAATCCCCCTGTATTACTCTACAGTTACCCGGAGGTCGACGGCGCGGTCGGTCTTGTCCGTATCCGGTATAATCTGCAACTGGCCTTTGCCGGCTTTGACGGCGGTGAATACCACCCTGCCGTCCTGGCCGGGTTCCTGTTTCATGATGTCGCCGATGAAGTGTTTGCCGGCGGATTTGAAGCGGGTGTTCTTGGTGAGGCCGGCGGCGGGCTGGAGGACGAGTTTCTCGCCGACCTTGAGCACGATGTCGTTGCTGGTAAGCTGGACTTTGTCGGTGTCGTTGTAGTTGTACACGACCTTTACTTCCTTGGCCCCGGTGGACGGACCGGAGGGGATGGAGGGCGTGGAGGGGGAGCCGGTTTCGGTGAGGTTGACGCAGCCTCCCAGAAGCAGGGTTCCCGATAGCAGTAATACGATGAAGAAGCTTGCTTTTCTGGTGCTTGTTTTGTTCATCGAGACCTCCTGTTCAGTATTTATTATTTGCCACGTACTATTAAACGGCGCCGGCGGGGGAAAGGTAACGGAGCGGGGGCTGGGAATGTGAGGGGCAAACAAAATCCCTGCTCGGTTAAGAGCAGGGTGAGCTTGCAGAAACTCAGGTTGCTTAGAAAGCTTCAGATGCACGTCCTGATTACCAGGCCTTATCAGCGCTCAATATTGTAGGCGGTTAATCTCACGTGCAGTGTGCGGGTGCGCCGCAGATGGGGCCTTATCGGCAACCGGGCCCGGCGGCGAGGGCGGCGATGCGGGCGCCCGCGCCCGGTCCGTAAGGACCGCCGTGGTAGCAGAGGACGTGGTCGATGTCGTAGGCGGCGAGTTTTTTGAGCGAGGCGAGGGCGGTGGGCATGTCGGGGGTGTGTTCGGGGGCGGGGCCGACGAGGGCGCCGTCGGCGACGCGGAGCTGGTCGCCGGCGATGAGGAGGCGGCGGGACTTGAGGTAGAGGCAGATGTTGCCCGGCGTGTGGCCGGGGGCGTGAACGATTTCGAGGCCGCCGTGCCAGGGGAGGACTTCGCCGTCATCGAGGGCGCAGTGCACGGGGGCATGCGGGAGGGCGGCGAAGACGGCGGCGGCCCGGGGCCGCATCGCGGGGGCGAGGGCGGCGATACGGGCGGCGATACGGGCGGCGATTTTTTCGGGGGTGAGTTTGTAGTCGGGCAGGGTACCTTCGATGTAGGGCTTTTCGAGGCGGTGGGCGCAGATGGCGATGCCGTCGCCGGCGGCGAGGATGTCGGGCAGGGCGCCGGTGTGGTCCCAGTCCTGGTGGGTGAGGATGACGCGGCGGAGTTGGCGGAAGGGGACGCCGGCGTGCTCGACGGCCTGCCGGAGGCGGGGGAAGAGGCCGGGGTAGCCGGCGTCGACGAGGGTGGCGCCGTCCGCGTCGTCCCAGATGAGGACGGGATGGATGGTGATGGGGTTGCCGAACATGTCGGCGTCGATGGCGAGGGCCCGGATGTTGATTTTGTCTGCCATGGGTCGCGGGACACGGTCCCGCCGTCACCTCCCGGTATGGTTTCGTCAGGATAATTATACCATGAGGCGGGCATTGCGTTCGATCGCCGGCCGGGTTATTTCCGGCGGCGAAACGGGGAAGATTATGGCAGGGCGGAAATGCAGGTGTCGGGGCCGCGAACGTCAAAGTTTACATTACAAGTCTGATTAGGTTACGGAGGTATAGATGCGTTTTCTTTTCGCCATTTATGCGCTGCTGGCGCTGACGGTTTTTCTGAGTTGGCTCAATTACCGGCTGCTGGCGCGGCTGTTTATCTTTTGGCGCGGCCGGAAGGTGCGGTCCGCTTATCTGCTGCTGACGGCAGCCGCGGTGCTGGTCATGGTGTTCGGCTGGCCGCGCCGTCCGTGGGCGGCCGATCAGGGTCAGGAGCTGCTTATTTTCTTTTTGTACGGCGCCCTTGTATGGCTTTCCGGGCAGCTTGTCCTCATAACGCTGCAACCGCTGTTTTTCGCCGTCGACCGCTGGGGCGGACGGCGGGGGGCGGAAAAGACGGGGCCGCCGGAGCCGGGAATGACCCGCCGCGCTTTTTTGAGCGGCGCGCTGGCGGCGGTGCCGCTGGCGGCGTTCGTGCCGGGGGCGAAGGGGGTTTACAGCGCCCAGACGGAGCTGGCGGTCGTCCGCCATGCGCTGGCCGTGCCGGGGCTGCCCGCCGGCCTCGACGGCTTCAGGATCGGCCAGGTGAGCGATACGCACGTGGGGCCGTATTTCGATCTGGCGAGGCTGGATGAAGTATGCGCGCGCCTGCGGGACGAGAAGCCCGACCTGGTGGCGGTGACGGGCGATTTCGTGGACGACCTGACGCAGATCGGCCCGGCGGTGGAAAGGCTGGCGGCGCTGAAGAAGAGCGTTCCCCACGGGGTGTATTTCTGCTGGGGGAATCACGAGTATTTCCGCGACCCCCGTTTGATTGAGGCGATGCTGCGGGCGGGAGGGATAAAAATCCTCAAGAATGAAGCCGCGGAGATCGTACCGGGCGAGCGGCCGCTGTTCCTGCTGGGGGTCGACTACCCGCCGGCCGAGAGCGCCCGCCGCAGCATGAATATCCCGGACGAACGGCGACGGGAGTGCTTCGCGGCCGCCAACCGGGACGTCCCGGCCGAAGCTGTCCGGGTGCTGATCGCCCACCATCCCGATTTTCTCATTGACGGGTTCGCCGGGCAGGTGCCGCTGACGCTGGCGGGGCATTCCCACGGCGGCCAGGTGGTGATCGGCGGCAGGCCGCTGGTGGCCCTGCACCAGTATGTGCGCGGCCTGTACCGGCAGGAAGGGATGTGGGGATACGTGTCGAGCGGCGCCGGGCACTGGTTTCCCTTCCGGCTGGGGTGCCCGCCGGAGATCAGCGTGTTTACGTTGCGGGCATGAGGTGCACAAGGAGGATAAAACCCCGCCGGGCGGCGGGGTTTCTTTTTTTATAAGTTTATTTTGTCTACCTTACCGCGGTCGATATTGCGAAACGCTCGGCCGCTGGATAGTATTAAGGTAGTCGAAGCGAGAGGGGGGGCGGAGGGGTGAACGATATTATCCTGAAGCTCGAGCAGCTGGGGTTTTCCCCGTATGAGGCCAAGGCTTACTACGCGCTGTTGCGCAAGCATCCCGCCAACGGTTACGAGGTGAGCAAGATCGCCAGGATTCCCACCGCCAAGGTTTATGAGACGCTGAACCGCCTGAAGAACAAGGGGACGGTGGTCGAGACCGGGACGGGGAGGTTCTGTCCGTTGCAGCCGGCGTTGCTGATGGCGAGGCTCAGGCAGGAGTACGGGTCGGCGATGGAGGAGCTTGAGGCGCGGCTGAACGAGGCCGAGCCGCTGCCGGATATCGAGCTGACGATGAATGTCGTCGGCTATGACGCGGTGGTCGAGCGGATGGTCGGCGTTATCAAGGGCACGGAAAAAAGCCTGATGCTTTCGGTGTGGCCAGAGGAGTGGGCGCTGGTCCGCGACGCCGTGGAGGAGGCGGAGGCGCGGGGCGCGACGGCGGTGAAGGCGGTGTTCGGCGAGGTGGCCGCCGGCGACGATTTCGCGGTGAATCTGGCGGGCTGCGGCGTCTTTTCGAAGGCGCGGCTGGCCAAACGGCTGACGGTGGTGGTCGGCGATTCGCGCGAGGTGTTCATCGGCGAGGTGGGCGACGACGGGGAGGCCGGCGGGGTGTGGACGACGACGCCGGCGGTGGTGCTGGTGGCCAAGGAGTATGTGCGGCACGATATCTGGGGCCATGAGCTTATCGGTTTGCTCGGCGAGGACCGGTTCAGGGCGATTTTGGGCGGCAATCCCCTGTTGGCTTATTTGGTGAATAACAGGTAGGAGGGATTTTGATGGCCGATCTGGTGATTACGGCGAAAAAGGTGGTCGGACGTTGCGCGGCCGGCGTCAAGGAGGGCGACAGGATCGTGCTGCGCGGGGCGACGGTGTCGCTGGCGGAGACGGACAGGTTGTGCGGGTTCGCGTTCGCGAATATTTATCCGGTGGTGTTCGCCGCCCGGCTGGGGAAGGATCTGACTGATCTCGGCTTGGGCGGCCGGGTGGTGCAGTGTATCGATCCGGGACCGGAGCACGGCGGCGGCGGCACGGTGTTTTTCGAGATAAAGTCGTTCGCGGGGGCGTGATGGCGACGGGGAACCGGTCGCTGGCGATGACCCACGCGGAGCTTTTTTTGGTGATCGCCATCTGGGCGGGCACGTTCGTGGCCACCAAGCTGCTGCTCGCCGAGATTCCCCCGGCTTTGTCGGCGCTGTACCGGTATATCGTCGCGTCGGCGATCCTGCTGGCGCTGAATTGGGGCAAGCTCGAAAAGGTGGCGCGGAGCGATTATCCCCGCGTCGTTTTCTTGTCGCTGTCGGGGGTGACGTTTTATTATCTGTTGCAGCACTACGGTATAATGTATACGAACGCAACGGACGCCGCCATTCTCATCAGCCTGTCGCCGATTTTCATGGGAGTGATTTCGTGGGCGGCGCTGGGCGAGCCGCTACGGCCGACGGCGGTGGCCGGGCTGGTGATCGCGACCGTCGGCTCGGGCCTGGTGATCACCAAGGGCGGTTATGATTTCATGCAGGCGGGTTCGCTGGCGGGCAACCTGCTGATTCTTCTCACGGCGGTGTCGTGGGCGTTTTACAGCGTGTACGGCAAAAAACTGCTGGGGAAGTATTCCGCCGGGACGCTGATTACTTATACTACGCTGATCGGTACGGCGGCGCTCGCGCCGTTTGCGATCGGGGAGATAAAAAACAGCCAGGCTTTTGCGCTATCCTGGCTGGGGTGGGTCAATCTGCTGTATCTGGGCGGCCTGGCGTCGGTGTACGGGTATCTGGCCTGGTACCGGGCCCTGACCCGGCTGCCTTCGTTGACGGTCGGTAGTTATCTGTATTTCCGGCCGCTGTTGACGGGGATTTTTGCGGCGCTGCTGCTGAACGAGGCGGTGGGCGTTTGCGAGGTGGCCGGCGGGGTCCTGATTATCGGCGGCACTTATCTGGCGGCACGGTGAGGAGCTAGCGGAATTTCAGCACTTCCACGATGGCCGCCCTGTTGCTCAGGTGGAGGTCGGCGATGACGCCGCTGTTGGTGGCGACGACGGGTTTGCAGGACATGTAGTGGGCCATTTGCAGCACTTCGGCCTGGGTGCCGTCGCCTAAAAGGACGGTGGAGCCCATCAGGCTGTAGATGACGTTGCGGATGAAGGTTTGGCAGAGGCCGCGCTCGAGGTGGACGAACATGAGGTCCTGGAGGATTTCGAGCGCCCGGAAGGGGGTGACGCTTTTCTGGTAGGCCTTGTCGGTGGTGAGGGCGTCGTAGGTGTCGGCGATGGCGACGATCTTGGCGTAGGGGTGGATGCGGTCGCCGCGCAGTCTGCCGGGGTAGCCTTCGCCGCTTTCCCGTTCGTGGTGGTGCCAGACGGCGTACTGTACGTCGGGCAGGATGCCGGGGATGCTTTTGGTCATGTAGTAGCCGTATTCGGGGTGGAGGATGACGGTTTTGCGCTCTTCGGGGGTGAGTTTCCCGGGTTTGTCAAGGATGGCGAGCGGTATCTGCGATTTGCCGATGTCGTGCATGACGCCGCAGAGGATGAGGGTTTTTATTTCTTCCTCGGGCAGGCCGTTCCACATGGCCAGGAGCCCGGAGAGGAGGCCGACGTCGACGGCGTGCATGAAGGTGTAATCGGTGTAGGATTTGAGCCGGTAGAGGTTGCCGAGGAGGCCTTTGTTGCGCAGCAGGTTGTAGAGGTTGACGGTGGCGAGCTGGCGGAGTTCCTGGAACGGGACGACCTGCTGCTCGCGCATGAGGTGGAAGAGTTTGCCCGCGGTGGTTATCGCTTTGCCGTACTGTTCGAAGAAGGCCGGGTTTTCCTTGACGAATTCGGCGCTGAGACGGGCGATGGCTTGGGAGCCGTCCTCGTAGCGCGGTTCCTGGTTGACCCGCACGCTGCGGATGTGCCACGTGGCGAGCCGGCGGATGATGTTGCTGGTGAGGACGGTGTTTTCCTGCAAGATGATCTGCTTGTCGCAGCATACGCCTTCCGCAACCGTCATTCCGGGTTTGAGGGCGTTCGTCGGCAATAGGATGGTGGCCATTGGCAGTTTGTTCCCCCCCACGCTTAGTCGCGATTAGCAAATGGGCAATCACGGCCGGGCTGGACATGGCTGAGGGCGGGTTTGCCTGCGGCCGTCGAGCGAGTGTATTTATAATAAGATTATAACAAAAACTCTAGAAAATTTCTCCATTTCTCGACAATATTGCCGCAGTTTGAGGCGGGCGGCGGAGAAGCGCGGTCTTTTCGCTACGTAGTGGGCGCGGCGGAGCGCGGCAGGGCGGCGGGGACGGGCGAAAAAAGGGGCGATAAAATACATCATTTACCACTTGCGCAGGCGGGAGAGGTATGATAAACTTATATCTCGTCAGGTGGAACGAGCCCAATATGTTTCGTCAGGAAATCGCAGCGGTCTATTGACATAACGAGACGGTTATTATATAATAACTTTTGTCACTAAAGACGCAAGCTTTCGCTGGCGTAGCTCAATCGGCAGAGCACGGGTTTTGTAAACCCGCGGTTGGGGGTTCGATTCCCTTCGCCAGCTCCACAGCATAATATGGAGGGGTTCCCGAGTGGCTAAAGGGAGC
>JALHDI010000077.1 GCA_022839045.1 Sporomusaceae bacterium
AAACAAAAAGCAAGACAGAAATCCGCCCTGCCTTATTTTCCTAAATCATTATAATATACTCGCCAGACGCTTGTCTAATGTTTTTTGGCTGCCAGCACCTGCAGGACAAAGCGCGGCAAAGCCATCATCCGCCCGATGCGACTGGGCTCGCAGCCCAGACGGTACAGCCACTCCAGGCCGGCCCGCTGCATCCACAGCGGCGCCCGGCGCGTCACGCCGGCCATAACGTCGAAGGTGCCCCCGACGCCCATCGCCACAGGCACCGACAGCGTCGCCTCATGAGCGGCCAGCCACTTCTCCTGCTTGGGCACCCCCAGGGCGGCCAGCAGGATATGCGGCCTGCTCTCCCCGATAGCGGCGGCGATATTCGCGGCCTCCTCCGGGGCGAAATAACCGTCGCGCACCCCGGCGACGACCAGCCCCGGCCACTTCGCCGCCGCGGCTTCGCTGGCCCTGGCGGCAATCCCCGGCACCCCGCCGAAGAAGAACACCCGCCAGCCTTCCGTCGCGGCCCGGGCCAGCAACGCCTGCGCCAGATCGAAGCCGGCCACCCGCTCGGGCACCGGCTGCCCCAGCTGGCGCGCCGCCCAAACAACACCGGCGCCGTCCGGCACCACAAGCGCGGCACCGGCCAGGATACGGGCCAATTCAGGGTCCCGCCCGGTCGCCATCACCATCTCGGCGTTGGCGGTCGCCACCAGGTGCGGCCCGCCCTCGGCGATAAAGCCCTCGACCGTCCGCACCGCTTCGGCCAGGGTCACTGCATCTATTCCAACTCCCAAAACGTCAACCCGCACTCGGCCCATACCCCTCGGAAAACCTCTTTTTTAACCGGCATGCGGCAAGCTGCCGCCCCGGCTTCTCACATCATTTTACCACAACATCACAGTCCCGGCAATCGCAGCCAGGGAGGCAGCTGCCAGCGCGGCTGCTGGTCCGGCGGCGGCTGTTCGCCCGGCGCCGTGCGGTCCGCCGGTTCGGGCAGTTTCTGTCCCGGCCGGGTACGGGGGTCGATCGCCGTCGGCTCGCTGCCCCTGACGAACGCGCTATACTCGGTCTCCTGGCAGCCGCCGCTGGCCAGCATGCCCGAATCCGCGCACACCGGCACCCCCGTCACCACCCCCGGCGGCACGGGAAAATCGGTCGCCTTCGTCCCCGCCACCGCCTTCGCCATCATCTGGCCCCACAGCGCGGAAACCTCAGTCCCGGAAATGCCCACAGGCGTACGGTCATCGTTGCCGATGAAAATCCCCGTCAGCAGCTCGGGAGTGTAGCCCACGAACCAGGCTGTCTCGTAATTGTCGGTCGTCCCCGTCTTGCCGGCCGCCGGCCGTCCGAGATTGGCGGGCGTCGCCGTGCCGTCCTGCAGAACCCCCTTCATTATATCGGTCATGATATAAGCCACCTCGGGCCGCAGCACCGACTGCTGGACCACCCTGGCCTCCTCCAGCACCTGGTCGTTCTCGTCCAGCACCCGCACGACGGCCACCGGGCGCGAAACCACGCCGCCGTTGGCGAACGCCGTATACGCCGTGCAAAGCTCCATCAGGTTAACGCCCTGCGTCAGCCCGCCCAAAGCCGCCGCCAGATTATCGTCCTCCGGCACCAGCGTCGTGATTCCCAGGCTGCGGGCAAGGTTCAGCACGTTCGCCATCCCCACCTGCCGTCCCGTCTTGACCGCCGCCACATTCACCGACCAGCGGACCGCCTTCTTCATCGTAACCGGCCCACGGTACTTCTTGTCGTAATTCTGGGGCGAATAACCGCTGATATTGATCCGCTCGTCGACGATGACCGTATTGGCCGCCTCGCCCTGCCCCAGCGCGGTCGCGTACACGAACGGCTTGAAAGCCGACCCCGGCTGGCGGACCTCGGCCGTCACCCGGTTGATCTGGCTCTCCTCGTAGTTCCTGCCTCCCACCATCGCGCGAATATGCCCGTTCCTGGGGTCGAGCGACAGCACCGCCCCCTGGTTTTTGCCCAGCACCGCCTCAGCAGCCTGCTGCAACCCTATATCCAACGTCGTATAAACCTTAAGCCCGCCCTTGTAAACGCGGTTCGCCCCGTACCGCCCCACAAGCTCCTTGGCGACATAATCAAGGAAATACGATGCCTGCACCACCCGTCGCTTCTTGCCGGCCGGAGCGATCGGCTCGCGCTGGGCCGCCTGGGCCTGCTCCTGGGTGATATAGCCGGCGTTGGCCATCCCCTGCAGCACCGTGCCCCGGCGCTTGAGCGCCGCCTGCACGTCCGCGTACGGCGAGAAAATATTCGGCCCCCGCGGCAGACCGGCGATCATCGCGCTCTCCGCCAGCGAAAGCTCGGCGGCGCGCTTGCCGAAATAAACCTGCGAAGCCGCCTCGACGCCGTACGCCCCCTCGCCGAAATACACCTGGTTCAGGTATGCCTGGAGAATCTCCTCCTTGGAAAACTTCCGCTCGATGATCAGCGCCAGCAGCGCCTCCTTGAGCTTGCGGCTGAGCGTCTGCTCCTGGGTGAGGAACATTTCCCTCGCCAGCTGCTGCGTGATCGTGCTGCCGCCTTCTACCACCCCACCGTAGCGGAGATTGACCCACACGGCCCGCAGGATACCGATCGGGTCGACGCCGAGATGATGATAAAAGCGGACATCCTCGTTGGCCACAATCGCCTGCGGCACATACTGGGAAACATTGCTCAGCGTCACGACGATCCGGTTCTCCTCGAACAGCTTGGCGATCGGCTGCCCGTTGATGTCGAACACCTGCGTCGCCGCCTTCATCGAAAGATTTTCGAAATTATCGGTGCGCGGCAAGGAAAAAAAGGCACAGCCGGCTGCCGACAACAGCGCCGTCACCACGACAACGATCGCGGCGTCGACGGCATATTCCCGCCAGTTAGCGCGCTTCCTGCGGCTGCGGTGGCCGTGTTCCTCCATGCCTTCCTACCTCCTTTACCGATAATAGTATATCCACAGCTTGACAGGTAATTGCGCGGCAGGAATCAACCGCCGCGCCGCGAATATTTACATAAAAATTTTATTGTCGTCGGGGAACTGCCATGACAAAGCTCGTAGCCCTCCTGCGCATCGCCTGCTACCTCACCGCCAGCCTCCTCCTCTTCCTCCTCTTCCTCCTCTGCAGTCTGCCCGCCTCGCTCGCCTTCCACCGCCCGCCGCCGTCCGGCACCTCCCAGCCCCCGTCCGCACCCGGCCCCCTCACCTACCGCCTCGACGCCGGCTTCGCCCCCGCCGCGCCCGGCGGCCCCGTGTACGACACCCTCACCGTCGACCGTCGCCGCGCGGCAAGTCTCCCCACCGCCCTGCCGCCCGCTATACCCTACCACGGTCAATGCACCGTCTACCTCACCTTCGACGACGGCCCCGACCCCGAAATCACCCCCGCCATCCTCCACATCCTGCGCCGGGCAGGCGTCCCCGCCACCTTCTTCGTCGTCGGCCGCCAGGCGGAAAAAGCGCCCGACATCCTCCGCCAGATCCATCGCGAAGGCCACGCCATCGGCAATCATACCTACAATCACGTATACCGCGAGCTCTACCGCTCACCGGCCGCCTACACCGCCCAGCTCCGCCGCACCGACGACATCCTCATCAGGCACCTCGGCGTCCGCCCCCGCATTTCCCGCGCCCCCGGCGGCTCGGCCGGCAGCTTCACCGCCGAATACTGGGCCGCCCTCGCCGACCAGGGCTACCGCGAGGTCGGCTGGAACGTCAGCTCCGGCGACGCCTCCCGGGCCAAGGCGGATCAGATCGCCGCGACCGTAGCCCGGCAGATGGACACCCGCAAATTTCTCTGGAGCCACGCCATCGTCCTCATGCACGACGGCCGCGGCCACGAGGAAACCGTCCGCGCCCTCCCCGCCATCATACAATACTTCAAAGACCGCGACTTCGAATTTCGGGTAGTGAATCTCGAAACCCCGCCCGCCTGGTAACGCGAACCGCCCCGGGATTTTCCCGGGGCGGTTCAAAATTGCTTCCTCTTAATAATACTAAGCAAACAACAACGCGTAAATGATCAGCAGCCCGGTCTGGGCGATCGCCACCGCCCAGCCGTTGCGGATCATCGAGCCGAGGTCCTTGGACTGGGCGAAGCCCATCATGGCGACCATATTGCTTCCCGGGATGATGAAGTTCGTCACCCGCGTCGCCACGATCAGCGCCACCGTCCAGGCGATCATCGACACCCCGTACTGGCTCACCAGCGAGGCGAACATCTTGTTGAGCGTCATCAGTTCGGCCACCACCGCCCCCGAGATGCCGAAGGCGCCGATCACGCCGCCGGCGATGACCACCGCCGCCTTGCCGCCGATCTGGATCAGCGGCATGAGCAGATAAGTGATCGCCTTGAAGCCGCCGGCGTGCTCCACATAGTTGATCAAGAGTTCGAGGAGGATAAACAGCAGGAAGATGCCGACATTGCCCGCCATGCCCCGGACCACGCCGCGGCAGATCTCCTCGAACTTCAGCTTGCCGACGAACCCTACCACGAACGCCAGGATCAACATTACGGAAATGACGTACGGCGTCGCCGCCTTGATGTAAATGCCATAGGCGATCAGGGCGATGAACAGCCAGACGAAAACATTGGTGGCCCGGCGGCTTGTTTCGGTGGGGGTGAACCCTACGCTGCTGGACCGTATCGTTTCGTCGTACGACGACTTCTCGGCCGTATCGCGCTGGATGCGCCACATCATCACCCAGGCGGCGATCATCGTCACGACGGCGATCGGGATCGCCGCGGTGACGAGCATCGTCCCGTAATCCAGCTTGGTAATGCCGAGCAGCGTCACCACCGGCGGCGTGAACGGCCCCAGGGTAAGGGCTTCCTCGCCCACGCTCTGGTAAAGCACCGCCACCATCGCTGGCGTCAGCCCCACCGCCGCCGCGATCGGATTGACGATCGGGGCGATGATGGCGATCCCGCCGGCCATCGTGCCGAGCAGGCCGACGATCACCAGCGACGCGAGCATTATCCCCAGGGCCGCTTTCCGCTGGGAATTGACGCCGATGCCGTACATGATCTTATAAACCAGGGTATAGGCGACCTTGGTCTCGGACAATATCTCTCCCAGGCCGCGTCCCAGCATGATAATAAGGCCGACCAGCCCGAGGAAAGAGCCCATCGCCTTCGACAGATCGGCCCCTACGCCCACCAGGCTTTTGGCGTTGATAACCGCGCCGATCACCACACAGATGATCGTGGCCGGCAGCGGGTCCATCTCCCGCAGCACCAGCACCATGTACACCAGGAGCGGGATAAGGCCCACCAGGCCCCACCACAAATTGAAGCTGCCATCTACCATTAGCTTCCCTCCCTATATTTACTGGCTACCCGGATCATCCCCGCTTGCGCAGCACCTCCCCCCGCCCGTCGCCGGTCAGTCGTCCGGCAGCGACAGCCGGCGTGCCGTTGACGAACACATACTCGATCCCCTCGGGATACTGGTGGGGATTGGCGAACTCCGCCCGGTCGCGGACGCGCTCCGGATCGAAAACCACGATATCCGCCATATAGCCCGGCTGCAGCAGGCCGCGGTCCCCGATGCCGAAAATCGCCGCCGGCAGAGCCGTCATCTTGCGCACCGCCGCCTCCAGGGACAGCAGCCCGCGTTCGCGGGCATAACGGCCCAGCACCCGCGGGAAAGTGCCGTAATTGCGGGGATGCACCATCTTATCGCCGTCCTTCGCCGGGTCCATTCCGCTGCCGTCGCTGCCCACCGCCACGAAATCGCTGCCGATTATGCCCTCCAGATCATCGCTGCTGAGCGAAAAATAGATCGCCTCGACCGCGCCGCCTTCCTCCTTGAGCAAAGCCACCGCCGCATCCTCGGGGGCCAGCAGGCGATCCCAGGCCAGCTCCGCAACCGTCTGGCCGACATATTTGCCGTTCGCCTCGGTCCGCACCGAGGCTATCCTGACGCGTTCAGGCCCGCCCCGCACCGCCATCTCCTCGCAGACCGCCTGGCGGATGCGGGAATGAAGGTCGGCGTCGGCCAGCCGCCACAGCATCGCCTCCGGCCCGCCGTCCTGCACCCATCCCGGCAGCAGCGCGGTCAGCGACGTCGACGTGGCCTCGTAAGGATACTGGTCGGCCCATACGTCCACCCCGCGGGAGCGCGCCTCCGCCAGCCTGGCCAGCGCCGCCTGCCCCTGACCCCAGAAGGGCTGGCCGATGGCCTTCAGGTGGGATATGAGCACCCGCGCCCCGCCGGTGACGGAAATCGTCACCGCTTCTTCCACCGCCGCCGGTAGCGTTTTACTCTCGCCGCGGATATGGCTGGCATACACCGTCTTATTGGCAGCTAGCACGCCGGCCAGCTCGACGAGCTCAGGCGTCGCCGCGAAAATGCCCGGAGGATAGATGAGCCCCGTCGACATCCCCCATGCCCCCTGCGCGAGCGACCTGGCCAACAGCCTCTTCATTTCATCCATTTCGGCCGCGGTCGGCACCCGGTCGTCCGACCCCATCGCCGCTATCCTTAAAGCCCCATGGGCCACCAGGGGAGCCAGATTGCGGCCCGGTCCGAGCCGCTCGACCGCTCTGGCGTAACCGTCCATATCCTCCCACTGGATACCCTGCGGCGGCAGCTCGCCCTCCATCGTGGCCAGATACGCCTCCAGCTCGCGCCGGCGCGCCCCGGCGCCAACGGGGAACAGCCCGATGCCGCAGTTGCCGACCACCTCGGTCGTTACCCCCTGCATCAGCTTGCTGTGGCCGAGCGGCACATGGAAAACCGTGCGGTCGCTGTGCGTGTGGCTATCGATGAAGCCCGGGGCCACGGCTAGCCCCGCCGCGTCCACCACCTTGGCGCCGGCGGCCGAAAGCCCCGTCCCGACCGCGGCGATCTTCCCCCCCGCCACCAGCACATCGGCGCGGACGCCCTCGCGCCCGCTGCCGTCCAAAACAAGGCCATTCTTGAGCAGATAATTCACAGCCATCCCTCTCTCTCACAAAAATAAAACCAGCAAAACACGCCCACCCCTGTTGGTAGGATGGCTGTTTTGCTGGATTTCACCTGCGTCAGACAAATGAAGCAGCACCGCTATCAAATTTCATCTCTAAATTAGCAGAAAATCCCCCGCCTGTCAACACCTAACAATTGCGGTTAAACTCTTCCTGCCGGGCGAGGTGCTCGCCGCGCACCCCCTGCTTATACAGGCGGTAACGGCGCTGGGCCTCCCTGAATGCCACGATGATCGCCTTCTGCGACGACCCGAAATAGCGGTTCTCGATCTCGCGGCGAATCGCATCCCCGTCGGTGAGCATGTTCCGGCCCTTGAACAGGCTGTCGAGAAAGTCGTACGTGCTCCTCATGATGACCGAACTGCCGCAATTCTCGATGATGTCGGTATCGCGGTTGATAACGAACCCGAGCATGAACTGGCCGTACATCTGGGTTATGGGGTTGTTCATCTGCGATTTGGAGTCACCGATGATGTAGACGGTATTGGGGGAGTACATGATCGCGGCCCCTCCTCTGGAAGAATATGCTATCCATTCGCCGCCCAGCCCCTTTCTCCCTCCTTGCGAACGAAAAAGCCGCCCCTTCCGGGGCGGCCGTCAGAAAGCCTGCCGACGGCAGGCTTTCTGGCGAGACAAGCTTTTTCCTACATCAGGATTTTTGGCAGGATCAGGAAGCCGGCGGTGACGATTACAACCCAGAACATGCAGATGAAGGCCATGAAACCCCAGACTTCCTTCAACTTCATGCCCACGAGCGCCAGGGCCGGAATGACGTACAGCGGCTGGATGAGGTTGGTCACCTCGTCGCCGTGGACAAACGCGTTCATGACCAGCGGGATGTTGGCGTTCAGCGCATTCGCGGCCTCCATGAGAATTGGCCCCTGAACGATCCACTGGCCGCCCTGGGAGGGGATGAACAGATTGACGAAAGCGGCCGAGAAGAAGGACCATGCATAAATGGTATCGACGGTCGCCACCTTGATCAGCAGGCCGGCGACGACCTTGGCGAGGCCGGACGCGGTCATCATGCCCATGATGCCGCCGTAGAACGGGAACTGCAGCATAACCTCGGCCGCCGGCCGCATCATGTCTTTGAACGCGGCCACGAATTTGCTGGGAGTATTATAGAGGAATGTGTTCAGCGTCAGGAACATGAAAATGACGAAGTTGAAATCGAGCGACTTCATGACACCCTTGGTCACGATGCTGTTGATGATTACCGCCAGGCCGGCCGCGCCGATCAGCAGCATCAGCAGGCGGCTGCTGTTCATCTTGTCGGCCAGCGTTTCATCCTCGTCCTTGGCGACGGTCGCGGCGACCGCCGGTCCGTCCTGCGGCTCGTAGGTTATCAGTTCGTCGGCGGGCGGCTTCGTGTATACCCCAAGCAGGATGATCGTAACGACCATCACGAAGAATATCGCCGTGTTGACCGGATTATAGATGGTAACGTCCTGGGTCCAGATGCCGATGGTTTTCTCGAGGAAGTGCCCTTTGGTCGCCACCAGGGCGTACACGCTCGCGCTCGGGCACCAGGTCTGGCCCAGCACCATGGTGGTATAGCCGGCGGCGATCGCCAGCGGGAAATGCAGGCCCTTGACGTTGCGCGACAACTGCATCGCGAAGATCGGCGTTAAAATCGACGAAAATGCCCAGTTGATCAAGCTGGAGACGAAACCGAAAATAAGCATGACCACCATGGCCATCGAGGCCGAATTCGGCATCCGGGCAACCCTGGCCAGGAACTTCTCGACCAGCGGCGCCTTGGCCGCCGCGCCGCAGCAAATGACCATGAACGACATCTGGAAGGCGAAGCCGATCATCGTCCACAGGCCGTTATACCACCCCAGCACCAGCTTCAGAGGGCCGTCGGGGCTCACCATCAGGCCGAAAATGAATGCGAACAGGGTGAGGATGACGCAAAACACGAATGAATCGGGGATGTACCGGTCGGCCGCGAACTGGAACGCTCTGGATATCCTCCACAACATAGATCCAACCCTCCCTAAATATCTAAAATTCCGGGGGTTTACACATAATACTTCGAAGCTTTCAGTTGGTGGATCAGTTTCTTCATAAACCTCTTTTTGATCGCAGCAATCTCGTCCTGCTTATAAGCATAAAAACCCTCGCCCGTCTTGATGCCCAGCTTTCCCTCCTTCACTTTTTCGCGCAGCAGCCTGTTGGCCTCCTGCGAGTTGTCCATCACCTTCAACAGATTATCGCCCACGACGCACCAGATATCGAGGCCGCCGAAATCGGCCACCTCCAACTGCCCCGTCGTGGCGTAGCGGAACGCCGGCCCGAACTTGAGCGCCTTGTCGACGTCGGCCGGTTCGGCGATCCCCTGCTCGATGATCGAGAACGCCTCCCTGGCGACACCCTGCTGGATGCGGTTGGCCACCAGTCCGGGCACATCCTTCAGCACCTTGACCGTCTGCTTCTTAATCGACCGGTACAGAGCCTCGACTTCCTGATAGATCTCCGCCGGCATGTTGCCGAAGAAGGACAACTCGGCGATCGGCATCAGGTGGCCCGGGTTGTACCAGTGGCAGACCATCATCCGCTGTTTGCGCGCCTCGCTCACCAGCGCCATCATCGCGTTCAGCGCCAGGCTGGAGGTGTTGCTGGCCAGGATGGCCTCGGGGCGGCAGTACTCGTCGAGCTGCTTGAACAGCTTCTGCTTGAGGTCGATATTCTCGGGAGCGGCCTCGATGACATAATCGCGGTCGGCGACCGCCGTCTTTAGATCGGTGCACGGCGTTATCCTGTCGAGGGCCGCCTGGATCTCGGCCGCGGAGATAAACCCTTCCTCGGCCAGCAACTCAAGCTCCTGCCCTATCTGTTCCTTCGCCTTGGCCAGCACCTGCTCGCCGGTATCGAACATATTCACATCATAACCGTAGAGCGCGAACGACTCGGCGATAGCGTGCCCCATCGTCCCCGCGCCCACGACGCCGATTTTCCTGATCATAACAGGCACCTACTTTCTGAGATTGAGAATGCTTCTGGCGTCGTCCGGTGTGGCGACTTCCTTGTTGGCTTCCTTGATAAGGCGAACGGCCCGTTCCACGAATTCGGCGTTTGATTTGGCCAACCGGTCCTTGGCATACAGCACGTTATCCTCCATCCCCACCCGGACATGGCCGCCGAGAGCGAGCGTCGCGTACAGGATGGGAATATGGCCGGCGCCGATGCCGAACGCAGACCAGGTCGAGCCGGGAGGAAGCAGGCTCTTGAGATAAACCAGGTTCTCGACCGTCGCCGCCGTCCCGCCGGCCGCCCCCAAAACGAACTGATAGTGCCCGGGAGAAGCGATAACGCCCTTCTTCATATAATACAGAGCGTTATAAAGCATGCCGGCGTCGAATACCTCGATCTCCGGCTTCACCCCGATTTCGCTCATCGTCCGGCCCAGCTTCTCGAGGAACTGGGGATGATTGATGAACAAACTGTTGTGCATCCAGTTCATCGAACCGGCGTCATAGGAGGCCAGTTCAGGCTTGAGTTCGATGAGGTGGGCCATCCGCGTCTCGTCGGTGGCGTTCAGGTCGCCCGAAGTCGTGAGATTGAGGACGATATCGCACTTTTCGCGGATAAGGCCGACCGTCGCGGCGAATTTCTCCCTGTTCATCGTTCCCTTGCCCTCATCGTCGCGCATGTGCAGGTGGGCGATAGCCGCGCCCGCTTGCCAGCACTCGTAGACGTCGGCGGCGATTTCCCGCGGAGTCAGGGGAATGTTGGGGTTGTGTTCCTTCGTTGGCCAAGCGCCCGTTGGCGCTACCGACACGATTACTTTCTGCATTCTTGTCACCTCGAAGTTGAATTTGGAATTGCCTCTAAATATCGCAATAACCGTGCCAACAGCTCAAAGCCCGATAAACCGCCGCCTCCCGGCAGCAAAAAGCGGGAGACCGATGACAAATTTCATCGGTCTCCCGTCACGAATAATGCAAAATATCTGAAAAATAACGTCACTGCCGGTGATGACAATATTCATCGCTAGTGATGAATATTGTCATCACCAAGCTTCAACCCGAATTTCTTGGCCTTCTTGACGATCGTGGACTGGTCCACCTTAAGCACCTTGGCCGCTTTGCGGGTGCTGCCGTAGAGGGTCAGCACCCTCTCCAGCGTCTTTTTCTCGATATTGGCCACAATCTCTTTGAGTCCCGCTTCCCTGGGCATCGGCTCACCGCTGCCGGGATAAACGTTCAGCAGGGTGGCGAGCTGCTCCCCGCTGATTACCGCGGCCGGCTCGGCGACGATCACCAGCCGCTCGATGATATTTTGCAACTCGCGGATATTGCCGGGCCACGAATACTGCTTCATGATCTCCAGCCCGGCATCCTCGATAACCGTAACCTTGCCGTATTTGGCGTTGTACGCCGCCAGAAAATGCTCGGCCAGCAGCTCGATATCCTCCGGCCGTGACCGGAGCGGTGGAATCGCGATGGGGAAAACGTTGAGACGGTAATACAGATCCTCCCGGAACCGCCCCTGTTTGACCAGTTTTTGCAGGTCGCAATTGGTAGCCGCCAGAATCCTCACGTCGAGCTTCACGGGTTTCGTCCCGCCGATCCGCGCTATCTCCTTATGCTGGATCACCCGCAGCAGCTTCGACTGCAGCTCCAGCGGCATATCGCCGATCTCGTCGAGCAGCAGCGTCCCCTTGTCCGCCAGCTCGAACATCCCCAGCCTGCCGGTGCCGACCGCGCCGGTGAAGGCGCCTTTCTCGTAGCCGAACAGCTCGGCCTCGAGCAGATTGGCGGGGATGGCCGCACAGTTCACCTTGATGAACGGCCCTTTATTGCGCGGGCTGTTCGTATAAATCTCGTTGGCGACAACCTCCTTGCCCACCCCGGTCTCGCCGGCGATCAGCACGGTGACGTCGAGGGGCGCCACCTGATGGATCGCCTCGATGATCTTCGCCGTCGCAGCGCTGCGGCCGATGAGGCTGTTGTTCAGGTGCAGGCGCCGCAGGTGCTCGATCTCCATGATGCTCTTGACCTTATCCGCCTCGACGGCCTTCATTTTCTCCTGCGAAGCTTCCAGCTCGGCTTTCATCGTCAACAGGTCGGTGATCTCACGGTCGATGACGACTACGTACTTCACGTTGCCCGCGGCGTCGAAAACCGGATTGCCGGTGATCAGCATCTTCCTGCCGTTCCTGAGGCTCTCCGCCATCGAATTTACCTGCTTCCTGCGCCTGATCACCTCCGGGGTGACCGCGTTCTTATACAGGCCGGCCGCCTCGAGATCCCTGACGTACTTGCCGACGACCTCCTCGGGTTCGATGCCGGTTATGCGCGTGTAGGCCTTGTTCACGTACAGCGTCTTGCCCGCCCCGTCGGCGATATAAATGCCGTCGTAGACGTGATCGCCGAGCTCGCGGAAATCGAACTCGGCCGTGCGGCGGAATTCCTCCAGCACCTTGCCGAGCCCCGCCGCCACCTGTTCGCTCTCGCACCGCGCGCAGCCGCCGGCGGCGATCCTCCCGATCAGGTCCTCCAGAAATGCCTGGGCCGTAAACTTGTCCTGTCCGCTCACATTATCACCCCCTCTACACCCACTATAAAACAAGAACCGTGCCGGCACAACAGGGCAACGAAAAAACCGCCCCGTGCGGGGCGGCTTCACATCAGACGCTGTAATTGGGCGCTTCCTTGGTGATGCTGATATCGTGGGGATGGCTCTCCTTCAGGCCGGCGCCCGTCACCTTGACGAAGCGGGTCTTGGTGATAAGCTCCTCGATGTTCTTCACGCCGCAGTAGCCCATCCCGGCCCGCAGCCCGCCGACCATCTGATACAGCGTGTCGGACACCACCCCTTTGTACGGGATGCGGCCCTCGATGCCCTCGGGCACCAGCTTCTCCATATTCTCCTGGAAGTAGCGGTCCTTGCTGCCCTCGACCATCGCCCCCAACGAGCCCATGCCGCGGTAAATCTTATAGCTGCGGCCCTGGTAGATGATCGTCTCCCCGGGGCTCTCCTCCGTGCCGGCCAGCAGGTTGCCGATCATGACCACGCTCGCCCCCGCGGCGATCGCCTTGGTTATATCGCCCGAATACTTGACGCCGCCGTCGGCGATCACCGGCACGCCGTAAGGCCGCGCCGCCGCGGCGCAGTCGTACACCGCCGTTATCTGGGGCACGCCGATGCCGGCGATGACCCTGGTCGTGCAGATCGAGCCCGGCCCCATGCCCACCTTGACGGCGTCCGCCCCCGCCTCGATAAGATCGCGGGTCGCGGCTCCCGTCGCCACGTTGCCGGCCATCAGATCGACCTCGGGATAATGCTCCTTGATATACTTGACCGCCTCCAGCACGCCGCGCGAATGTCCATGGGCGGTATCGACCACCAGCACGTCCACCTTCGCCTTCACCAGCGCGGCCACGCGGTCGGGCATGTCTTCCCCCACCCCTACGGCCGCGGCCACCCGCAGGCGCCCCTTGGCATCCTTGGCCGAATTCGGATACTTCTGCGCCTTCTCGATATCCTTGATGGTGATGAGCCCCTTCAGGTACCCCTGCACGTCGACCAGCGGCAGCTTCTCGATGCGGTGCTGGCGGAGCAGCTCCTTGGCCTCCTCCAGCGACGTGCCCACCGGGGCGGTGATGAGGTTCTCCTTCGTCATGCACTCATGGATCTTGCGGGTCAGGTCGGTCTCGAAGCGGAGGTCGCGGTTGGTGAGAATGCCGACCAGCTTGCCGCCGCCGACGATGATCGGCACCCCGGAGATGCGGTAGCGCTCCATCAGGTCGTGGGCGTCCTGGAGCGTATTCTCGGGCGCCAGGAAAATCGGGTCGACGATTATACCGTGCTCCGACCGCTTGACCTTGTCGATCTCGTTGGCCTGGCGTTCGATGGACAAATTCTTGTGGATGACGCCGAGGCCGCCCTCCCGTGCCATGGCGATCGCCATGCGCGCCTCGGTCACCGTGTCCATGCCTGCGCTG
>JALHDI010000078.1:0-25265 GCA_022839045.1 Sporomusaceae bacterium
TCGCGCATGCGCTTCAGGTCCTCAACTGTTTTCATGCTGTACACCTCCGTACAAATTGGCCTCATTGGCCGCTATATACTCGTCGAGCCACATAATGACATCCGGGTGCGTCAAGGGCATATCGCCCAATATCTCGGTCAGCTCGCGGGTAGCCAGGGAGAAAACGGCGTTATCCACCGTATGGCGGTAGGCCAGCTCAATCTCCGGATTGGCGATCACCAGCGTCTTCACCGTCGCGGCGAGGTTGCCGAGCGGCGGGCGGTCCAGATGGCTGTGGCGGTAAACCGCCTCTACCGTGGTGCCCCGGCCCACCGTTGAATCAATTTTCAGATACCCTCCGCACTGCTTGGTGGACATATCAATCAGCGGTAAACCCAGCCCCACCCTGCGCGTAGTGCGGGTGGTGACGAAAGGGTCGAGAACGCGGCGCCTGGTATCGGCGTCCATGCCCCGCCCGTTGTCGCTCACCCGGATGGTCAGGGTATCCGCACTGCTGTCCTCGATAATCTCCAGCAAAACCCGGTTTGCCCCCGCTTCGAGGGAATTCTGGACAAGATCCAAAATATGGAGCGCCAGTTCTCGCATACGGAGCTTAGGAGTAACGGCCGAGAATTTCCGGCACGATCTCCGGCGTCAGCCGCCCGTGGGTATCGTCGTTGACCATCATAACCGGCGACAGACCGCAGGCGCCGATACAGGCCACCGTCTCCAGGGTAAACTTCAGGTCGGGCGTCGTCTTGCCGGCGGTTACCTTCAGGGTGTCTTCCAGCGCCTTGAGGATCGCTTTGGCGCCACGGACGTGGCAGGCCGTCCCCTGGCACACGCGGATGATATTCTTGCCGCGCGGGTTGAGGTGAAACTGAGAGTAGAAAGTAGCCACCCCGTAAATCTGGCTGGTGGGGATGCTCATCTTTTCCCCGATTCTCACGATGACGTCCTTCGGCAGGTAGCCGTAAGCGTCCTGAGCCTCCTGCAGGACGGGGATAAGCGCCCCTTTCATACCCTGGTACTTGACCAGGATCTCGTCCAGCTTCGCCATGTCGCTGGCGCCGCCTTTGCCGCCGCAGCAGCACTTCTGTTCATGATTGCTGTTCATGTTTCTCCTCCTTTTATGAAAACTTTCACATAGTGATGCAAAATTTTTCCCGGCGGTCACAACACCACCCCTCGAGAATTCTCGTTATATAGTGCCTGGCGGATTTCCGCCAGAGTAGGCTCTTCAATGTTAAAGGCCATCTTCGGGCCGGCCAGGAAATCCTCGATGGTATGGGCGTCCGACGCCGTAACCACCGGCCATTTGCCGATCGCCGGGAAACGCTTCGCGGCCTCGGCGCGGGCCACCCGCCGCGATACCTCCACCGCCGTCAGCGCCAGCCCCGGGGGAATGAAGCCCAGCTGGGAAAGGACGCTGTAGGCCGGCCGGTCCACATGGCTGGCGATCGCCAGCCCGCCGAGGGCGTTCACCTGATCGCACGTCTCTTCGAGGCTCAAGGTGAGGGACGCCAGCAGCATCTCCTCCTTGACGGCCACCAGGTTATCCTCCGCGTCGACCACGAACTGGGCGCCGAACCTGTCAGGGTCGTTCATCCGGCCCGACCGGTGGGCGGCGACGATCTTCTCCCAGGCGAAAAGCTGCCGCGGTTTCTCGAACAACACGACAAGGTGGACTTCCTCCTTCGTCTCCACCTCCATGCCCGGCAGCACGGTCACGTCGGTCCCCTTGGCGGCCGCCAGCGCGGCGGGCACATTGTCGCCGGCGTTATGGTCGGTGATCGCCACGATGTCAACGCCGTGCCGGGCCGCGTGCCACACAATGTTGCGCGGCGTCATCTCCACCGCGGCGCAGGGCGACAACAGCGTGTGAACGTGCAGATCGGCCACGTAGCGGCGCATCACTGCCCCTTGACGCCATTACGGTATAGTTGTCCGACCAGTTCGAAACTGGTCAGCGAAGTTGTCAGCAGCACAACCCCCTCCGCCTCGGCCTTGGCCACCGTCTCCGGCTCCGGGGTGACCCCGCCGGCGACGACCACCGCCGCCAGTCCGGCCAGGGAAGCCACCGCCACGACATTCTGGTGCCCCTGCATGGTGACCCACATGCTGCCCGGGGCGGCGAACCCCATCACGTTGCTCAGCAGATCGGATACATAGCCGCCCGTCACCTGCGCCGCAAGCCGGTCATGGCCGGCGACGACGGTGAGCGGCAGAGAACCGACAAGATCGTTGACCGTCACTGGGCAATCCCTCCTAGTCTTCTTCCCGTTCCTCCAAAGACGGCGGCAGTTTGGCCGCCAGCCCCACCATCTCCTGGGCGAGGTCGCGGACCCGTTCGCGCAGCTTGAAGATGCAGTCGGTCTCGACAGCGGCCCCCTGCACGATATCCTCGGCCAGCGCCTTGCAATTCGGCGAGCCGCACGAGCCGCAGTCCAGCCCCGGAAGCTTCTTGAGCGTCTTTTCCATCTGCTCGACCTTGTACATCGCCTTGAAGATATCCTCGTCAAGGCGCATGATCGGCCGCGGCTCGATCGTGCGGTCGTAGTCGGTCAGCGACGAATCCGGGTAATATTTGACAGGCCTGGCGCCGCGCGCCTCGTCCTCGGCGCGCATCTTCGCCAGCCGCTGCTGCATGCGGTGTTCGGCCACGAAGCGGTTTTCCACCGTCAGCGGGCCGCCGATGCAGCCGCCCGAGCAAGCCAGGGCCTCGATGAAATCCACCTTTATCTTGCCGAGAGCCACCTGTTCCAGCACATCGCTGACATTGTGGATCTCGTCGACAACCATACTGTTCGCCGCCGCCGCGGCCGCCGTCTCGCCGCCGCTTAAGGCCCAGCCGACGCCGCGGGCCGTGGCTCGCTGGCAGTTGGCGTCGCGGGGAACGGTCGCCACCGCCTTTAAGAGCTCGCCGAAAATCTGCGATATGCCGATGGCGCCGGTAACGCTCGACTTCTCCGCCCCCAACGGCTGCTTGACCGCCGTCATCTTCGCCGGGCAAGGGGTGATGAACCACACGCCGATATCCTCCGGTGCGAGGCCCAGCTCCCGACAGCGGGTGCTGCGGACCAGGCGGGCTGCCACCTCAACCGGCGCCTCCAGGGGGATGAGATTATCGATCAGCTCGGGAAACTTGACCTGAACCAGCCGCACCACTGCCGGACAGGCGGAGGAAATCGCCGGCTTCTTCACCTCGGGGCGCTTGAGATACTCCACCGTCGCGTCGGAAACAATCTCGGCGCCCAGAGCCACCTCGAACACCTCGTCGAAACCGAGCTGCATCAGGCCGCACAGCACCACGTTCGCCGGCACGTCGGCGGAAAACTGGGAATACAGCGAGGGCGCCGGCAGCGCCACGTTGTATTTGTAACCCTTCAAATCGTTCAAGCTGTCGGTCACGGCCGTCTTGGCCCGGTTGACGCAGCGGCGGATGCACTCGCCGCAGTCTATGCAGCGCGCCTCGGTTATCTTCGCCTTGCCGCCGCGGATGCGGATGGCCTCGGTGGGACAGCGCTTGATACAGTTGACGCAACCTTTGCACCGCTCAGGCGTAAGCCTGACCGAATGAAAATACTCCGACATCAGTTACACCACACAATCAGCTATGGCGGATCAGGATATTGATCTTCGTTCCTTTCCCCGCCACCGAATTGATGGAAAACTCGTCCGAACAGCGCACCATGTTGGGCAGGCCCATACCGGCGCCGAACCCCATCTCGCGAATATGGTCGGGGGCGGTGGAATACCCCTCCTGCATCGCCAGATCGATATCGGCGATGCCCGGCCCTTCGTCCTCGACCACCAACTCGGTGCGGTCGGGATAAATCGACGCCCTGAGAACGCCGCTGTAGGCATGGATGATGACGTTCATCTCTGCTTCGTAGGAACTAATAGCGATGCGCCTGATAACATCCGACCGCACGCCGATCTGCTGCAATATCCGCTTAATCTTGCTCGACGCCTCGCCGGCGGTATCGAAATCGCCGCCTTTCAAGGTGTAATCGAGCACGATTCCCTGTTCAGGATTCACAAGCCGTCACCAGTTCTGAGCAACCTTTGATGCCATGGCTATAGAGGATACCGCACGACTCGAACATCGGCAGGTTGGTCACCATCACCGGGATGCACTTGCTCTCGGCCATCTGGATTACATCCTGTCCCGGGCGCTTCCCGCGCACCAGTATAATCCCCACCAGGTCGCCCATCTCGGCGGTGCGGATAATCTGAACATTGGTAAGTCCCGTAAGCAGCAGCGTCTTTTCCTTGCTATGCACCAGCACGTCGCTCATCAGATCGGCGCCGCACGCCGACCTCACCTCGCCGTCGAGGCACTCGGAGCAGCAAATTACCTCTGCTTGCAGCAATTTCTGGACATCGGCCAGTTTCACGACAAACCCCCTTCTCGGGTCTAATTGTTCCAAATTTCACATTCTTTGTGACAAAAAATTAAGGCCGTTAGGCCCTCATAACCGATTCCCGATATCCTTATTTATAAACCTATATATTCCCCGCGTCCGTTCCTGACTCCTGCTGCAACGGGAGAATTTTTTCGCAAACGCCGCGTTATTTAGTGATATTTTTTGTCGGATGGCCATTGAGGTACACGACCATCGTCAAGGCGTTCAGCAGCCAGAAAAGCATCGCCATCTGCGGGTTGTACAGAATGTAGTCGGTAAGGCCGCCCACCGCCAGGCCGATCACGGCCGCCAGCACCCCCAGCATCAGTCCGCCCAGCCAGCGGTTGGTCGCATTCTCGGCCAGCGCCAGCGCCAGCCGCGCGTGCCCGAACATCAGGGCCAGGAAGGCCAGCAGCCCGGGGACGCCGATCTCGGCGGCGATGTGGAGATACATATTGTGGGCGTGGAAGATGGTCGTGCCCGGATTGTTGATAAAGAAGTCGTAGGCGGGATAAACCAACGGGTAAGCGCCCCAGCCGATGCCGAACAGCGGTCTGTCGGCGATCATGGCGAGAGTGCTCTCCCACAGCGCTATCCTCAGTGTCGCCGAAGTGTCGGTGGGGTTCACAATCGACATCAGGCGCTCCATCAGCACGTCATGCCCGGCCACCACAACCACCGGCACGAACAGCAGCAGCCAGAAGGTCTTGCGGCTGTACAGCACCCCGTAGGCGCCCACGACCGCCAGCACGCTCAGCCACGCCCCCCGCGAATAGGTCAGCACCAGGCAGACGAGCAGCGCGATGATAAGCGCCAGGAAAGCCGTCTTGCGGCGCCGGTCCTCGGCGTTCAGCCCCAGGCCGGCGGCCAGCGCGGCGATGACCACCAGGAACCCGGCCAGCAGGTTGGGGTTCTGCAGGGTGGAAAAAATCCTCACCTTGAGCAGGGGGAACTGTTCGCCGTCCACCCATTCGAACGCGGAGATATCGACCCCCTGAACATACTGGTAAAGGCCGTAGACGACGACCAGGGCCGCGGAGATCAGCACCGCCTGCACCAGCCGCTTCAGCTGGTCGATGGTGTGGAAATTGTTCACGACCAGATAATAGAGGAGAATATAGCGGCCCATGAGATGATAGTAGTTGTAAAAACTCACCCACCGGTCGGGGGAAAACAGGATCGAGGCCGCCGACAACGCCACGAACAGGGCTATTATCCCGTCGAAAGGCGTCGGCTTCAGGTCGAGATGGCCGTCGGCCGCCATCCTCGCCACCCACAGCAGGGCGCCGAGAGCGAGGAACACGCTGACGGCGTTGAAGGAAAGCGGCAAAAAAAAGGCCACCGCCAATACGCAGTGTTCGGTCAGATAATTTAGCTGATAGTGCGTCGCGGCGCAGGAATAACTGATTCGCATCGTTTCACCTAGCGGCACAAAGTAACTTTTACTATTATAGCCCAATGGCATAGGTTTGTCTACCTAATCGCATAATTCCTCGCCGGCCCGACGAGATAGAGCGACCCGGCGACGCATACCAGGCCGTCCGGCCCGGCCATCTCCTTCGCCCGGTCGATCCCCTCCGCCACCGTCGCCGCGGCCGCGAGCCGCCGCGCCGCGAGCCCTTCCAGCATCGCGGCCGGCTCGGCCGCGCGGTCGGACAGGGGCTTCACGGCCACGACGCTGTCGGCGGCGCGGACAAGCGCCGCGGTCACGCCGGCGATGTCCTTGTCGGCGAGGATGCCGAGCACGAACGTCACCGGCCGGCCGGGGAAGACCTCGTCCAGCGTCGCCCTGAGAACGGCGGCCCCCGCCGGATTATGGGCGCCGTCGATTATCACCAACGGCCGGCCGGGCACCACCTCGAACCGCCCCGGCCAGCGGACGGCGGCCAGGCCGTCCCTTACGGCGGCGGGGGAAATCCGCTGCTCGCCCTCAGCCAGAACCAGCGCCGCCATGATCGCCACGGCGGCGTTCGCGGCCTGATGGCGGCCGAGGAGGGGTACCGCGAAGCGGCCCAGATCGCCGTGGCGGCGGCTCACGAACGCCACCTGCTGCCGCCAGCCGTCCAGGCCGGCGGATTCGGCGTAGAAATCGCGGCCCAGCACCGCCAGCGGCGCCTCCTTGGCCTCGGCCTCGCGCCTGACGACGTCGAGCGCCTCGCCGCGGGCGGCGGTCACCGCCGGCACCCCCGGCTTGATTATCCCCGCCTTGTGGGCGGCGATGGCGGCGACGGTGTCGCCGCAGCGGTCGGTGTGCTCCAGGGATACATTGGTGATGACGGCCACGGCCGGCGTTATCACGTTGGTCGAATCGAGCAGCCCGCCCAGACCGACCTCGATCACCGCGTATTCCACCCCGGCGGCCGCGAAATAATGGAAAGCGGCCGCGGTCAGCACCTCGAACTCGGTCGGATGCTCCCAGCCGTCGGCCACCATCGCGTCCACGAAGCCGCGCGTATGGGCGATCGCCGCCGCAAGTTCCTCGCGGCTTATCTGCCCGCCGTCCACAACGAACCGCTCGGTATAGTCGCTCAGGTGCGGCGACGTGTACATGCCGGCGCGGATGCCGGCGGCCCGGAGGATGGCGGCCAGCATCGCCGTCGTCGAGCCCTTGCCGTTGGTGCCGGTAACGTGGACGGTCTTATAGCGCCGCTCCGGGTTGCCCATCAGGGCGAGCAGCTTCTCGATCCGCCCCAGGCCGAGATTGATCCCGAACTTGCCCAGCGAGGCGAGATACGCCAGCGCCTGTTCGTAAGTCATATGATCACACCTTGACGATAGTTTATGCGCCAATGGAATAATAATGTATTTTCGGCGGTGTAGTATGTTTGTGCGTACCAGGCTGCTCCCGCATCATGGCGTCCACGCCGGGCCTGCGTTCTTGGCCGGCAGCACAACTCATTACAAACTATATCTTCGCCAGATACGCCAGCCGCTCGCTGATCGCCGCCAGCTTCTCGCGATACTCGCGCTCCTTGGCCCGCTCCTTCTCGATCACCTCGGCCGGCGCCTTGGCCACGAAGCTCTCGTTGGCCAGCTTCCCGGCGACGCGGGCGACCTCCTTCTCCAGGTTCTCCCGCTCCTTGCCGAGGCGGGCCGTCTCCTTCTCCACGTCGATCAGGCCCCTTAGCGGCAGATACACCTCCACCCCGCTCACCACCGCCGTCATCGCGTTCTCCGGCTTGGCGGCCGTCAGCGGCAGCACCGTCACCGGCTCGGCGGCGGCCAGCGTTCGCACGTACTGCGCGTTGTCGGTCAGCACCGCCTGCTGTTCGGCGGCGGCCAGCAGGATGACCTCGCTCTTCTTGCCCGGCGGCACGTTGACCTCGGCCCGCATATTGCGGATCGCCTTGACCGTCTCCATCACCGTGCCCATCGCCGCCTCGGCGGCGTCGTCCGCCAGGTCGGCCGGCGGCACGGGCCAGGCGGCCCGCACGATGCTCTCGCCCTCGTGGGGCAGGTGCCGCCAGATGGCTTCGCTGATAAACGGCATGAAAGGATGAAGCAGCTTGAGGGTGTTCCCCAGCACGTACCACAGCACATACTGGGCGGTGGCCCGGCCGGCGGCGTCCTCTTTGTTATAGAGGCGCGCCTTCGCGGTCTCGATGTACCAGTCGCAGTACTCGCTCCAGATGAATTCGTACAGGCTGCGGGCCGCCTCGCCCAGCTCGAACTTCTCCAGATTGGCGGTCACCTCGGCTGCCGTTTGGGCATAGCGGCTCAGAATCCAGCGGTCGGCCAGCGTATAGTCCCCGGGCGTCCTGGCCGGGTCGAAGCCCTCCAGGTTCATCAGCACGAACCGCGAAGCGTTCCAGATCTTGTTGGCGAAGTTGCGGCTCGACTCCACCCGCTCCCAGTAGAAGCGCATATCGTTGCCGGGCGTGTTGCCGGTCATGAGCGTGAACCGCAGCGTGTCGGCGCCGTACTTCTCGATGACGTCCAGCGGATCGATGCCGTTGCCGAGCGACTTGGACATCTTGCGGCCCTCGCCGTCGCGCACCAGGCCGTGGATGAAAACATGCCCGAAGGGGATGTCGTCCATGAACTCCAGGCCCATGAAGATCATCCGCGCCACCCAGAAGAAAATGATGTCGTAGCCGGTCACCAGCACGCTGGTGGGGTAGAAATAAGCCAGCTCGGGCGTCTTCTTCGGCCAGCCCATGGTCGAGAACGGCCACAGCGCCGAACTGAACCAGGTGTCGAGCACGTCGGGGTCCTGCTCCACCTTGCCGCCGCACTTCGGACAGGCGGTTATATCCTCGCGGGAGACGACCGTCTCGCCGCACTCTTCGCAATACCAGGCCGGGATGCGGTGGCCCCACCAGATCTGGCGGGAGATGCACCAGTCGCGGATGTTCTCCAGCCAGTTGATGTACACGCGGGTGAACCTCTCGGGCACGAACTTGATCCGCCCGTCCGTCACCGCCGCGATCGCCGGCTCGGCCAGCGGCTGCATGCGCACGAACCACTGCTTGGAAACCAGCGGCTCCACCACCGTCGCGCAGCGCTGGCACTGGCCGACGGCGTGGACGTGCTCGTCGATCTTGACGAGGTTGCCCAGCTCCTTGAGGTCGGCGACCAGCGCCTTGCGGCACGCGTAGCGGTCCAGGCCGGCGTACTGGCCCGCCTCGGCCGTCATCGTGCCGTCGGGGGCGATCACGACCACCTGCGGCAGCTGGTGGCGGAGGCCCATGTCGAAGTCGTTGGGGTCGTGGGCCGGCGTCACCTTCACCGCCCCGGTGCCGAACGACGGGTCGACGTACTCGTCGGCCACGATCGGCAGGCGGCGGCCGACGACCGGCAGGATGAGGTACTGGCCGACGAGGTGGCGGTAGCGGTCGTCGTCGGGATGGACGGCCACCGCGGTATCGCCGAGGATGGTCTCCGGCCGGGTGGTGGCCACGGTCACGTATTCGTCGGGGCGCCCCTCCAGCGGGTAGCAGACGTGGTACAGGTTGCCGGGCTTCTCCTCGTGCTCCACCTCGATATCGCTAAGGGCGGTGTTGCAGCGCGGGCACCAGTTGGTGATGCGGTTGCCCTGGTAGATCAGCCCCTTCTCGTACAGCGACACGAACACCTCGCGCACCGCCGCCGAGCAGCCCTCGTCCATCGTGAACCGCTCCCGCGGCCAGTCGCACGAGGCCCCCAGGCGCTTGAGCTGGTTGATGATGCGGTCGCCGTATTCGTGCTTCCACTCCCACACCCGGTCGATGAACTGCTCGCGCCCCAGGTCGTAGCGGCTGATCCCCTCCTTGGCCAACACCTCCTCCACCTTGATCTGGGTGGCGATGCCGGCATGGTCGGAGCCCGGCATCCACAGCGCCTCGTAGCCCTGCATGCGCCGGAAGCGGATGAGCACGTCCTGGAGGGTGTTGTCGAGCGCGTGGCCCATGTGAAGCTGGCCGGTGACGTTGGGGGGCGGGATGACGATGCTGAAAGGCGTCCGGCCGGTGTCCGGCTCGGCGTGGAACAGGCCGTTCTCCTCCCAGTGCTTATACCATTTCTCTTCGACTTCTTTGGGGTCGTAAACGGTGGGAATCTGTTTTTCCATATGAAAGCCTCCTTAGATCACCATTAGAATTCCATTATTCGCGTAAAAATAAAAAAGCCTTCGCCCGTAAGGACGAAAGCCTCTGCCTCCGTGGTACCACCTTTCTTCCCGGCGCGCAGACTGCGCCGGCTCGCGCGGCCGGTAACGGGGCCTCCCGTCGGCGCCTACTGCCCTTCGGCGCCGCGGCTCGGGGACGACTTCCACCGCCCGCGCCGCGGGGCCTCGCAGCCGATGGGCCCCTTCTCTGCGCCGGCCGGTCCGGTGTACTCCTTTTCCCGTCCTCGCCTCTGTCGGTGTCAACTTTATATAGATAAAATATACCTTGCCGCCATGCCGTTGTCAAGGCCGCCGTCGGCTAGGCGGCTGTAGCCGCAGCACGGCGAAACGGCGACCCAGCCTATACCCTGAATACACAGCCGCATCTCCGCAGGGTTTTTCGCCGCCACGGCGAATATTAGCAGGATACGCCGCCCCAAATATCTGCAAGGAGCGAAGCGATGAACAAAATCACCCTCACCATCGACGGCCGTCAGATCAGCGTCCCGCCCGGCGCCACCGTGCTGGAAGCCGCCCGCCTGCTCGGCATCAATATCCCCACCCTCTGCCACCTCGCCGACCTCACCCCCGAAGGCTGCTGCCGCGTCTGCCTCGTCGAGGTCGCCGGCCTGCGCAGCCTCACCACCGCCTGCACCCACCCCGTGGCCGAGGGCATGGTCGTGCGCACCAGCACCCCCGATATCCGCGAAGCCCGCCAGATGGTCGTCGAGATGCTGCTCGCCAACCACCCGTCCGACTGCCTCACCTGCCAGAGCAACCTGCGTTGCGAGCTGCAGCGCCTGGCCCTCGACCTGGGGGTGCGCGACGTCCGCTTCCGCGGCGAACACCGCCGTTACGAGCTTGACGACAGCAACCCCTTCATCATCCGCGACAACGAGAAATGCGTCCTATGCGGGCGCTGTGTGCGGGTCTGCAAAGAGATCCAGTGCTGCAACGTCCTCGAATGGACCGAGCGCGGCTTCGTCAGCAAAGTCACCCCCGCCTTCGACAACGCCATGGATAAGTCGAGCTGCGTCTTCTGCGGCACCTGCGTGTCCGCCTGCCCCACCGGGGCGCTCACCGAAAAACCGATGCACGGCACCGGGCTGCCGGACAAAAAAGTCAAGACCACCTGCCCCTTCTGCGGCGTCGGCTGCAACTTCGACCTCAACGTCAAGGACGGCAAAATCCTCGGCGTCACCTCCAACGAAACCAGCGCCGTCAACGGCCGGCTGCTGTGCGTCAAGGGCCGCTTCGGCACCGACTACGTCCACAGCCCTGAGCGCCTGACAAGCCCGCTCATCAAAAAAGGCGGCGAATTTGTGGAAACTACCTGGGACGAAGCCCTCGGCCTCGTGGCCGCAAAGCTGGCCGGCATCAAGGCCGCCCACGGCCCCGACGCCATCGCCGCCCTCAGCTCGGCCCGCTGCACCAACGAAGAAAACTACCTGCTGCAGAAATTCATGCGCGCGGCGGTCGGCACCAACAACGTCGACCACTGCGCCCGTACCTGACACAGCCCCACCGTGGCCGGTCTGGCCCCACCGTGGCCGGTCTGGCCACATCCTTCGGCTCCGGCGCCATGACCAACTCCATCGGCGAAATCCCCGACAACCAAGTGCTGTTCGTCATCGGCGCCAACCCCCCCGAGGCCCATCCCGTCATCGGCGCCAAAATGCGCCAGGCCCTGACCAAAGGCGCCAAGCTCATCGTCGCCGACCCGCGCAAAACCGAGCTGGCCGCCGCCGCCCACGTCTGGCTGCGCCTCAAACCCGGCACCGACGTCGCCCTCATCAACGGCCTCCTCCACATCATCATCAAGAACGGTTGGCACGACCGCGACTTCATCGGCAAATGCACCACCGGCTTCGAAGCCGTCGCCGCCGTCGCCGAACGCTACCCGCCCGACCTCGTCGAGCGGACCACCGGCGTCCCGGCGCACCTCCTCTACGAAGCCGCCAAAATCTACGCCACCGCCGAGCGGGCCGGCATCTTCTACACCCTCGGCATCACCGAGCACACCTGCGGCACCGACAACGTCATGAGCCTCGCCAACCTGGCCATGCTCACCGGCAACATCGGCAAACCGGCCGCCGGCGTCAACCCCCTCCGCGGCCAGAACAACGTCCAGGGCGCCTGCGACATGGGCGCGCTGCCCAACGTCCTTCCGGGCTACCAGCAAGTAAAATGGCCCGACATCCGCAAGAAATTCGCCGCCGCCTGGGGAGCCGACGTGCCGGACAAGCCCGGCCACACCCTGCCCGACATGTTCGACGCCGCCGTCCGCGGCAACCTCCAAGCGATGTACATCATGGGCGAGGACCCCGTCCTCTCCGACGCCAACGCCAGCCACGTCCGCAAGGGCCTCGAAAACCTCGACTTCCTCGTCGTCCAGAACCTCTTCCTCACCGAGACCGCCAAACTCGCCGACGTCGTCCTGCCGGCCGCCAGCTTCGCCGAGAAGGAAGGCACCTTCACCAACACCGAGCGCCGCATCCAGCGCGTCCGCCAGGCCATCGAGCCGATCGGCGGCAGCCGCCCCGACTGGCAAATCATCTGCGACCTCGCCGCCCGCTTCGGCTACCCCATGAACTACGCCGCGCCGGAGGAAATCATGGCCGAAATCGCCGCCCTCACCCCCTCCTACGCCGGCGTCACCTACCCCCGCCTCGAAGAGAGCGGCCTGCAGTGGCCGGTCCCCGCTGCCGACCACCCCGGCACGAAGTTCCTGCACCAAGACGGGCAGTTCACCTGCGGTCTCGGCTACTTCCAGCCCATCGACTACGAGCCCCCCGCCGAGGTGCCCGACGACGAATACCCCTTCCTCCTTACCACCGGCCGCATCCTCTACCACTACAACGTCTCCACCCACCGCCACGCCAAGCACCTCACCGCCCACCGCCCCGAGGAGCGGGTCATGGTCCACCCTGACGACGCCGCCCGCCTCGGCCTGGCCGAAGGCGACACCGCCAGGGTCTCCTCGCGCCGGGGCAGCGTGCGCGCCAAAACGTGGGTCACCGACGCCGTGCCGCCCGGGGTCGTGTGGATGTCCTTCCACTTCCCTGCCACCCCCACCAACGAAATCACCAGCGGCGCGTACGACAAGGTCACAAAGACTTACGAATACAAAGTCTGCGCCGTCAGAATTACGGGGGCGTAGAAAATCCATCTGCTGCGTTGCTCCTCGGATGGCCCACTCGACGTACGCAACCAAGTACGCCATCGCGGGCCATCCTTGCATCTGGAGCTTTCTACGCACCCTCCCGTCAATGAAGGAGCATTCCCATGCCCACTATTATCCCCGCCACCACACCCGCGCACTTGGAGACCGTCCGCGACCTGTTCGGCGAATACGCCGCCTCCCTCCCCTTCGCCCTCGACTTCCAGGGCTTTCAAGATGAACTCGCCGGCCTGCCCGGCAAATACGCCCCGCCCGGCGGCGCCCTGCTTCTCCTGCTGGACGGCGCGGAGGCGGCCGGCTGCGTCGCCCTGCGGCCGCTGGCGGCCGGCATCGGCGAGATGAAGCGTCTCTACGTCCGGCCCGCCTGTCGCGGCAAAGGCTATGGCCAACTGCTCGCCGACGCTGTCATCGCCGCAGCCCGCCGCCGGGGCTACCGCAGCATGCGCCTCGACACCGTCCCCGGCATGGACGCCGCCATCGCCCTGTACGCCGCCCTTGGCTTCACGCCCATCGAACCGTACTGCCATAACCCCGTGCCGGGAGCGATGTTCCTCGAAAAAACACTGTAACAAGCAGGTCCGCACCTTACGGTGCGGGCTATTTTATGCTTGCAGGTAAATTTAGCCATATTGGCGAAATAAGTCGATATATAACTGTAGGTGTCAGCAAACGGAATCGGAGGGATAAGGTGAAAAAGGCGCTCGCTGTGATAACCGCAGCTGTCTTGCTGGCCGCGGGCCCGCCCGCCGCCGGCGCGGCGGAGCTTTCGCCCGCCTCCATCCCTTTGCCCGCCGCCGCCAAACCCGCCCCGCCGGCCAAAGCTCCCAAAGGCAAGGACATCGTCGCCACCGCCCAGAAATACAAAGGCGTGCCCTACAAATACGGTGGCGCCTCCCCCAAAGGCTTCGACTGCTCCGGCTTCGTCATGTTCGTCTACAACGAGCACGGCAAAAAGCTGCCCCGCTCCGCCGACAAGCAGTACGAAACCGGCAAAGCGGTGAAACCCAAGGACCTCGGTCCCGGCGACCTCGTCTTCTTCACCACCGCCGAGAAGGGCGCCTCCCATGTCGGCATCTTTGTTGGCGGCGGCAAATTCATCCACGCCTCGACAAGCCGCGGCGTAATGGTCTCGTCCCTGGCGGACAGTTACTGGAAGCCGCGTTACCTCGGCGCCCGCCGGATTCTATAACTCGGCCGTTGATAAACCGCCATCTGCGTCGTTGTTCCGTCGGCCGTTTGCTAGCGTACGTCCGAGTACGCGTCGGCCGGGCGCTAGAGCCATCCATGGCGCGCCCGGCACTAGGCCCATCCGGGGCCGTCGCGGCACGCCCGACGGAGCCGCCTAGCATCTGACGGTTTCTGAACGGCCTTTGGCTTTAACTATAGTCCCGAAAAAATTTTCGAGGCCCGCACAATAGGTGCGGGCCTCGCCTTATCCTTTGACCGTTTCCGCCGCCTGCCGTCCGGGCGTGGCCGCGAATGCCACCGCCGCGCCCGCCAGCCCTACGAGGCCGACGGCCCAGAATCCCCAGTCCAGCCCCGCCGTCTGGCTCAGGGCGCCGACCAAGAGCGGGCCCACGAACATCCCCATCCCGTACGCGGCCTGGAAAAAGCCCATCGCCGTAGCCTTCCGGCCGGCGTCGATATCCCTGATGCAAAGCACCATCAGCAGGGGATAAACCAGCCCGCGCCCGAACCCGCCGAGAAATTGGAGGAAGAACAGCACCCCCAGGCTCGAGGCGGCGGGGATGAATACGCACGAGGCGGCCATCATTACCAGGCTGGCGACCGTCTGAGCCCGTTCGCTGAACAGCCGCAGGAACAACGTGCCGCTGAGCATCGAGGCCAGCATCCCCGGCAGCATATAAACGGTCGGCAGCAGCCCGATCTCGGCGTAACTGGCGCCGAGGCTCTTGGCGACCAGCGGCACGAAGCCGAACGCCGTCCCGTAAGACATCACCTGGACGATGAACCCCAGGACGGACGCCAGGGCAAGGCCGCGGTCGCGCACCATCCCCGCCGTCTCCTTCAGCCGCGGCGGCTGCCCCGGCCTGAGCCCGGCCGGCTCGCGGATGGCGAGGCAGCAGGCCAGCGCCCCCGCCCCGGCCACGGTCGCCAGCAAGAACGACTGCTCCTGGCCGTAATATTCGGCCACCACCCCGCCGACCAGCATCGCCACCATCTCGCCGCAGGTGACCACCGCCGAAACGACGCCCATCGCCCGGGCCGACTCCGCCTGGGAGTAGTAGCTGGCGAACAGCACCGACTGGACGACCCACACCGTCGCCGCCACCCCCGACAGCATGCGAAAAATCAGCAGCGCGACGGCGTCGCGGATCAGCCACATGCCGAAAGCGCTTATGACGCAAAGCGCCGCCCCGGCCACCAGAAAAACCCGCCGCCTGTTGAGCCGGTCGGCCACGATGCCCAGCGGCAGGCGGAGAGCCATCTGCGTGAAGCCGTACGAGCCGAGGATGACGCCGATCATCTGGTAGCTGGCGCCGAGATCCTTGGCATAGGTAGGCACGATGGGCAGATATGTAAAAAGGGAAAACCAGTGAAGCCAGATGGAAGCGCCGAGGATGACCTCGCGCCGCATTGTCGCCATATTACTCCCCTCGCGCCGCCGGACCGGGCCGGAAGCGCTACCGCATAAGACTTACCGCCGTGAACAGGAAAATCGCCGCCCCCACCAGGCCGTTGCGCATGAAGTACGCCTGGGTAACGCGGCTCAGGTCGGCGGCGGATACGATGCTGTGCTGATAAACGAGCACGCCCGCCGCCAGCGCCACCCCGGCGTAATACCAGGGGCCGAGGCCGGCCAGCCACCCCGCCGCGGCGAACGCGGCCACGCTCGCGCCGTGCATCAGCCGGGCCAGCCGCAGGGCGCCGGCCACGCCGAACCTCACCGGCATGGAATGAAGCCCGTGCGCCTTGTCGAAGGCCACGTCCTGGCAACCGTAGATGACGTCGAACGCCGCGATCCACACCCCCACCGCCGCTGCCAAAAGCGCCACCGGCGCTGTCAGGTCGCCGCGGACGGCGATCCACGCCCCCACCGGCGCGCCGGCGAGAGCCACCCCCAGCACCAGATGGCAAGTCCACGAAAATCGCTTCATATACGGGTAGACGACGAAGGGCACGACCGCCAGCGGCCACAGCGTGCGGGCCAGGGGGTGAAGCTGATAGGCGGCGTAAACGAAGACGGCCAGGCTGGCGGCGATAAACAGCGCCGCCTCCCAGCGCTTCACGGCGCCGGTGACCATCGGCCGGGCGGCGAAGCGGGGATGGAGCCTGTCGAACCTCAGATCGATGAGGTTATTGAACGCCAGGGCGGCGCTGCGGGCCCCCACCATCGCCACCGTTATCCAGAAAAGATCGCCGCCGGCGGGCAGGCCGCCGGCAGCGAGGAAAGCGCCCATATACGCGAACGGCAGCGCGAACACCGAGTGGGAAAAAGCGATATTGTCGAGGTGAGACTTCAGCTTACCCAAGGCCGAGCTCCTCCCATATCCCGTCGATCCGGCTCTTCACTTCCGGCGACATGACGATCTCGTCCGGCCACTCCCGCGCATAGCCCTCCTCCGGCCACGTCTTGGTCGCGTCGATCCCCACCTTCGTCCCCCATTGGGGCATCGGCGAAGAGTGGTCGAGGGCGTCGAGCGGCCCGTCGGCCAGCACGATGTCGCGGCGGGCGTCGATATTGTTGAAAACCCGCCACCAGACCTCGTTCATGTCCTGCACGTCGACATGGGCGTCCACCACGATGATCATCTTCGTGAACATCATCTGGCCGAGGCCCCACACGGCGTGCATCACCTTCTTGGCGTGCTGCGGGTAGCTCTTCTTGATCGCCAGCACGGCGCAATTGTGGAAAACGCCCTCCAGCGGCAGGTTGATATCCACGACCTCCGGCAGCACCTGCTGCAGCAGCGGCAGGAAAATCCGCTCAGTCGCCTTGGCCATGAAACAGTCCTCCATCGGCGGCTTGCCGACGATCGTGGCCGGATAGATGGGATTCTTGCGGTGGGTGATGCAGGTGAGGTGAAAAACGGGGTAGTCGTCGGCGAGCGAATAGTAGCCGGTATGATCGCCGAACGGCCCCTCCCGCCTGAATTCGTCCGTCTTGACATAGCCCTCGAGCACGATCTCCGCCGTCGCCGGCACCTCGATATCCACCGTCTCGCACTTCACCAGCTCCACCGGTTTGCGGCGCAGGAAGCCGGCGAAAATCATCTCGTCGATATTCGGCGGCAGCGGCGCGGTCGCGGCGTAAGTCACCGCCGGGTCGCCGCCGATGGCCACCGCCGCCTCGATGCGGTCCTTGCCCAGCTCGCGGTGGGCGCGGTAATTGTCGGCGCCGCCCTTGTGCACGTGCCAGTGCATTCCGGTAGTCGTCTCGTCGTACACCTGCATGCGGTACATACCGACGTTGCGCTTGCCGGTGCGCGGGTTCTTCGTGAACACCAGCGGCAGCGTAATGAAGCGGCCGGCGTCCCCCGGCCAGCACTTGAGGATGGGGAACTTGGCCAGCGACGGCTTGTCCCTGATGACGACCTCCTTGCACGGCCCCGACTTGACATACTTCGGGAAATTAATCGCCCGCCGGGCGGCGGGGATAAGGCGCACGAGATCCAGTTTGCTCTGCAGGGAAACATACGGCAGCTTTAAGAGGTCGCGGATCTCGTCGGCGACATCGTCCACCTTGTCCACGCCGAGGGCCAGCGCCATCCGCTCCATGCTGCCGAAAGCGTTCATCAGCACCGGGACGTCGTAGCCCTTCACATTCTCGAACAGGAGGGCGACGTTCTTCGCGCCGCTCATCTTCGACACCCGGTCGGTTATCTCGGTAATTTCCAGCTCGCAATCCACCTGCTGGCGGATGCGCTTCAGCCAGCCGCGGGACTCAAGAGCGGCGATGAATTCGCGCAAATCGTTAAAGGCCAAACTAATACTCCCCTTCACTAGGCCGTTGATAAGCCCCCATCTGCGTTGTTGTTCCTGCGGGCGCTTGCTAGCGTACGTTCCGAGTACGCGTCGCTACGCGTCCTCGGAGCCGCCTAGCATCTGGGGGCTTCTGAACGGCCGGAGGCAAAGCTAATCACTTCCGAAGCACGTGCCGAACAATAAAAATGCTTAACTCATACAAAATCATCAGCGGCACCGCAATCATCGTCTGCGAAAACACATCCGGGGTCGGCGACACCACCGCGCCCACCACGAACGACAGCACGATGACCATCTTCCGCTTCGCCACCAGGAAGCCCGAGCCGATTACGCCCAACTTGGCGGCCACGATGATGAACAGCGGCAGCTCGAACACGAAGCCGAACGGCAGCATGAAGGAAATCACGAACGACAGGTACTGGCCGATGGAAAACATCGGCTGCAGGTCCTCGGTGGCAAAGCCGATGAAGAAACTGATGGCCGCCGGCAGCACGAGGAAATACGAGAAAGCCAGGCCGATAAAAAACAGCACCAGCGACGCCGGGACGAGAAACAGCGACGCCGTCCGCTCCTGCTTCGTCAGGGCCGGCACCACGAAAGCCCACAACTGATAAAAAACCACCGGCAGGGACACCAAAAAGCCCGCGAAGAAGGACACTTTCAGATAAGTAAAGAAAGCCTCCGCCGGATTCATATAATATAGCTTGCCGGCCGGAGCGGTGATGATATGCACCAGATCGACGGCGAAAAAATAACAGGCGATGCTGGCAGCCAGCACGACGACGACGCAAACGATCAGCCGCTTCCTCAGTTCCTGCAGATGGTCGACAAGCGACATCTCGCCGCTGGAGTCCTGATCCTCCTGTACGCTTTCAATTTCCCGGGGCGTATCAGACATTGGTTATCCTCACTTTGTCTCTTCCTCTTTCTTGTCGGCGGGTTTCTCTTCCGGCTTCTTCTCCACCGGCTTGGCCTCGACGGTGATCGTCTCCTCCTTCGCGGCGCCCTCGCCCGACATCGCCCGGCGGAATTCGCCCAGACCCTTGCCCAGCGCCTTGCCCACTTCGGGCAGCTTGCCCGGTCCGAAAACGATGAGAGCGATAACAAGAATCAGGGCCAGTTCCGGCATGCCTAGGTTGAACACAGCACCACATCCCCTTAAGCTACTTTAACTATAATTATACTTAACCGCGCGGCAAAAGTACAGGCCGTGATTGCATCCCGGCCCGCGCCCCCGCAAACGGCAGGCGGTGCGCATCCGGCGAAAGCCGCGCGCACCGCCTGTGCTTCTTTTAGTGAACCTCGCCCACCAGTTTCCCCGGATTGAGGATATTGTTGGGATCGAGAGCCAGCTTGATGCTTTGCATCACCGCCATGCCCTCGGCGCCGAACTGGTCGGGCATATACTTCAGTTTTCCCAGCCCGATGCCGTGCTCGCCCGACAGGGTGCCGCCGAGCTTCAGCGCGGTCTTGAAAATCTCGTCCATCGCGGCGTACACCCGCTCCATCTCCGCTGCGTCGCGCAGATCGGTCACGATCGTCGGGTGGAGGTTGCCGTCGCCGGCGTGCCCGAACGTCCCGATCTCCACCTTGTTGCGGGCGGCGATCTCGGTCACGATCCGCACCATATCGGGCACCTTGTCGCGGGGCACGGTGGCGTCCTCGCAGAAGGTCGACGGCCGCAGCTTGGCCAGCGACGGCAGCGCCGCCCGCCTTGCCGCCCATATCTGGTCGCGCTCCTGGGCGCTGTTCGCCACGCGGACCTCGCCGCCGTTCTCGCGCAGGATCTTCTCCATCTTGGCCGCGTCCGCCTCCACCGTATCGGCGTCGCCGTCGACCTCGGCCAGGATGATCGCCTCGGCCTCCACCGGCAGCCCCAGCTTCGCGAAACTCTCCACCGTGCGGATGGTGTAATTGTCTATAATCTCCAGCGTCGCCGGAATGATCTTATGGCTGATGATATCGGCGATCGACTTGCCGGCGCCGGAAAGGTCGGCGAAGGTCGCGATCATGCTGCGGCGCGTGGCGGGTGCGGGCACGAGCCGCACGGTGATCTTGGTCAACACCCCCAGCGTCCCCTCCGACCCGGTGAACAGCATGACCATATCATAGCCGGGCGCCTTCACGTTGCTGCCGCCGTACTCGACGATCGAGCCGTCGGCCAGAGCCGCCTCGACGCCGGTCACGTAGTGCTTGGTAACGCCGTACTTCAGGCCCCGCAGGCCGCCGGAATTCTCGGCCACCGTGCCGCCGATGCTGGCGGTGGTCACCGTCCCCGGATCTGGCGGGTAAATGAGACCGTATCTTTCTACGGCGGCGTTCAGCTCGGATACGATAACCCCGGGCTCAACCACCGCCGTCCAGTTTTCGGCGTCGATGGCGAGAATCTTGTTCATACGGGCGGTCGACAGCACCACGCCCCCCTGGGCGGGTACCGACCCGGCGCTCAGGTTGGTTCCCGAGCCGCGGGTGTAGACCGGGAACTTCTCCCGGTTGGCCAGCTTGAGGACAGCGGCCACTTCCTCCTTGCTGCCCGGCTGCACCACCGCCTCCGGCAGGTTGAAAAAGCCGGGGGTGGCATCATAGCCGTAGCAGATCAGGTCTTCCTTCTCCGTCGCCACCCACTGGGGGCCGACGAGCGCCTTCAATTCCTGGATAATGTTTGCGTTCATTGTCAATTCTCTCCTCCGCGCATTATCTGACGGGAGTTAATCGGGCGGAAACGAGTGGCGGGCCCAATGTCCCGCCACTCGTTCCCCTTTTGCGCTACGGCGTTATGAAGCGCAGCAAGCAAGCCTAGAGGTACTCCCTATTCGGGATTATTGTTTAACGTTAGCACTGTCCGAGGAGTTTTTCGCCGGGGTCTTATTGGTGGCAATAAAGTAAATGGCAGCTGCCCAGATGGCCAATGCTATGATCGAACCAATATTGAACGGACCTTTTACACTCCAGTAAATGATCGAGTAGCCGACCGAAGCGGGCAATATGGCATAGTAGAGGAAAGGCGTGATAACTTTGCGAATGACGATACCTTCCCTGCCCAGCAGACCGACGACCGCGGAGGCGGCAACAACGTTGTGCACGCAGATAATGTTGCCCGCGGCGCCGCCAAGGGCTTGCAGCGCGACAATCCACGTCGGGTCAACCATAATGCGCTGTCCGACCCCGAACTGGAACAAGGAGAACATCATGTTACTGACGGTATTACTACCGGCAACGAAGGCGCCCATACCGCCGATGAGAGGAGCAAAGAGCGGCCAGAGACCGCCGACCGTATTCGCGACATAATCGGCGAGCAGAATCGGCATGCTGGCAAGCTTAGCGGCGCCGCCACCGGTGGTCATGAAAACGGTTACCATCGGAACGGTGAAGATAAGCGCCGAACCTGCGCCCAGCATGGTTTTTGCCGAACCCGTCCATGCTTTCTTATAGTCCTCCATTCTCATACCATGGAGGAAGAAAGTGATCAAGGATACGACCAGGAAGACCGATCCGGGGGAATAACCGTAGTCAAAGCTGGAACCGATCTTCGTGCCGAATTGGAAAACCTCGGGGGTGACAATTTTGAGGGACTTCAGCCAGTTGGTCAGCGGGGGAATCATGCGGGTCGCGATAAGGAGCAGTGCGACGAACACGTACGGCGACCAGGCTTTGAGAGTGCTCATTCCGCCGCTGTGATGGTGAATGGACTTAATTTCGATCGAACCGGTCCACAGGGGATCCCAGGCTTCTTTTTTATCGAAATCCCAGGGTTCGCCTTTGGGCATCAGGAAACCGTTCTTAGCCGCCGTGACGACAATCGCCAGGCCGACGAGGCCACCGGTAATCGAGGGGAACTCCGGTCCGAGGGTTATGGCCACGAGATAGTAAGGGACAACCATGGCCAAAGCCGCGAATAGAGCAAACGGCCATATCGCCAAACCTTCGCTGAACGTCTTGTTCTTGCCGAAGTGGCGTGTCATGATCGCAACCACGAACAGGGGCATAAAGAAACCGGTAATCGCATGCAGCAAGGCTACCTTCGTGCCGACAAAGGCAAGGAAGTTCGGCCACTGCTCGATACCGGCGTAACCGATGCTGGCCGCGAATTGGTTGACGATCGGTTGCGACCCCTGACCCAAGCCGACGTTCACGCCGACAAGGATCGGCGTTCCCACCGCACCGAAGGAAACAGGTGTACTTTGAATCATCATACCGGCGACAACCGCAGCCATAGCCGGGAAACCAAGGCCGACCAGAAGCGGGACGGCTACCGCAGCCGGGGTTCCGAATCCGGACGAACCTTCAACGAAGGAGCCGAACAGCCAGGCAATAATGATAACCTGAATCCGGCGGTCCGGAGTAATTCCGGTGAAGCCTTCGCGGATTGCCTGCAGGCCGCCGCCATACTGCAAGGTATTCAGCATCAGGATGGCGCCGAAGATGATATACAAAAGGCTAATTGTGGTAACAACGCCCTTTGATGTCGCCGCGGCCACCTGGGCACCGGGAACTTGCCACACAAAAAGGGCGAGAAGAGCTGCAGTGATATAGGATAATGGCATCGCCCTACTTGCCGGCCACTTTAAGCCCACAAGGAAAATAGCAACTACTGCAATCGGCATAATCGCGAGAAGAGCTAAAAAACCCTGATCCATTCCCATTCCTCCTCATATTTACTGGAGTCAAACGTGATTGCTTGGCTAAAACAGCTGTATTAAAAAAAACGGAGAATTGCTGCGGTAATTGACTGCTATGGTTTTTATTGCAATTGAGCTGTAGCCTCCCATTTATCACCCCCTCCACTCACTGGTCAGGCCTCCATCCTGGTCAGACCACCTAGCCACAATGTTAACGTAATTGAATGAAAATTGCAATATATAAATCTTTTGTGAAAATATTCTCTTTCTATATGGCAATAACCATTCGAAAAGCCCTAAAGTATGTGAAAAATTTAACTTTATTTTTGCACTATTCAGAAAACTTATGGCCGAGAAAAAGAAACGGCTTCCTGCTTCGTAGAATCTGTTGTGATACTAGGAAGGGAAGCCGGTATCTGTCGCAATCCTGTGCTCTTTAAAACTTTCCAGCGATTTGATCCTCCCGTCGCGAAGCTCGCGCATGGCGTCTTCGACCATAGTCAAGTGCTCGCGCATCTTCAGACGGGCCAGACTGGGGTTATGCGCGGAAATCGCTTCATATATCTCGTAGTGTGCGTTATACAGCACCAACGGCATATTCTCGATCAAAAACAGCTTTTGCCGCGAAGAACGGAAGGCAGTGTTCATAAGATCGGAGATGGCATTCATGACTTTGATAAGAATCGGGTTGTTCGCGGCCTTGGCAACGGCGAAGTGGAAGCTTGCGTCGGCGGTGTCGCCTATTTCGCCCCGCTTGAGTTCGTCCAGCATGCTCACGATCGCCCCGTGGATATCCTTAAGGTCCTCGGGACCAGCCCGCAAAGCGGCAAGGGCCGCCGTCTCCACCTCGAGGATCTTGCGCACCTCGAGAAGCTGCATGATGTCGTCGATCTCCATCTGCAAGATGAAGGAAAGCGGCTCCAGCATGCCTTCAAAGGAAACCTGGCGCACGAAACTGCCTTCGCCGGGGCGGATGGAGATAATGCCCATCATCCCAAGGGCGCTGAACGCTTCGCGCACCGACGCCCTGCTGACGTTGAGCTGCTCCGACAGCTCGCGCTCCGACAGCAGCTTGTCGCCCGGCTGGAGCTTGCCGTCGATTATCAGCTTCTTGATCTGACCAATGATTTCCTCGTAGACCTTCTTCGTCTTAACCGGCCTGAACATGCTTCCTCCGTGCGCTAATATTTGCGGAGTCCGACGAAATCCGCTATATCCCACAGCGACTTCCGTACCTCTGTCGGCAGCGAAGCCGGCAGCACGCGGCGCGCGGTCGCGAGATAATCGCTCACCCGGCCGTAGCAGTACTCCACGGCATCGGTCGTATGCACGACGGCGATGCCCCTCTGCACATGCGCGTCCGTCATGTCGCGGGCCTCGATTATCCGGCGCAGTTCCTCCGCCCGGGGGCTATGCTGCAGGGCATAAATGACAGGCAGCGTCAGGACACCTTGACGGAGGTCGTTTCCCGCCGGTTTACCGATCTGTTCCGATGAAGCGGTCACATCGAGAAGGTCGTCGGTGATCTGGAAAGCCATCCCGATAGCGTAGCCGTACTGCCGCAGGGCTTCGACATCGGCGGGCGGCAGGCCGGCGGTCAGGGCGCCGAGCTCGCAGCTGGCGGCGATAAAGCCGGCCGTCTTGTCGCCGATCCGCTCCAGGTAATCCGCCATCGATTGTCGGGGATTGAACAAATCCTGGGCCTGGCTGATCTCTCCCTCGCAGATGGCGCAGATCGTCTCGGTCAGTATCTTGAGGGCGCCGCCGCCGCCATGGGCGGAAATGAGGGAAAAGGCCTTGGCGAAGAGATAGTCTCCCGCCAGCACGGTCACGTGATTGCCCCAGCGGGCGTTGGCGGTCGCCAGCCCCCTTCGCGTAGCGGCGTTGTCGATAACATCGTCGTGCACCAGGGTCGCCATATGGATAAGCTCGATGGCGGCGCCCACCGGCACGAGCCCCGCGGGGGCCTGCCGGCCGCACTTGGCGCAGAGGATATACAGGGCGGGCCGCAAGCGTTTGCCGCCCGCCCTGAACAAATGGCTGCCGATATCGGTTACAAGATCGACCCGGGACCGGATTATAGAAGCCAGTTCTTGCTCTACAGCTGCTAGTTCGGTCTGTGCCAGTTCAAAAATGGCGTGTTGTTTCACCGTCAAATCTCCTGACCAACCTCAAAATCTGCTTCTATAATACACTATCCTTCCTGGATCAGTCCATAGGCGGCAATTATTTCTTCTTTTCGACCCGGATCGCGCAATCGGGACACACCGTCTGGCAGATGCCGCAGACGATGCACTTCTCCATATTGGCCTCAACGCGGGGCGTGCCATACACGCCGAGCCCCTCGGACCAGCTAATGCACTTCACCGGGCACTTCTCGATGCACAGGCCGCAGCCCTTGCACAGCCCGGCGAACACCGCCCACATACCTTTGTTGCTTTCGTAAACAGCCGACTCCCAGTTAACTTTTGCCACTTTCGTACCCCTCCTTACATCGCGCTCTTGATGAGTTCGTAGCCGCGGTCGAGCGCCTTGAAGTTCATGTC
>JALHDI010000078.1:25274-33236 GCA_022839045.1 Sporomusaceae bacterium
GGTGTCCAGCGCCTTCTTGATGCTGTCCATGGGCAACACTTCCGTGGCGGCGATGATCGCGCCGAGGATGATGATGTTGAAAACCCGCGGATGCAGCTCGTTCTTGGCCAGATCGTTGGCGGGGCAGGCGATGATCTTCTTCACGTTGGTCGGGAGATCGGCGGGGTCGACGCCGGGGCCGGGTTTGGTGAACGAACAGGTCTTGGGCTCGCCGGCGATCAGCTCCTGCTGCAGGTCGGCGTTGGCCGCGTCCGCCGTCGGGCAGGGCGGAGTCACGTCGAAATACTGCATGCCGACGACATTGTCGTTGACCTCGGCTTCCTGGACGAGGGAATTATCGTAGATATACACCGTGTTCTTACCGGCGTGCATCTTGGTCCGTTTAACCGCGCGCGGGCTCAGCGGAATGAGGATATCCGCCTCCACGAACTTGGGCGCGCCGATCGCGCCGTCGGAAATCTGCACGAAAGCGATCGAAACGCCGCCCCGCTGCTCGACGCCGAAGTTGGGAATATACAGGGCGTTTTTGCCTTCCTCGTTGGCCGCCTCGGCCAAAATCTCGGCAATCGACTGAACGCCTTGCCCGCCTTCACCGGCCAGGGCTATTTTCACGACTTTTGCCATCTTATTTGCCCTCCTTCGCCTGCGGGGTCCTGAGTTCTCCAACCTTGAAGTACTGAGCCATATCCTTCTCCACGAACTCCCAGGTCTGCTTAGCGTTGGTGCGCCAGTTCGTCGGGCAGGACGACAGGCATTCCACGAACGAAATGCCGTTGCCGGCGATCTGGTTCTCCAGGGCTTTCTTGATGAACCCTTTGAGCTGGCGGACGTTGGCGATCGTACCGCGGGCCACGTACGCGCCCTCAGGAGCCACGGCGGCCACCATCTCGGGGCCCTTGGTGGGATAACCGGTCTGCTCCACGTCGCGGCCGTAAGGCGACGTCTCGGTCTTCATGCCGGGCAGGGTGGTCGGCGCCATCTGGCCGCCGGTCATGCCATAGTTGCAGTTGTTGCACAGTATGATGGTGATCTTCTCGCCTCGCACCGCGGCGTTGAAAAGGTGCTGGGAGCCGATGGCGTAGCCGCCGCCGTCGCCCATGTAAGCAATCCCGATAATATCGGTGTTGGCGCGCTTCATGCCGGTGATGACCGGCGTCGTGCGGCCGTGGTGGGTCTGCACGCTATCGCAGGCGAAGAAATCCCACGACAGGAGCGAACAGCCGATATCGCACCCGAAGACGATCTTGTCCTGGATACCCAGCTCGTCGATGACCTCGCCCACCGCCTTGAGGATGATCCCGTGGCCGCAGCCGGGACAGAATTTATGGGGTTTTGTCTCTTCATTCCAGCTCTTGGGCATAGCCGGCTGAAGAACATTGTTCTCTTTCAACTCTTGCATGCTATCTTCCCCCTGCCATCACAGTTTGTTGTATTCTTCCACGAGTTCTTCGGTGGTGATGCCGATCCCGGGACGGAGCATCGGCACGATCTCGGCCTTGCCGCCGCAAACGGCGATCTGCACCATCTTCAGCAGCTGGCCGTAGGCAGACTCGGCCACGACCACCTTCTTGGCGTTCTTGACCGCGTCGGCGAGCTGCTTTTCCGGGAAGGGGCGAACAGTAATGGGGCGGAAGATACCGACCTTTTTGCCCTGGGCCCTAAGCTCGTCGATGGCACCGATGGCGGCGCGAGCGACGACGCCGTGGCAGACGAACACCACGTCGGCGTCCTGGCAGTCCTTCTCATACCACTCGACCACTTTGGGGGCCATGGCGTCCCAGTCGCGCTGGTTGGCCATAACGACCTCGTAAAGCTCCTCCTCGGTGTTGTAGGTATTGCGGAGGTGCTTGAACTGCTTGCCGGGCTTGGACTCGCCGACCATCGGCTCGGTCGGGACCAGCTTGACGCCCTTCGAGTCGGCGTCGTAAATGGTCAGCGGCTCGCGCATCTTGGCCTGGTAGCCGTCGCCGAGCACGAAGGTCGGAAAACGGTAGGTCCAGGCAGCGTTGAACGCCTTGAGCGTATAATCGAACAACTCCTGGTGGGTAGCGGTCGAATAAACGATGCGGTGGCCTTCGCCGTTGCCGCCGAAACAGGTGAGGGTGGTTTCCTGCTGGGCGTAGATAACGGTAGCCGTCGACGGGCCGCCCCGCTGCTGGATCACGTACACCGCGGGCAGGCGCATCATCTCGGCCATCACTGCGGATTCCTGCATCAGCACGTTGCCCGGGCCGGCGGTCGCGGTGAACGACTTGCGGCCGGTCATGACGCCGCCGAGCATCGTAAAGCCGGCGGAAATCTCGTCCTCGGTCTGGAGGAAGCGCTTGCCGTATTTCGGCGCGAGCCTCGTCCAGTAATGCATGATCTCGTTCTGGGGAGTGATGGGGTACCCGTACATGATGTCGACCTTCGCTGCCACGGCAGCCCAGGCAACAACCTCGTTGCCCGTCATGAATACTCTCTGTTCACCTTGCAGTGAAACTTCGGCCATAAAACAGCCACCTCCTGAAAATAATATGACCTCCGGACGCTGAAATAACCAGCCTGTCCCGCCGCGTTCCGCCGAACCCTGCCGTGCGCCCTCTCTCGGGCCGGCGCCGCGCCGCGGGCAGCCGCTTCTCCCCGGACGCTGACCCTGTTTGCGCATAGGCGTAAGAGCGCAGTCCGTTACGCGGATTGCGCTCAGACTGCGACCTATCCTCCGGGGCAAAAGCTCGGTTATTCAGCCATCCGTATATAAAGGCGGGAATCCCGAACCTTCATAACCATTCGTTAGTTTTTACCAATACCGGGCCATAAATACGCCCTTGTCAGCGCCACACCCGCGCAGCCCCAAAATTCCAGCGGACAGGTGGTCTGACCAGTATTTTTACATACACGTATTCTATCACCGCGGGCAAATTCCTCCTGCCGCTGGATAAAATGTACAAAGTTCATTATTTCACTTCGCCGTCACGACCCCCAAAGCGATCGACAACATCTTCGACTCGGCGCTGTCGGCCCGCGAAGTCACGACAACCGGCTTGGCCGCGCCCATCACCAGCCCGGCGATGCGGGCGCGGGCGAAATAGACCATCGACTTGCCGAGCATGTTGCCGGCCTCGATATCGGGCACCACCAGCACGTCGGCCCTGCCGGCCACCGGGCTCACGATCCCCTTGTGGCGGGCCGCCTCCTCGCTGATCGCGTTGTCGAGCGCCAGCGGGCCGTCGACGATCGCCCCCTTGATCTGGCCCCGCTCGGCCATCTTCGCCAGCGAGGCCGCCTCCAGCGTTGCCGGCATGCCGGCCTCCACCGTCTCCACCGCCGCCAGCACGGCCACCCTCACCGGGTCGACCCCCAAAGAGCCCGCCAAAGTGGCGGCGTTGCCGATGATGACCGCCTTGTCGGCCAGCGTCGGGCTGACGTTCATCGCCGCATCGGTCACGAACAGCAGCCGGTCCCAGCCGGCGAGCTCGATGACGAACACATGACTGAGGAGCGAGCCGGTGCGCAGGCCCACCTCCTTGTCCAGCAGGGCGCGCAGGAAATCGCCCGTGCCGATCAGCCCCTTCATCAGCATATCGGCCTGGCCGCTGCCCGTCGCGCCGCCTGCCGGGCGTCGGGCTCGTGGATCACCTCCACATCGGCGAGGTTCACCCCAATCGTACCCGCCAGCGAACGCAGCTTGGCCTGATCGCCGACCAGCACGAACTCGGCGATGCCGCGCTCGCGCGCGTCCCGTACCGCCGTCAGCACCGCGTCGTCGTGCGCCGCCGCCACCGCCACCCGGCGGGGCGGCAGGCTGCGGGCCGCCGTCAGCAGCTCGTCGAACTTCCTGATCATCACTCTCCCTCCCCGAAATACCGCATACTCGTCTTCTTCCACTCCTTGGTAGAAAACAGCATGACAAATTTGCCCAGGCCGAGCTCGGCCGCCAGGCCGGCCGCCAGCCGGGAGCATTCCTCGCGGGTATGGCCGTGGAGCATGATATAAAAATTATAGGGCCAGCCGTCCCGCGGCACGCGCGCGTAGCAGTGCGTCACCGCCGCGCTGGCGGTCATCGCCACCGCCACCTCCTCGAGCCTGGCCGCGGGCACCCGCCAGGCGCACAGCGCGTTGGCGGCGTAGCCGACCTCGCGGTGCCTCAGCACCGCCCCCATCCGCCGCATCTCGCCCCTCGCCCGGTAGCCCGCCAGCCTCGCCAGCAGCTCCTCCTCACCGATCCCCAAGCGCTCGGCCACCGCCTTGTACGGCTCCGGCACCAGCGGCAGATCGTCCTGCATCGCGGCGATTATCTTCCTGTCAAGCTCGTCCAGCATCCTCACCTACTCCAGCGTAAAACGCACGTTAACCTTGAACTTCTTCGTCGCCGGCAAATTAAGCAGCCTCTTTATGCCCGGCAAGCGGGCGACGGCGGCCAGCACCCGCTCCTGGGCGGCCATATTCGGGCTGAGGAGCGCGAACCACAGGTTGTAGTCCCCTTCGCGCTCGTAATTGTGGGTCACGCCGGGATAAGCATTCACCGCCACGGCCACCGCCGGCAGCTCGGCCGGCTCGACCGCCAGCGCCACCAGCGTGCTCACGTAGCCCAGCCGGGCCGAGTCGAAAAACGGGCCGATGCGGCGGATCAAACCGTTGTCGCGGAGGAACCGCAGCCGCTCGACAACCGTCGCCTCATCGGCGCCGAGGCGTTCGGCCAAAGCCGCGAACGGCCGGGAAACCAGCGGGATATCGCTCTGGATGATATTCAGCAGCTGCTTGTCGAAATCGTTAAGCATGGCGCCCCCCGAAATTAACAAGGGGCAGACTGGTCAGACTGCCCCGTATGCATTCATTTTAGCAAAATATGGCTGATCACGTCAAGCAGCTCGCTCCGCCCCGTCCCGTCCGCCGACGAATAGGCGATGACGTCCGCTCCCACCGGCAGCGCCAGGCCGGCGCGGATGACCGCCACGCTCTTCCTCGCCGCCTGGCGGGAAAGCTTATCCGTCTTGGTGGCCACCACCTGCACCGGCCGGCCGAGCTCGGCCAGCCGCCGGTAAGCCTCCTTGTCGCTGTCCATCGGCGGGTGGCGGCTGTCGACCAGCTGGCACACCAGCCTGAGCCGCGGCGACGCGGCCAGATACTCGTCGATGAACTTCGTCCACTGGCGGCGCACCGTCCGGCCGGCGCGGGCGTAGCCGTAGCCCGGCAGGTCGACCAGCAGGAACTGGCGCCGCTCCTCCTCGCTGTACTTCAGGGCCACCGAATAGAAATTGATCGTCTGCGTCTTGCCGGGTGTGGCGCTGGTGCGGGCCAGGCCGCCGTGGCGGCAGAGCGAATTGATCAGCGACGACTTGCCCACGTTCGAGCGGCCGATGAAGGCCACCTCCGCGAAATCCCCCTCCGGGTACTGGTCGGCCCGGACGGCGGACGCCAGGTAACGGGCGCCCACCACGTTCGGCGCTGCCGCCGTCGTGCTCATTGGTCCGCCAGCGCGGCCTTGAGCACCTCGTCCATATGCTCCACCAGGACGAACTCCAGGCTGCGCTTCACATTCACGGGGATCTCATCCATATCGCGCTTGTTCTCCTTGGGGAGGACGATCTTCCTGATGCCCACCCGGTGGGCGGCCAGCACCTTCTCCTTGATGCCGCCGACCGGCAGCACTCGGCCGCGCAGCGTGATCTCGCCCGTCATGGCGATATCGTTCCTCACCGGCCGGCCGGTCAGGGCCGAGGCGACCGCCGTCGCCATCGTGATGCCGGCCGACGGGCCATCCTTGGGGATGGCGCCCTCCGGCAGATGGATGTGGATATCGGTCTTCTCGTAAAACTCGGGGTCGACGCCCAGCTCCTGGGAGCGGCTGCGGATATAGCTGAAGCCCGCCTGGGCCGACTCCTGCATCACCCCGCCGAGTTGGCCGGTGAGGGTCAGCTTGCCCTTGCCCTTCATCGTCGAGACCTCCACCGCCAGCACGTCGCCGCCCACCTCGGTCCACGCCAGGCCGGTGGCCACCCCCACCTGGAGGTTGCGCTCCGTCTTGTTGTGGCGGTACTTGGGAGCCCCCAGGAACGTGTGCAAATTCTGGGCGGTGATCTTCACCGCCGTCCGCTTCTCCTGCACGATCTGGCGAGCCGCCTTGCGGCAGAGGTTGGCGATATTGCGCTCAAGGTTGCGCACCCCGGCCTCGCGGGTATAATCGCGGATGACCTTCTGGATGGTCCCCTCGGAGAAAACGATCTGCTTGTCGGTCAGGCCGTGGTCGCGGACCTGCTTGGGGATGAGGTAGCGGACGGCGATCTGGACCTTCTCCTCCTCCGTATAGCCGGCGATGGTGATCGTCTCCATGCGGTCGAGGAGCGGCCGGGGGATATTGTGCATCACATTGGCCGTCACCACCCACAACACCCGCGACAGGTCGAACGGCACCTCGACGTAGTGATCGCTGAAAGAGTTGTTCTGCTCGGGATCGAGGACCTCCAGCAGGGCGGCCGACGGGTCGCCGCGGAAATCCGAGCTCATCTTGTCGATCTCGTCGAGCAGAAAAACGGGGTTCTTCGAGCCCGCGGTGCGCATCCCCTGGATGACCCGCCCCGGCAGCGCCCCCACGTACGTGCGCCGGTGGCCGCGGACCTCGGCCTCGTCGCGCACCCCGCCCAGCGACACGCGTACGAACTTGCGCTCCATCGCCCGGGCGATCGAGCGGGCCAGCGACGTCTTGCCCACGCCGGGCGGCCCCACCAGGCAAAGGATCGGGCCCTTCATCTTCTCGGTCAGCTTGCGGATCGACAGGTACTCCAGGATGCGCTCCTTCACCTTCTCCAGGCCGTAGTGGTCCTCGTCGAGAATCTTCTCGGCGATGCCGATATCGAGGCGGTCGGTCGTCTCCTTCGCCCACGGCAGCGCCAGCAGCCAGTCGAGATAAGTACGGATGACGGCGCTCTCGGCCACCATCGGCGGCATCTTCTCCAGCCGCTCGATCTCCTTGGTGACCTTCTCGGCCACCTCTTTGGGCAGCTCCTGCTCCTTCATCCGCTGGCGGTACTCGTCCGCCTCGGCCATCCGGTCGTCCTTGTCGCCGAGCTCCTTCTGGATCGCCTTCAGCTGCTCGCGCAGGTAATACTCCTTCTGAGTCTTCTCCATCTGCTTGCGGACGCGGACGTTGATCTTCTTCTCCAATTCGAGGATCTCCATCTCGCGGCCGAGGATGTCGCACAGCCTCTCCAGCCGCTCCTTCACGTCCACCGCATCCAGCAGCAGCTGCTTATCCTCAATCTTCAGCGCCAGGTGGCTGGCGATAAGGTCGGTCAGCCGCCCCGGCTCCTCGACCATCACCACCGACACCAGCGTCTCCGGCGGGATCTTCTTGCTCAGCTTCACCCACTGCTCGAACTGGCTGATCGCCGTGCGGGTAAGCGCCTCCACCTCCGGCGTCTTAGGCTCGGCCCCGTCGTACTCGCGGATCTCCGCCATGTAAAACGGCTCAAGCTCGGCGTAGCGGACGATCTCCGCGCGGTGGAGGCCCTCCACCAGCACGCGGATGGTGCCGCCCGGCAGCTTTAAGAGCTGCTTGATCTCGGCCACCGTGCCGACACTGAAAATATCCTCCGGCAGCGGCTTGTCGTTCTGGGCGTCGCGCTGGCTGGCCAGCATGATCTGCCGGTCGTGGACCATCGCCTCCTCCAGCGCGCCGATCGACTTCTCGCGGCCGACGTCGAGATGAATAATCATATATGGAAAAACGAGAATGCCCCGGAGCGGCAGCAACGGCATCTTCCTGAGCTGTTTGGACAATTGGTTCGCCCCCTTCGGATTCGCATGGCAATGTTAGTTTCAACGTCGCTATTTATAAATATTCTCAGGCCCTGGGGAAAAATCCTCTAACGCGAACCCGACCTCATCGCTCGCCGTCATTTTCATATTTTCGTCTTGCGGCGAACCTGGTATTGCCCGCCGTCCCCGCGCAAACACACTACCAAAAAAGAGCCGATGTCGCCA
>JALHDI010000079.1 GCA_022839045.1 Sporomusaceae bacterium
TGCCGTGCCGGGCGGGCCGACCACCAGCAGGTGCTCCTGGGCCACGGCGGCCAGCACAATCAATTCGGCCAGTTGCTCACGCCCGACCAACCCTTCAGTGGCGGCACGCACGGCGTGGCGGATTTGCGCGGCAGCGCTTTGCAATTGAGCAATCATGGGCGTCTTCCCTGAAACCAAAGCGGAGGATCTTGCCTGAGGCTAAGGTATTAGAAAAGTGTTGTTACACACTCTGATCAGGAGTCAGCCCATGCAGCTTGAAAGATCCTGCCATTGCGGCGCCGTCACGTTCAGCACTGAACAGTGCCCCCCCCTTACCCCTACCAGCGTTGCTACTGCTCGCAATGCGGCAGCGCGCTGTGGGTGTTCAGCCCGGAATGGCCGGAGCTGCCCCATCCATTTGCCTCGGTTATCGACACGCCATTGCCGGTGCAACCGGAGCATACGCACTTGATGCTCGGATCCAAGGCGCCCTGGGTAGACGTCACCTTGCGCAAGGGCGACCTGCAGCTCGATGAATACCCAGAAGAGTCGATCGCCGAATGGCATGAACGTCACGGAGTGCTCCGTTAACAGTCTTTGACAGTTTATCGACAAAGCTGTCAAAGACCTCCTCGCTGCCAGCGACATTTTAGTCGACGGCCGCTACATCGCCGCCCAGCGGGATATAAGCCTCGCCTTCCGCGGCTCCGCCAATCAGCGCTTGATCGACGTGCCGCGGAGCTTGCTCGCGGGACAGGCTGTGGAGTGGAATGAGCTCGACACAGGGGACAAGCTGTTCGCCTGATCGTCCCGCTCGCCTTCAGGGGGCCCGTTGATAAGCGCCCATCTGCGGCGTTGCTCCTCGGCTGCCATCCTCAGCGTACGTCCCGTGTACGCTTCCGGTGTCAGCCTCCTGTGCGCCTTGCATCTGGGCACTTCTGAACGGCCCCGGCAAATCAAAGTAGATACGATACAGTACACGAGGGATTTCATCGGGATACTTACCGACGCAAGACTAAAAAAGCCTGAAGCGCCGGAATTTGCGCTTCAGGCCCGGAATTGACAGGAAAACAAAAAATCGAAAGGATGAATAATATGGCGTTTGTTCAACAAAATCCAAGGTTATTTAATAAAACCCAAGTAGAAGACCTTAAACCTAACCAATATGGTGTATACGGAATCTATAAACCTGGAGTATGGGTATACATTGGGAAAGGAGATATTCGCCAACGTCTCCTAGACCACCTTAACGGTGATAACCCGAGTATTCTTAAAGAAAGGCCGACCCATTGGGTGGGTGAAGTTACCCAGAATGCAGATGAGAGAGAAAAAAGCCTAATCTTAGAATGTAGGCCAATCTGTAATAAAAGAGTAGGGTAGAAAGATAGTACAGGGGGGCCGGCGGAAGCCGGCCCCCAAAAATCGTGTAGCGTTAATAAATTCAATTGCCGTTTTCACTTGTAATACCGCTCCCATATAAAAGGCCCCAATAAACAACCCATCATTATTATACAACCTATAACAATGAGCATTTGGATAAACAGCGTCCTCCGTTTCCTGGGATCAAATCCGGGACGCATACTGATTTGGTAACCGCCAACAAATGATGTTACAATGAGTAGTAATATTGTTGGTAACGTTGCTTGTCCCATAAGACGATTATATTCCGTATAATGACCGGTACCGTCAATATAACTGCTCCCTATCACGAGAAAAGACATAAAGAAGCCAATTATCCACGATAATTTCCACGCAAAAGGGACGGGAGGGGTATTCTTTCTCGGCCAAATGGCGTATTTAAGTAATATTAATAACGTTAGCCATCCCCAGATAAACCAAAATTGCCAAGGGAGAGAGCTTGCTAATGTATTCATTTTTCCCCTCCAGGTTCAGATAATGCCATATTCTTTTTTCATTTTGTAGCTTTTACGACAACGCCGTTGCCGTCGAACTCCACCGTGGTTCCGGCTGAATAAAACCTGATGCCGTCCGGCGACGGTAGCTTTGTATTGTTATTTAACGTGCCTTTGATGACTTCGCCTTTATCGTTTAGCTCAAGTGGCATACCTTACTTAAACTCAATAAATCCGGGAAACGCTATTCTGCTTGTGTATCCTGTCGTTAGATTCTGTTGCCAGCCGATAGGCCGTAAATATATATGCGCTGTCGGCGTGCAAGTCGCAATCATCCCGTTTTCATGAAAACTGACCTCGGTGAGTTGTTTTAACGCTATTAAACTGTTTTGGCTGAGGGGAATTAAGACAAAATCGTCTTCTGTCCATATAGTGCCTTTAACGACCTCGCCTTTACTATTAAACGTAATTTTGGTGCCTTCACTAAAAGCAAGAACCCTTGGCCACCGAATAATTTGTTGCTTGAACTGAGTGCTATAAATACCTTGGTAAAAATATTGTGAAGCTCCGGCTACACATGCAAAGCATGCTTTCTTTGCAAGCGTACCTTCAAGAACCTCTCCATACTCGTTTAGGGTCACAACCGTTCCCTTTTTAAACATTGGAGTCCCCAAGACCGCTATCATTCCAGGAGGTGTTATTTGCGTGTCTTCGTCCAGCGTCTTCGTGACCGTTGCGGCGTTTGCTCCGCCCTCAAAACCGCCAAGCAAAAACGCCGTCAATAGTACTCCTGTTAAGAGCCGTGATAAAAAAGTTCTCACCAAAATCCCTCCATTTTTGTGCCTGGCGTAATGCTGGTACGCGAATAATCGTAAAGCAGGACATGGAGTGTAGTTCTATAAATGGAATGTATTTCCTGCCCTTGGGACGCGAGAAACGAAAAACCCTGCCGTATAATCCAACAGGGCAGGGGAGAGGGGCCGACGAAAGCCGGCCCCCTCGAATTTATTGGTAATGTAAATAATTCTGTGTGAGGCTTTTTTGTGATCACTGTTTTTCCGTGGAATATGCATCGCGGGGACGGTTCTATTGATTCACAATCGTAAAATAGACCGTAAGTAGGGCAGGGGAGAGGGGGCCGGTATTCCCGGTTTTTTCACCCCCGTGCCCGTCCGGCAGGGCGTAATTTACCTTACGATTGAAAAGGAAAAGTCGCGAAAGTCGCGACTTTTTGCGTTCTAAGCGGGAGTATCTGGTTAGGCAATTCCCCAGCGTTCTTTCATTCGGATAATCGTTTCTATGACCTCCTCCTCGGTAGGCATATTATCTGCGTCACGAATTTTTGACAGTTGATACATAAGATTATCTATCTCCTTTTGTTCAACGATTTTTTTATCGGCCACAAAGCCTCGCCCTCCTTTAAATATAGAAATCTTTACCAATAATATACACTATATAGTCACTATGTGCAACCAATTATATTAAGATAACTTATCTTATACACTATATATACACTATGAGTATCTGGAGGGAATAGAATGGCCGAACCGTTTTTGCGGTATAGAAAGAGATTTACTTCGTCTCTCAAAAACGAATTAGTAAAAGAGTTTGACGAATTATCTAACAAAACCCGCATACCCAAAAGCAGATTGCTCGACGAAGCAATTGAGGATTTACTGAAAAAATATAAAAAGACTCCCTTAATCCCCGAATAGCAAACCGCCGCCACAGCCGGCCTTGAGACAGGGCAGGGGAGAGGGGGCCGGCGTTTCCTGCTTGCACACGTCAATAATAAACCTTACGAAAAAAAGAAACGCCACTCCGCGAGGGATAGGCGTTTCCAGGGTTAACCCTAGCTTCCTCTTTTAGCACTGACCTTCATACGAAGTTGGTTGATTTCGTCTTCGTGAACCTTTACATACATACAACTTGGCGCTGTTCCGCATTTTCTGCACGATATATCCGCAACCGAATTTATAGTGCCGCATTCGGGGCATGAATAGTGCCCGATCATTTCGGTATACCATTGTTTCCATCCTACTTCTTTGATGCGTTCTTGCGCTTGCCACAACTCCAATCTATTCGGCATTGCGGCCTGAAAAACCCTTAAATCTTCACATGGATATTCCTGACATTCGCCGCAAAAATCCAACCCTTTTTCGGCAGCACATTTCGATAACTTACAGTTTTTACAAGAATATTTACATACTTTTTCGGACCGGCAACCCTCACATTCCAAATCCTCAAGTGTGCATTGAAAAAGTTTCGCAAGCCTCGCAAGCCTGTTTTTATCTTCTCTGCCGATAAATATTGGACACGAAGGACAAAACAGCCCGCAAACAGCAACCAACCGTTTGTCTGGAATACTCAAATCTATATTCATGTCTTTTTCTCCTTATATTGTTTATAACGATAGGTAATTACTTTCTAATTACTTCAAGAAACCCCTCTTATCCCTGCAAGAAAAATGCAGGGATTATCTCTTGTGCCTGGAATTGAAAAAAATGGGAACCAAGAGCATCAGGCACATATAGCCGCAAAGGGGGAACCGGCATGAATAATTTTGAACCGTATCTCGTCTGGGGATTATTTGCCGTCCTCGTGGTGACGGATATCCCCACAATGTATTTCATCCATAAGAACAACCCGGCGAAGTGGCGGCTAGTCCGCCTGGCGTTCGTCATCGGCGTAATTCTCCCCGGCATCGTCCTGCCGGCCGTGGGCGCCTTGCCGCTGGAGCTCGTCCTCCCGCCCGCCCTGTTAGCCACCATCATCATAACCTTCTTCGCCTACTGGCTTATCCCTCGCACCGCCAAGCCCGATGATAATCCCTACCGCAGGAGCGGATAACTGCGCCCGCCCGCCTATCCCCAACGATTCAACGAGGAGGTTGTTCATGAGAAAACCGCACCTGTCAATATTATGGCTCATATTGGTGACGCTTGCTCTTCTCGTCCTTGCCGCTGGCTGCTCGTCCCGGCCCTCGGCGGAAGAAACGAGAAAATACGCCGACCAAATGACGGAAAACATTCTTCTCGCCATGAACGACGACAATTATGCCCGTTTTTCCCAGGACTTCGACGAACAGATGAAAGCCGGTCTGTCCGAGGCGCAATATAAAAGCACCATCCCGGCGATTAAAGCCAAAGTCGGCAAATATATCTCCAAAGAATTCGTCGCCACGGAAAAAAAAGACCAGTATATCGTTGCCGTATATAAGGCGAAATTCTCACAAGAGCAAGGCGATGTTTTAGTCAGAACCGTTTTCAGCGACAAAGGCGGCAAGAAGTACGTTTCGGGCTTTTGGCTGGATTCCCCTAAATTGCGCGGCAACTAGGCCGAGGAGGTATTCACATGCGAAACCCCGCCCAGACCATCGGTAACCTCGGCGTCACCGACCCCGACTACTGCGTCCTCAGGTTCACCGCCCACAGCGACCGCTACTACCACGACTTCAAATCGGAAAACTTCGAAGTGTAAGAAGAATACTGTGTAGGAGGATATCGATGACCGGCATTGCGGAAAAGCTTCCCCATCGGGACCCGTTCCTGTTCGTCGACGAGATTGTATCCGCCGATGCCGGGGAAACAGTCGGCGTCAAAACCTACGACGATTCTTTTCTGTTCTCCCAGGGTCATTTCCCCGGCCGGAAAATAATACCCGGCGTCATCCTGGTTGAATCGCTGGCTCAGTGCGGCGGCGCGGGCGTCAACGCGCTAGGCGTCGACAGCGGAGCTTTATGGGGCTTGGCGGTCGTGGAAAACGCCCGTTTCCTCGGGGTTGTCGAACACGGAAAAACAATAAGAATGGTCGTAAGAAATATGAAACTGTCAGGTAAAGTTATCAAACAGTCCGGTACCGTATACTGCGACGGCAAAGCGGTTGCTGAAGCGACATGGGTATGTGTGAGGCTAAATAATTCTTAGTCGGCTCGCCCGCATCGCCGCATCCGGCAGCGCGACAGGGCAGGGGAGAGGGGTCCGGCGTTTCCGGCCTTTACTGAACGCCCCTGACAAAGCGGCAACATCGCCGCTAACTCTGTGTGTGCTTGCCGGCGCATAGCACTAGCGCCCGCTGCCATGCAAAAACCCGCCTCAAGTGTCCGAAAGGCACTTGCAGGCGACTTTTTTTGTCAGCAAAACTGGTAATAATTAAAAAAACATATTTATTAATAATAAATATTATATTATAATAATAATTGACAAAACCAGATAAAAATCCCTTTGGCCGGTTTTGCCGGCGGTACATCGACAAAAAGGAGGAATCTATATGACTAATGTTGTTCAACGCTTCAACTTCCTGGAAAACTATAAGGACGAGGCGCTTTTGTTCGCCCGGTTGGGGCTTTGCTTCATGTTCGTCGTCGTTCACGGCGGGCCGAAGCTCTTCGGCGGTCCGGAGAAGTGGCTGGAAGTGGGCTCGCTGCTCAAAGTTCTCGGCGTTACCGCTATGCCGGTCCTGCTTGGCTTTATCGCCGCCGTTTGCGAGTTCCTGGGCGGGATTCTTATCGGTTTGGGCCTTTTCACCCGTCTGGGGGCGTTCATGATCTTCGCTACCCTGGTGGTCGGCGCAGCGGTCATGCTCGCCGCGAAAGGCCTCTTCGCCGCCGCGCCCGCAACCGAAGACGCCCTGTTCATGATCGTTCTCATGGCGGTGGGTGCGGGCAAATACAGCCTTGACCGCAAGTGGTTCGAGAAAGACTAAATAGGCAAGCCCCCGCCACCATGGTCGGCACACGGAAAGAGCCCAGGCGCTCAAATGCCTGGGCTCTTTAGCTGACGGTACGATAGGGCAGGGGAGAGGCAGTTTCAGGCAAACCTTGACAAACGGCCGTATCCGGTCTATCATACCAGGAGAAAGGGGGCATGAAACATGTCTAAAATGCTGAATTCGGACATTGTCTTCGTCGCGGAGGGAAAAGAACCGCGCTGAGGACTATTTTCCCTCCAAAAGCGCAAATTCGATTTTTGGAGGATGAAATGGAAAATATAAATTTGACACAGTACGGCTTAAGCCCGCGATTCAAACAGGAAGCCACTCTGTACGAAGGCCTGTTTATCGCCAGGGTCTCGGAACAGCACCGCGATCTGTACAAACTGATCGGCGAGCAAGGCGAGTACGTCGCGACCGTTTCCGGCAAGCTGGCGTACAATGCGGCTGACAGCGCGGATTTCCCGGCGGTCGGCGACTGGGTCATGACCGACCGGCTGGACGACCGCGCCGGCAACGCGGTCATTCACCACGTACTCACGCGCAAGAGCCTGTTCGCCCGCAGGGCTGCCGGCACGGTCGCCGCCACGCAGATAATCGCCGCCAACATCGACATCGTCTTCATCTGCATGGCGCTGAACGCCGACTTCAACCTGCGCCGCCTGGAGCGCTACCTCACCGTCGCGCTGGACAGCATGGCCACGCCGGTGATCGTCCTCACCAAAGCCGATCTGTGCGGCGATCTGGCGTCGCGGCTCGCCGAGGTCGCCGCCGTCAGCGTCGGCACGGATGTCGTCGTCTGTTCCAGCAAAGGGGATGGCGGTTATCGGGATATCCTGCCCTACATTCAAGCGGGCAAAACCATCGCCTTCATCGGATCGTCCGGCGTCGGCAAATCGACGCTGATCAACCGCCTCCTGGGGCGGGAGCTCCTGGCCACCAAGGAAATCCGCGAGGGCGACGGCCGCGGGCGGCACACCACCACCCACCGCCAGTTGTTGCTTCTTCCCGCCGGGGGAATCGTGATCGACACCCCCGGCATGCGCGAACTGCAGCTCGACCACGGCAATCTGGCCAAATCCTTCGAAGACATCGAGGAGCTGGCCGCAGAGTGCAAATACAAGGATTGCTCCCACACCAGCGAGCCGGGCTGCGCAGTTCGCAAAGCCATCCAGGCGGGTACGCTGTCCGAAGAGCGTCTCGCCAGTTTCGAAAAGCTCCAGAAAGAAATCGGCTACGAAGGTCTTAACTCCCGCCAGTTGGAGCAGGAAAAAATCAGAAGAATGTTCGGCAGCCTGGGAGAAATGAAACAGCTCATGCGGAACGTGAAAAACAAGAATAAACGATAAGCATATAGGGGCGCGGATCGCGCGCAGGGGGCCGGCGCGAAAGCCGGCCCTCAAAAATCTCTCCATAAGCCTGTCCGCGCTGTTTTTTCCGCGTCCAGACGCCCTGCATCTTTGCCCCCACAGCCGGTCATACAAAATACCTATGGCTCAAAGTCAAAACCCGGCAAAAAATTGCAGGGTTTTCCGCGTATTCTCTGGAATAAGATGAGCAGGCAAAAAAGGGTAGGGGAGAGGCGGTCGCCGGCCTTGCCCGTTCTGCGAAAATAGGCTATTAAAAGGTGGGGTGTGATCATGGAATTCGACGGCGCGGTTATCAAGGAACGGGATGTCACCTATGCGGTGGTGGCGGTGAAAAGAGGCATCATCGACAGCGAAAACACCATCGCGGCCGAGCAGGCCTTAAGCTCGTACCAGAAATACTTCCCCGGCCTGCCGGTCGTCCTCATCGCCCAGGACCTCACCGGGTCGCCCACCTACTACGGCGACAAAGACATCGTCACCCTTCTGGCCCACCTGCCCCTGAGCCAGATAGCCTGGAAGCGGTACGGCGCTTAAGCTGTCCGCGCGCATACCGAAAAAGCCTAGGCACCTGAGTGCTTAGGCTTGAATTTTATGCCGGTCTCCGGCCGAGCGCCAGCGCCATCCGTGGCGCGCCCGGCACCAGGCCCGTCCTGGGCCGTCGCGGCATTATCTCCGCAAGGGAAGTGACCCATGGCAGTAACCATATACACGCTCGATTCCTTCGTCAAGGACGGCCGAGGCGGCAACCCCGCCGGCGTCGTCCTTGACGCCGACGGCCTTTCCGCGGCCCGCATGCTGGCCGTCGCCAGGCAGGTCGGCTTCGCCGAGACCGCCTTCGTGCAAAAATCGGCCCACGCCACCTGCAAAATGAGGTTCTTCACCCCCGCGGCCGAGGTCGACCTGTGCGGCCACGCCACCATCGCCGCCTTCGCCCTGCTGCGCGCCCGGGGGCTGGTCGGCGACGGCGCGCTCTCCCTGGAAACGGCGGCCGGCGTACTCGGCATCGCCGTCGGAAACGGCCTCGTCTATATGCACCAGCCTCTCCCCGCGTACTACGACATCCTCGACAAAGCCGAACTCGCCGCCGCCCTCGCCGTCACATCGCACGACAGCCCGGCGCATCTCCCCGCCCAGATCGTATCCACCGGCCTCCGCGACATCCTCCTGCCCGTCGCCGGTCCCGACGTCCTGGCCGCCCTCCGGCCCGACCGGGAGGCGATAATCCGCCTCAGCCGAAAATACGCCGTCGTCGGCATCCACGCCTTCTGCCTGGCGCTGGGCTCCGGCGCCCGCTGCCGCAACTTCGCCCCTCTCTACGACATCGACGAAGAAGCCGCCACCGGCACCGCCAACGGCGCCCTGGCCTGCTACCTCCACAAGCACGGCGCCCTCGGGAAAGCGCCCCTTCCGGAACTCGTCTTCGAGCAGGGCCATTCGCTGGGGAGACCTTCGGAAATACTCGCGCGCCTGACGCTCCGAAACGGCGCGCTATGCGCCGTGCAGGTCGGGGGCAGAGCGCTGCTCCGGGGCCGGATCGTCCTCTAAAACACGGAACCCGGCGGAAAAATACCGCCGGGTTCTTGCCGTCACTGCGTATTGTACATCCCGTGGCTGCTCAGGTAATTATAGATACCCTCGCCGTGCTGCTGCTCCTCCTTCTGGATATGGTTCAGCGCCTGGCGCACGCTCGCGTCCGCGAACTCGAAGATCGCCGTATCGTACGCCCCCGAAACATACTTCTCCGTCATCAGCATATCGTTGCACAGCATCGCGTCCGCCTGGCTGGCCTGCGCCGCCCCCGTCAGCGAAGTGGCCTGCGCGCCGCTCTGCCCGCCCGCCTGCTGGCCCTGGCCAGCCTGCGCCTGCATACCTTGCTGGCTCTGCTGCCCCTGGCCTTGCTGGCCCTGTCCCTGCTGGCTCATGCTCGGCGTCTGGCCGTTCAGCATCGAATTGATCGTATCCAGATGCGTCTGCTCCTGCTGGGCGAAAGACCGGAACAACTGCTTGAGCTGCGGGTCGCCCGCCTTCTCGGCATACTGCTGGTACTTCTGGATGCACACCTTCTCGTGGGTCGTCTGGTCCTGCAGCAACTTCTTCTCCTTCTGCGTAAACTGTAACGTCATCTGCCCCGCCTCCTTCGGTTTTCCCTAGTTTTCCCCCGCCGGCGAATTCCATTCCTCCCAGAAAAATAACCCGCCGCCATTATCTGGATGCCTCGCCCCGCGCCGGCGGGCCCAGCCTGCGCTCTCAGCCATAACCATTTCGCCCAACCCAAAAAACCCGCATCCTCCCGGACACGGGCCTCGGCTTGCCCAAATAAAAACTATCCCGTGTAATTCACCAATATCAGCCCCACCAGGCACAGCGCGATCCCCAGCGCGTTCACCGCCGTCAGCGACTCCCGGAAAAACAGCAGCCCCACCGGGATGAGCAGCAGCGACACCGTCGTGCTCGAAACCAGGCCCGCCAGCGTGATGTTCCAGCCCGCGCGGTACGCCAGCATGAACCCCACCTCCAGGCCCACGATCGCCAGGCCCAGCGCGTAGCTCGCCCAGTTGAGCTCCTTCAGCCCCGCCGCCAGCGACGCCTTGTCTGGGGAAAGAAAGTAGATCACCGTCGTCGCCGCCGCCGCCGTAAGATAAGTCACCACCAGCGACAGGATCGGGTTGACCGTCGCCGGCGTAACCTTCAGAAACACGTGATAAAGAACATTCGAAACCACCGTAAGGCCGATCGCCACGTAATATAACATCATCTGCTCCTATACGCTCATATTCGCTGAAACAACTATATCCCCGATAATTGCCCGGCACAACCGCTCGGGCCTCACGGCGCCAGCTCGCCCTTCGCGGTGAACTTTACCGCCGTCCCGGCGGGGTAAATCTTCACATACTGGCCCTCGGCCTTCAGCTTGGCCTCCGCCGCCAGCGTCCCGGCCGTCACCAGCCCGTCGTCCGTGAAGCTGATCGCCGTCCCCTTCTTGAACTTCAGGAACCCCGCGCCGCTGTTCACGGCCAGGATCTCCCGCCAGCCGGTCGGCCTCAGCCACGTATCCGCGTGCAGCGTGCCCGCCGCCACCACCCCGTTCGCGTGGAACGACAGCGCCGTTTCGGCCTTATAGCCAACAAAGCCCTCCTTGTCGTCCACCAGCCTGATATAAGCCGTCTTGTCCAGCGTGCCGGCAGAAACCTCGCCGCGGGCGTTGAAGGTCACCTGCTGCCCGCCCTTGAAATACAGGAACTTTTCCCCCGGCACCGCGTAATTGTACGAGCCGCCGCCGTAGCTGAAGCCGCCGCCCGACGACGACGACGTCACCGGCGCGTAGCCGCTTTCCAGCGTATAATCGAACATCACCCGCTGCCAGCCGGCCGGGTGGAGGCGGGTATCCTTCGCCAGCACGCCGCTCGCCACCTCGCCGAACTCGTTCGTCACCACCTGGGTATCCTTCTTGAACTTGACCGTCCCGGCCGCCCAGTTCACCGGATGCAGCTCGGTATCCTCCGTCAGGGTCGTCGTCGCGGCCTCGACCCGCACACACAGGAAAAGCAGCAGCACCGCAACCGACAACATCGCGAATTTCGACCTCGACATCCTATCCCCTCCGCGCAAACTTATTTACTGGTACTTCTGCCCCCGGGCACGAAATCCTGCCAAGCCAAACCCGGGCGCGAAAAAAGCGCCCCCTCGGGAATCGTCCCGGGGAATGTCGGTCTCCATCCTCCAATCCTGTCTCCGGACTTCACAACCAATCCACGAACCCACTGCTGTCGGTCATCACAATAATTATTGTAAATACATAAGCATATCCCTTAAAATCGTGGCCAAGGCAGGAAATTACTGCCATCGGGACGAATTTCTCTCCTAAACACCGTACGGATAGGATAGGGGAGGGGAGTAACATGACGGACGGCATCAAATACGTCCACACCAACCTCATCGCCCGTGACTGGCGGCGGCTGGCCCGCTTCTACTGCGACGTCTTCGGCTGCCGGCCGGTCGACCCCGAGCGCGACCTCCACGGCGAATGGATCGACAAAATCACCGCGCTCACCGGCGCCAGGATCAGGGGCATCCACCTCCGCCTGCCGGGCTGCGACGACCACGGCCCCACCCTGGAAATATTCTCCTACGAGCCCGCCAACCCCGCCGCCGCCCCGCCGGCCATCAACCGCCAGGGCCTCGGGCATATCGCTTTCCACGTCGCCTCGGTCGAAGAAACCCTGCAAAAGCTGCTCGCCAACGACGGCACCCGCCTCGGTGAACTGGTCGTCCGCGACTACGGCGCCCCCGGCGTCCTCACGGCCGTCTACGCCCGCGATCCCGAGGGCAACATCATCGAAATCCAGAACTGGCGCAAATCGTAACCAGCCGTTACGGCTCCCCGGTTGACGCCCCCCGCGGATCAGCTATACTGAAACCATAAACAAAACTACTCTGGAAGGTGAACCCCTATGGAAACACTGTTCGTACTCGCCGGCATCCTCTTCGCCGTCACCCTCGGCGCCATGAGCCCCGGCCCCAGCTTCCTGTTCGTCGCCCGCACATCCATGGCCGCCTCCCGCCGCAGCGGCCTCGCCGCCGCCGCCGGCATGGGCGTCGGCGGCTTCGCCTACGCCGTCCTCGCCCTCCTCGGCCTCAAAGCCGTCTTCGCCAGCTTCCCCTGGCTCTACAGCCTCGTCAAGCTGGGCGGCGGCGCCTACCTCGTCTACATCGCCGTCCAGATGTGGCGCGGCGCCGGCCAGCCTCTCGCCGTCCTGGCGGCCGACGCCGCCGGGCAGGGCACCTGGCGGCGAGCCTTCGCCACGGCCGCCGCCATCCAGATCGGCAACCCCAAAACCGCCGTCTTCTACGGCAGCATCTTCACCGCCCTGCTGCCCCAGAACCCCGGCTTCCCGTTCATCGCTCTCCTGGCGGTGGCCGTATTCGCCATCGAAATCGGCTGGTACAGCATCGTCGCCCTCCTCCTCTCCGCGGACGGGCCGCGGTCGGCCTACGCGCGCGCCAAAGCCGCCATCGACCGCACCGCCGGCGCCGTCATGGGGCTGCTGGGGGTTAAGCTCATCACCACCGCCGACACCGCCGTCTAACTCAACCCGGTTGCCGATAAAGCCCTATCTGCGGCGTTGCTCCTCAAAGCGCTTGCTAGCGTACGTACCGTGTACGCTTACGATGCTGTTAAACCGTGCCTGTGCAAACAGCACCCCCTTAACTAGCCTCGGAGGAAACGGTGCCGCGCTTTTCTGGTGCGCCTTGCATCTAGGGCTTTCTAGGCAACCTTGTATTAACGTCACCCCGTGCAGCTCTGCTACGCGGGGCTTTTAGTGTTTCACCAAATCCCTCTTGCTAAAGGCAGGCGCCGGCCGCATCTTCACCAACCTACACAAAAAATCATCATAACCGGCAGGAATTTCCTAAGAAGCGAAGAAATTGTATGTTGTATACATTATACAGTATCCCAATTGCGGCGCTAAGGAAAATTTCCTGCGGAGGCAATAACTAGTAACAGGCCAGCAGAAGAAAAACACCAGCAATAATACCCTAGGAGGTAAAAAACATGGCCGGCCAATACAACCCCTACCAAAACATGCTCGACGTTCTGGACGAAGCCGCCCGGAAGCTGGGACTCGCCATGAGCGACTACGTCACCCTGCGCACCCCCGAACGCGAACTCATCGTCTCCGTGCCTGTCGTCATGGACGACGGGCACACCGAAGTCTTCGAAGGCTACCGCGTCCAGCACAGCAGCACCCGCGGCCCCTGCAAGGGAGGGATACGCTTCCACCCCTCGGCCGACCTCGACGAAGTCAAAGCCCTCGCCGCCTGGATGACCTGGAAATGCGCGGTCGTCAACATCCCCTACGGCGGC
>JALHDI010000080.1 GCA_022839045.1 Sporomusaceae bacterium
GCACTCCTTCAGCGCGTCCTTCGCCTGCGGCGGGCCCATGCTGATCACCGTCACCCGGCCGCCGTGCTTCTCCTTCAGCTGCAGGCCGATCTCCAGCGCAAACTTGTCGAAGGGGTTGACGATGCTCGGCACCCCCTGCCTGATAAGCGTGTTTGTGACCGGGTCGATCTTGACCTCGGTCGTATCGGGAACCTGTTTAACGCAAACGACTATTTCCATGCTATATCCTCCTTCGGTTCGCTGATTTCCTTATTCGGTCAAGACGCATTTCTCTTGGCCAACCCCTCCGCTCCCCACGGGCGTTTCGCCCTCTCTAATACCAGAATATATTTTGCATGCAAAATATATACGCAAGACTATTTCGCCCCATCAGGAAAAATTCCTCCTTTTCCCGAAAAATATCTGGCAAATACCGTGCCAGCCGCGGCGCAAGCCACTAGGCAACAAAGTCGGCCCATTCCGGTGCGCTTCCGCCGCAGATGTTGCAAATGGGCAACGGCTGAAGTATATTACGCCCCGTTATGGCGATAATGAAAACAGACTGGAGGAACGAAGCATGGCTTTTATCGGCAAATTCATCGGCCGGCTGCTGGGCGGGGGCGACAGGACGCTTCACGATTGGGTGATCGCCCTGCTCGACATCCGGCCGGACGATACCATCCTCGAAATCGGCTGCGGCCCGGGGGCAGCCATGAAGAGAATCCTCAAAACCCGCAAAGACGTTTTCGTGGTCGGTGTCGACGATCTCGAAACCGCCATAGAGCAGGCTGGGCGAAAAAACGCCCGGGCCATCAGGGCCGGGCGGGCGATGCTGGTGCGGACCGATATCGCCCGCGGCCTGCCCGCCTTTGCCGCGCCGTTCGCCGGGGCGGTGGCGGTAAATGCGGCCATCCCGGACGACCGGGCGGCTGATATTTTTAAGACGGTCAGAAAGTCGATGGCGCCGGGCGGCAAAATTGCGGTGGCCGTACGGCCACCGGAAAAAGATGCGAGCGAAGCCTACATCCGCCTGCTCGGCAAGGAGATCCGCCGTCAGCTCGAAGCCGCGGGATTTGCGACCGTCAGGCTGCACGAAAAACTCCTCGGCTCCTCGGCCGCCGTCTGCGTGACAGGAGTGAATCCGAAATAACGGGAAACAAAAAGCACCCAAATACAAGGGTGCTTTGCGTGTCTCTAGGCAGAGGACGCAGGCTACTGCGCCGACGCTCCGGCTGAACGCGCCGTAAGACGCGCGCCGACTCCGCTGTACCGTCCGCAAAAGTCGCATCCGGCTCCTTGCGGACTAGACCGACCATCCACGGTCGGTCTTACGGTGTCGTTAGCGGCGTATCGCGCCAACGGCGCGTAACAGCCTCCGCAACGGCGCATACGCCTGCGCCCTCCGCACAGAAACACACTACTCAAAAAATAAAGCCGGTAAGAAAGCAGTTTAGATAATGCGACCTGTAATTATTTGTAGTAAAATGTAAAATGAGAGTATTTTCCAATATTCAAATGACGAATATGGTTCCGAAAGAGGGTGAACTAATGGATTGGAGACCACAAATAAAACAATTACTAGAAACTAATGGTGAAAAAAATACCGCCGAAATGATAGTGAAACATCTATCAGACCTGATGAATAAAAACGAATACACCGAAATTAAAGAACTCGTTGAACAACTGTCGGAGTTCAGGTTCATTATATGATAGAGTCGAAGGGGATTTTGTACTTGGACTGTACTATGAAGTTAACCGAGAAGATGAAATTGCTAAAAATTATTATATAAAAGCTACTAGCAATCCTATGCTTAATCCCATGGTTTACCTTGGTCTTTACCGTATTTACTTCAAGCAAAAAGAATATGCTCAAGCACTTACTATTGCGGATAAATTAAAAAGTCTTACGCCGGATAATCCAACTTCATATTTATTAAGAGCCGATTTGCTAAGAAAGAAATTCCCAGAAATGTTTCCAGAGGCGGTCCTAGAATTCATTAATAAATTTCCACACAACTCCATTGGTGTTGCAGGGATGGTAGTAGGCAATATTGAAGATTCATCCATAATTGGCCCATTCGACATGCGAGAAGAAGTAAAGTTTTATCACTATACAAAATTGGAAGCAGTCAAGGCAATACTTGAAACAGGAAAACTTCGATTAACACGAGTGGATTTCTTAAATGACAGATCTGAGAGAAGATATTTCAGCAAAACTCTTACTCGGCTAATAAAACTGGTAAGAAGAGATTCTGAAGTTGCCGATTACCGGAAAGACTTCATTCAGGATTTAACGATCGTAAATTCTTTGTTCGAAACAGTATGTGACAACACGTACCGATACGATGAAATTTCAGAAGAAGAGTCTTCATGGGACGAGTTGATTAAGGCAATCTCACCAGGTATTTCGCAGAATGACTACTTAGAAATTGCCGATAACGCTGTTAAAGAGGGCATAGAGAAATATTATGTATTATCATTAACAGATACAAAAGATAAATTAACAATGTGGTCAATGTATTCAAATTTCGATGGATATAACATGGAATTTGACGCGAAAAAGTTAATTTCACTATTTAATAATCTTCGCAATATTGCAGGAAATCCGCTTGGCAATTATGTGTGCTTACCGGTTAAGGTCGTATACTCTAATGACAAGGTCTACCCCCTAGTTAAGCATCTATACAATCAGTATTTTAGAAAGATTTCTTCTTTAAAAACTAGGTATGCCGTAATGTTATCCGTATCTATTGTTCTTTCTGTATTTGTTAAAATGTCTGTTTTTTCTGAGGAGAGAGAACGTCGTATTGTTCTAGCAAAACAGTATTTCGGGCCTAATTATTCACAGAACGAATACGAAGAGGTAAATTTTCAAATTCGAAATGGACATTTATATCCTTTTTTAGAAGTTCCTATATTTAATCCTTTGAATACAATAGACTGTCCTATACAAGCACTTACAGTAGGACCCAATATCAAGAAAGAGTCCGCAATACCAGGATTGGTATGGTTCAAGAAAAAACATCGTTTAGATCATGTAAGGATTGACGAGTCAAAAATTCCGTTGAGATAGTATCTCTTGTTAGACTCTAAATTGGACATATTAATAAACATCTAATTAATATAGCTTATAAGTAAGGAGCACCCCTCACGGGGTGCTCCTTTTCTCCCTTATATACTCCACAACCTTCGCTAGCGTCTCCCCTATCGGCGCGCCAATCCTTACCACCGCCCGGTCGTCGAGGGCCGTCTCGTCGCGGTTGACGATCGCGAACCGGCCGACGGCCAGCGGGATCTCCGCCGCCGGCCAGACGGTCAGGCTCGTGCCGACCACCAGCGCGAAATCGCTGCGGAACGCCTCCTGCTGGGCGGCGGCGAAATCGGCCGCCATGCGGTCGCCGAACAGCACGACCGAAGGTCTCAGCACGGCCTTGCAGCAGGGCGACAGCGGCACCTCCGCCCCCGCGGCCAGTTGCTCCCGCAGCACCGCCGCCGGGTGCTCGCCCTTGCAGGCCAGGCAGCGGCACGCAGCCAGGTTGCCGTGCACTTCGAACACCCGCTTCGAACCCGCCTGCTGGTGGAGCCCGTCGATGTTCTGGGTCACGACCGCCCGCAGCGCGCCGAGACGGCTGAGTTCCGCCAGCGCCAGGTGCCCCTTGTTGGGCTCCTTGCCGGCCGCCACCTTCTCCAGCTCCCGCCAGTAGCGGTAGAACAGCGCCGGGTCGGTGCGCAGTGTGCGGGCCGACAGCAGCTCGGGATCAATTTTCTCCCACAGCCCCGCCCCGGGGCTGCGGAAATCGGGGATGCCGCTCTCGGTCGAAATGCCCGCACCCGTGAAGGCGATGGCGTAATTCGCCTTCATTAGAAGGTCCCCAAGGGTGGCGATTGGGTCATTCATGGCATTTCCTCTTTTGCTTGGTGATAGCGCTTGCTTTGTCGTTTATCTCGTCCCCGCATATCTGCGAAAGGCTGGCTAGAAAGCCCCAGATGCAAGGCGCACCGGAGGATGGCCCACGACGGCGTACTTGGTTGCGTACGTCGAGTGGGCCATCCGAGGAGCAACGCCGCAGATGGGGCTTTATCGCCAGCCTCAAAGTTTAAGGCACAAATTTAACCACCGGCAGCATATCCGGGGCGTGCGTCAACACCGTAACCTTCGCCCCCGGCCCCTTGGCCGCCAGCGCCGCGTCCAGCGCCTCCTGCACGCTCGCGAACGGCGTGAACCCCAGCTTCTCCGCCTCGGCGGCCGCGATGCCGTCCGAAACGATGTACACCGTCTCCCGCTCCTTCACCTGCGCCCAGGCGATCGCCAGCGCCGCCGCCACCTCGTCGCCGAGCTGCTTGCCCGCCACCATGTCGCGGATGGCGCACGACCCCTTGGCCGTGTAGTCCAGCATCTCGCCGTGGGTCACCGCCACCCCCTCATAGCACGGGGTGACGAGGACGATGATTCCCCCGGCCTTCACGGCCAGGTCGGACGGGTAGAGCGTCTTGTGGGCCTGCCAGAACTCCAGGTCGCACGGGTGGGAGCTCGACACGACGATATCGGCCTCCTCCGGCACCTCGACCGCGTACACCGCCCGCGAAAGCTCCACCCCGGCGTCGAACGCCGCAACCACGTCGCCGAAGAACGCCCCGACCACCTCGCCGTGGCGGTTCAAAACAGTGTTGAAAATCGTGTTAAGGCCGATGCGGCGGGCGATCTCGTTGAGCTCGCGGCGCACCGGGTTGTCGGTCACGCCGAGGTACGAGCGCGGCGCCCGCACACTCAAGAGGTGGGTCTCGGCCGTCGTCCGCTCGCCCGAGATGCCGGGCTGGACGATCTTGGCGCCGCCGGCGAAGCCGGGGATGTGGTGGGGCACGATGCTGCCCACGCCGATCTTGAAATCGGCTTCGTAAGTCTCCCGGTTCACCGCCACGAAGGTGCCGTTGGCCGTCGTCCCCAGTTCGACCAGCTCGGCCGGGTTCTTGTAGTCGTGGTTCACCACCCGCACCCGGCGGACCACCTCGGGGCCGAACTTGGCCAGTATCTCCGCGTCGGTCATGAAGCGGTGGGTGCCGAGGGCGATGACGACCGTTACCTGCCCGTCCGCCACCCCGGCGGCGTTCAGCTCGTCCAGGAGGATGGGGATGATCTTGTCGGTCGGCGTCAGGCGCGTGTTGTCGTCGGCGACGATAACGACCTTCCCGGCCCCCTGCGCCAGCTCGCGCAGCGGCTTCGTGCCGATCGGGGCGTTCACCGCCCGCATCACCTCGGCCTTCACGTCGGCCACCGGCGGCACGTCCTTGGGAGAATAAACGCCGAGCAGATTGGCGGCGGGAACGCTCACCGCCACCGTATCCCTGCCGTAGGGCAGCTTCACGCTGATCGCAGCCACGCCTGGCCCCCCTCTCCTATTTGCCCTGGCCGGCCATCTTGGCGGCCAGATAGATCGATTCGCTCATGCTGCGGGAATCGGCCGTGCCTTTGCCCGCCTTGCCGAAAACCGTGCCGTGGTCCACCGACGTGCGGATGAACGGCAGGCCGACGGTCACGTTGACCCCCTCCTCGAACCCCAGCACCTTCAGCGGAATATGCCCCTGGTCGTGGTACATCACCACGACGATGTCGAAATGGTTCTTGAGCGCCGCGCGGTAAAATACCGTGTCGGGCGGCACCGGGCCGGTCACGTCGTAGCCCCGCCCCTTCGCCTCCTCGATCGCCGGGATGATCTCCTTGATCTCCTCGTCGCCGAACAGCCCGCCCTCGCCCGAATGGGGGTTGAGGCCGGCCACGGCGATGCGCGGCGTGGCGAAGCCCAGCTGCTTCGCGGCCATATCCGCCAGCTCGATAACCCGCAGCACCCGCTCCTTCTTCACCAGATCGCAGGCCTTGCGGAGCGACACGTGGGTGGTCACGTGGATGACCCTCAGCGGCCCGCCGGTCAGCATCATCGCGTACCCCTTGGTATTCGACAGATCGCCGAGGATCTCGGTATGTCCGGGGTAATGGTACCCGCCGGCGTTCAGCGCCTCCTTGTTGAGCGGCGCGGTGGCGATGGCGTCGATCTCGCCCTTCATCGCCAGCTCCACCCCCTTGGCCACGTACTCGAACGCCGCCTTGCCGGCGCGGCCGTCCACCTTGGCGAACGGCAGGTCGATGGGCAGGTTCTTGAGGTCCACGACCTCGACCGTGCCGTAGGCGAACGCTGCCTCGGCCGGCTTCTCGACCGCGCGGAACTTCAGCGGGAGATTCACGATCCCCGCCGCCCGCTCCATGATGCCCCGGTCGCCGATGACCAGCGGCCGGCAGGCGTCGTAAACCCCCTTGTCAGCCAGCGCCTTGACGATGATCTCCGGGCCGGCGCCGGTGGCGTCGCCCATGGTGATGCCGATGATCGGTTTCATGATGATAGCAACAACTCCTCTACATATTCTCTTTCTCAACCTCCGGGCAAGCCGTTTTTTGCCATCACCCGGCCTGTTTGCTATAATCTAATTACGAAATAACGCCGAAGGGACACACAATGAAGATATTCGCCATCGCCGACACCCACCTGTCCGGCAACCCGCCGACCAAGCCCATGTCGATCTTCGGCGACCGCTGGCTCGGCCACTGGGACAAAATCAAGGCCGACTGGACGGAGCGCGTCGCCCCCGAGGACACCGTCCTCGTCGCGGGCGACATCTCCTGGGCCATGAAGCTGCCCGAAGCGCTGCCCGATCTCGAGGAGATCGCCGCCCTGCCGGGCCGCAAGGTCCTCATCCGCGGCAACCACGACTACTGGTGGCAGACGGTCGCCAAAATGAACGCCGCCACCGGCGGCCGGCTCACCTTCCTCCACAACACCTTCGCCGTCGCCGGCGACTGGGCGGTGTGCGGCAGCCGCGGCTGGCTGCTGCCCGGCGACCCCGCCTTCGGCGAAGAGGACGAGGCCATCTACCGGCGCGAGCTCGGCCGCGTGCGGGCTTCCCTGTCCGTCGCCCGGGGCGCCGGCTGCGAACGCCTCATCCTCATGCTCCACTACCCGCCCCGTACCGGGGCCGACGCCACCGGCTTCACCGACCTCATGGCCGAATTCGGCGTGGCGATCTGCGTCTACGGCCACCTCCACAACGAAGCGGTCAACACCGCCCCCGTGGGCGACTACAGCGGCACGGTGCATTACCTCGTCTCGTGCGACGCCTTAGACTTTAAACTATTGCAGATAATATAGAAGACAGGCGGAATGACGATGAAACCCATCGAACTTGGCCAACAAGTGAAACAGGACCTCATCACCGGCATCAAGGAATTTTTCGCGCGCGAGCGGGACGAGGAAATCAGCGACTTCCAGGCCGCGGCCGTGCTCGCCTTCATCCTGGAGACCGCCGGCCCCCACATCTACAACCAGGCCGTGGCCGACGCCCACGCCCTCATGAGCGACAGGCTCGACGACCTGTACGGCCTCGAAAAGCGGCCCCGGTAGCATCCCCTAAAACGTCATCGTATCCGGGTGCTCCCAGCGGCGGGCGTTGGCGAGGATGATATCGACAAGCCCTTTCGCGCCCTCCTTGACGACGTTGTACACCGGCACCTTGACGCTGTTCCTCACCGCCACCTGCAAGCGGACGAAATCGACGAACGCCGGCTTGTAAGCCTTCGATTCCACCCGGTACTCGGGATAAAAGGGATTGATCGTCACCGCCAGCAGCGGCACCCTCTTCACCACCCCGGCCACCGCTCCGCCCCTCTCGGCCGCCGTCAGCAGCTCGTGGTAGGCCACCGGGTTGCCGGTCACCAGCAGCTTCACCGGGTCGGCGAACGCCAGCAGGAAGGGCCGCGGCTTCTCGGCCAGCCGGTCGGCGAGGGCCTTCAGGGCCCGCTCGCCGACCACGCCCGGCACGTACAGATACGAATACTTCGCCATCGGTTCGGCGAGCACCTGGTCGACGTCCTTCTCCGTCAGCAGCGAGGACAGCGGCCAGGTTTTTATTTCGTCCAGGTCGGCATCGAGCAGCGTCACCTGCGTAAGCTGCCGCCCCGCCAGCTCCAGGGCCCGCGGCACCGCCGGCAGCGTCGAAAGCCGCCAGATCACGCCCGTCTCCTGGGCGAGGCGGGGGATGTCGGGCGTCCGCGACGCGCCGGTCGCGAGAATGAACCCGTCCGTCTCCACCATCGGGGCGATGCGGTTCAAGGCGCCGTCGAAGATCGTCGCCCCCGGCCCCAGGCGGGTCAGTATCCCTGCCAGTTCCCGCACCTCGGTGCTCTTGTTCGGGCCGGCCGTCACCACCAGGCCGCTGGCCGTCACCCTGGCCACATGGATGCGGCCGAGGGGAGTCTGGATGTTGGTGGCCTGCAGCGGGCTCAGCCCCGCCGTGCTCACCTCCAGGCACTTCTCCGCCGTCGCGACCACGTCGCCAGGCTCGACCCGCAGCTTGGGCTTGGGCAGGCCGGTGACGTTGTCGATATTCTCGCCGTCATAGCCGATGCTTGTCAGGAAGAAACCCACCCCGCGCGCCCGCAGCTCCTGCATGATGGCCGCGGTCGCCGTGGTCTTGCCCGTATTCTTGGCGGTGCCGGCGATACCCAGCCTGATTTCCAGCAATACCATCACCTACAGATAATAATACCAATATTAATTCAGCGGCCGGACGGCCATGACCTGCCTCCCGGGCAATTTTTGTACGCAAAAGGGAGCATAAGCAACGCCTTATGCTCCCTTTTTGATTCTGGCTACCCTCGCGGCTGCACAGCCGCCCAATAAACTATCCCAAAGCTTTGGCGAAAACCCCCGTCATCCCCGCATCGGCCACCCGTTTCTGAATCGCCGCGACGTCGGTCGTGTACAGGTTCTTCTCCTTCATACGCTCGAAATACACCGACCCGGAGAAGGTGTACTTCTTCGTCAGCCCATCCTTGGTCTGCATGCTCGCCCGCACATGGGCGATGGCGTCGCCGCAGGCCAGGCTTTCCGGAATAACGGCCGGCTCCTTCCCCAGCGCCGCCCGGGCTGCGTTGTGCCCCGCCAGCGTGCCGGTGATGATCGCCTCGGTGTGGCCGACCAGCAGCCCCGCCTTCTCGCCGCCGCAAAATACGTTGTCCAGCCCTTCCACCTTCAGGGCGTTGTCGCGCGGCAGCATCCCCAGGTAGCGCATCGAGTTGCCGATGCCGCCCGAATACGGGTCCTCGAAACGGGCGTTCTCAAAGCCGGGGATCTGGCGGAGGATATCGAGCGGGTAATAGGCGCTCATCAGCTTGGCGTGTCCGGTGTCGAGCAGGATGACGTTCTCGGCGAACTCCTTGAGCGCGTATTGCTGGCAGGCTTTCTGGCCCAGCGACTCCATGCTCTTGCGCAGCTCGGCCGGGATGGGCGCCACCACTACCCCGGTGCGGTCGAGCTGTTCATGAATCTCACGGGACAACGAATCCTTGTGCAGCTTGCACGAGCCGCTCATCGCCCCCAGCGTCCCGTCGGCCTTCTGACCCATGATCTCCGTCACCCCGGCTTTGGCGGCGATCGAGAACCGCGGCCCGAAGGTCGGGCAACGGTAGATGCACATCGCGCAACCGTTGCCGTACTTCATGCAGTTGCCCTGCGGTCCGGCCGTACCGGCGGCGTCCACGAACACATCGCCGCTCGCCACGATGTCGGGCTCGCCGTGATGGCCCTCGCCGATCACCTTGGTTATCCTGTTGCCGTCCTTCTCGATCTCCTTCACCCGGCAGTGGATGTGCAGCTTGACGCCGGCGTCCTCCACCGCCTTCCTCACCGCCGGCTCGATCAGCGCCACGTCGTACAGCGTCGCGTGCTTATGGCCGGGAAATTCGATATTCTTGTGGCGCGCGTTCTCATCCGCCACCGTGAACAAATCGCCGCCGCCCATGGCCAGCATCTCCTCGGTGGCGGTGAAGCGGCCGTTGTTGCGCATGATGCCGCCCACCAGGCCGGTGCCCAGCAGCATATCGGCGCGCTCGAACAGCTCCACCTCGCAGCCCGCCTTGCGGGCCGCCAGGGCCGCCGCGCTGCCCGCCCAGCCGCCGCCGACCACGACTACTTTCTTAGCCATAAAGTGAATTCCCTCCTTAGCTAAATAGCCAAGGTTGTCTAAAAAGCTCCAGATGCAAGGCGTACCGGAAGAGCGCGCCGCGACGCGTACTTGGGACGTACGCTAGCAAGCGCTCTGAGGAACAACGCCGCAGATGGACTTTTTAGGCAACCGCTAAATCAATCCCACGTGCTTGGCCACAATCTCCATCAACCTCACCTGCGCCTTGATGCCGTAGCGGAACACGTCCTTCAGCAGGTTGCCCTTGCTGTCGGTGGTCGCCAGGTCGGGGGAGATGTAAATATTGCCGTCGTAGGCCACCGTCGGGATGACGCCCATCTGGGCCATGCCGGTCTGGAAGATGTTCGTGCCGGAGTACATATCCTCGATCGCGAAGATCGGCAGCCCCATCTGGCCGTCTTTCCAGGTACCCTCGTAGTTGACCTCCACCGCCCGCGAGTTGTACGACTTACTTATGATCAGCCCCGCCTTGATCGTCGGGTGGATCTTGTCGAACTCTTCCTTGACGACGTCGTAGAGGTCGTCGACCGACTTGGTGTACACCGCGGGGTTGTCGCGCAGCACCTTCAGGGCCTGGATCTGGGTGGCCAGCGCCTCCTTGCCCGGGTCGAACGTCACGTACGCCGCCTTGCCGTAGGAAGCGGTCGTGCCCCAGCGGTCGCCGTGCATGCCCATCGCCCGGCGGATGGGGACCATCACGTCCTCCTTGCCGATGATCAGGCCGCTGGTCGCCGCGCCGCTCGCCTTGTCCATGCTGTAGATAATCACGTCGGCGCCCGACTTGCGGATATCGTGGCCGATGCCCGGCACGCCCCAGGCGTTGTCGAGCACGTACGGGACGTTGAACTCCTTGCACAGCTTGGCGTACAGCTTCTGCAGCTTCGGCGTGCCGTCCTGGTCCTTGGCGCCGTAGCCGTAGCCGGGGGTCTCGTACGCCAGCGACGTCATACCGGTAAACATGCTGCCGTGGCGCTCGGCTACCTTCTTCATCTCCTGGTACGTGGCTTCCGGATCAACCTTGGTCAAGAGCGGCACCGGGTGCGCCTTGATGCCGTGCACCGGATACTGGGCGCCGGCCAGCGGCACGATCAGCGTGTCGAGATTATTCTGGCGCTTGCCGTAGAAGCCCAGCTCGCCGGGCGTAGTGCCGCGGTCGGCGATGATGTCCTTGTATTTGCCGGGGAAAGGGCGTCCGTAGCCACCCTGGTGGTGGAAATGCTTCTCCAGAGGCGCAATGTAGCGGGCGCGGTAGTTGTCGCCGCGACCCATCATCGGCGGCGTGAACAGCGTGTCGAAGGTCACCCACAGGCCGGCCTCGCAGGTGCTGGTCGGCACGGCGTCATACTCGTCGCCGTAGATGTCCTTGACGAGCTCGCGGATCTGGTCCACCATCCCCGCCAGCGGAATAACCGCCTTGCCGGCCTCCTCGCCGGCGTGCATGATATCCTCGCGCAGCGGCGCCGGGCAGCCGGAGATGCCGCCCGTCATCCCGAACTTGCCGCGCAGCTCCTGCGGGATGCCGATCTCGTCGGCGGCCGCCTTGGCCTCGGCGTAAATCGTCGGGATATTCATCTGGAGATACTTGTACATCTGGAACTTATACTTGAACTTGGCCATCGCCACATCTCCCTCCTATTGTTTCACCTTCACGATCATCTCGACCTCGCAGGCGGCGTCCAGCGGCAGCTCGTTCACGCCCACCGCCGACCGGGCGTGCTGGCCCTTGTCGCCGAAAAGCTGTCCCAGCAGCTCCGACGCCCCGTTGATAACCTTCGGCTGGCCGCCGAAACCGGGGGCGCTGGCCACGAACCCCGTCACCTTGACAACCTGTTCGATATTATCCAGGCTGCCGATCTGGGCCTTGATCACGCTCAGGCAATTCAGCACGCACACGCGGGCCGCCTCATACCCCTTGGTCTCGTCCAGGTCGCGGCCCACCTTGCCCTTGTACTTCAGCTCGCCGCCCACAAACGGTATCTGCCCGGCCGTATACACATACCCGCCCGACATCACCGCCGGCACATACGCCGCCACCGGCTTGGGCGCCTCCGGCAGCGTCAGCCCCATATCCGTCAGTTTGCTCTCGATACTCATGCTACTCACCTCCTTCGCCCGGCAACCGGAAGCTCACCGCGGCGCCCAGCGGCGCTCCCAGCTCCACCCCGGTCAGCAGCCGGTCTGTCCTGATCACGATATTGAGATGGTTGGGCATGTGCGTCTCGTCGAAACCGGCGAGCACCCCGACCGGCCGGCCGGCCAACAGCACCTCGTCGCCGCTCACCAGCACCCCGCCCCGCTCCACGGCGAAAAAGCCGAGATAAGCGATGCGGTCCACCCGGCTGCCGGGTTTGGCCCCCGCCTCATCGGTGAGGATGAGCTCGTGCACGTCGTGGCGGCGAAGGCAACGGGAAATCGGCGTGATCAGCGCCAGCCCCCGGTCCTCCATCCTGCCCTGCAGCAGCACCACCAGCGGCCCCTCGACCGCACTCTTCTTCGCATAGGGATTGGCGGCGAACTTCCCTGCCGCATAGGGATCAGTACTCATGTCAACCCTCCCTGTAGCCCGAGTCGCGATATTATCATCCCTCGGCGCGCGGAAAATATGTAGCTCGCCCCTCACCCGACCGTCCGCACCGTATCCTTGCCGGCACGGCCCGGGTAGGCCCCCTCCTCCCTGCTGCCCAGCGCACCGGCGTGCAGCGCGGCGACGAAATCCCCCGTCTTGATAACCGCATCCAGCACCCCCTCGATGCCATCCACCAGCTTGTCGGCCGCCGCGCCCGCCGCCGCCGTCGGAGCGATGCCCGCCTGGCCGAGAAACCGGAATCCCTCCTGCACCGCCCGCAGTGTATCCACCTTCGCCGGCGCCGAGATCGGCCCCCCGGAATACGCCTCGTCCGTCGAAGCGATCGAAATCGCGTCCACCCCCAGCGCCGCCGCCAGGCAGGCGTGCAGCGCCGTCGACATCGCCGACTGCACCCGGTCCTCGGTATGGGTCAGGAACCCGATCGGCGCCCCCGGCCAGATCGGGGCGTCCACGATCCCCCTGAGCGCCATCACCTTCGCGGCGTTGAAATCGATGTAATTATCCTCCATCAGCCCGTGGATCATCACCTCCGGCGAATAAGCGAACAGCGGTTGGAGGATGGGTCTCGCCCCGAGGCGCACCGCCAGATCGGCCACGATCAGCATCCCCGCGAACGCCTTATAGGCCGGCACCCCGGCCAGCTCCTCGTTCGTCACCACATCGAACGGCAGATTATACTTCTTCGCGTACAAAATGGCGTGATAGCCGTCCACCGTCAGCCGCTCGGGGTCGGTCCCGGCCCCTAAAGACCCGTAGCAGATATTGATCTTCGTCAGATCCGCGCCCAGCTTCGCCGCCAGCACCACCGTCTCAGGCGTGTTCAGGCCGCGGTGGGCCCGCACCTGCCACAGCGTCGACTTCTCCAGCCCGGCGCCGATGCGGTTGAGGTTGGCGGGCGTGATCACCGTCCCGTCCTCCTGGTGGGTGAGGAACCCGTCCAGGAACCCCTCCGTCCGCGCCCCCCCACCCCGTCCGCCCCCCACGCCTCGCTCGCCAGGATATGGCCGATATCCATGAACGGGCAGCCGGTGCCGTACTGATTGAACACCAGCGGCCGGCGGCGGCTGTGCTGCAGCTTCAGCACCGACATGCGGGCCTTGGTCTCCGCCAGGTAGCTCTCCAGCCCCGCCACCTCTTCCTTCGTGAACCGCCGCGTCTTGGGATGAAGCTCGCCGGTCTCGTAAAACCTGCGCGGCACATCGCCGCACAGCGCCGGATAATGCTCGTAAAGCTCGCCGTTGCCCTCGCGGGCCCGCCACCTTGCCACGTCCCACAGCTCGTCGCGCAGCCGGGCGCGCTCCACCCCGGGCGACGTCCTCACCTTCGCCCAGTCCACGATCATCGCGCTGATCGTCTCCAGCTTGCCCGCGATGCCCGGGTGGCGGTAGCGGTAATCATAGCCGGCCGTCATATCCGCCTTCTCCTTCCGGGTGCGGGTCGGATCGGGCACATACTCCCGCCGCTCGACGAAACACACCACCTCCTCCACCGTCGTGCCGGGGCCGAAACCGGCGTCGAAACCCAACTCGGCCGCTAGCTCCCGCCTTACGGCCATGCCGCCGATGCCGATGCGCGTCTTCGCGCGCAGGCCCGCCGCGTCGGCCAGATCGATGAAGCGGGCCAGCAGCTCCGCCACGCCGTAGCCCAGCGTGCGGCTGACGAGCAGCGTCCGGGCCTCCTGCCTCAGCGTCTGGCTCACGATCTCCTCCGGCGTCAGGTCGGGCGGCAGCAGCACCGTCTCGTGCCCCGCCTGCTCCAGCCCGCGGGCGATCATCTTCAAACCGATATCATGCACCGGGTCGAGCGGCGCCAACAGCACCTTGCTCACACGCCCGCCTCCCCGCCCGCCTCGCCCAGCAGCCAGCGGTACCTGTCGGCCGGGCGGTAAACGTACGCGCGTCCCCGCACTCTTACCCCCGGCCCCTCGAACTGGGCAAAAACCACATCCACATCCTTGAACCCGAACTCCTTCAGCAGGCCGAGCATATACTTACGGCCCGCCTCCTCGCTGCCGCAGACGAAAAACGTCTCCACATCGAGCGCGTCCATCACCCGTTCCAGGGCCTTATCCATGCCGATCCTCCTTCGCATAGCCTCGTGGCTAGTATTGGACGCCCTGCCAAGCTTTATACCGCCGAGGCGACGCTCCCCCGAACGTCGCCTCGCCTTCTTTGCCTTCCGCCGTCCTTCAGGCGATCCAAAAATGCCCGCAAAAAAACGCCCGGCAACCGCATTTTACGGTTGCCGGGCATCCCCCGGGGCGTCCCTGTCAGTGGATCGCCTTCTTCTTTACCCTCCCGCCGATGACATCGTGAACATCCTGAATCGTCACAAAAGCGTTCGGGTCGATATCGTCGATAATCGCCTTCAATTTGGCGATCTCCAGCCTGGTCACCACCGAATACAGCACCTTCTTCGGCTCCTGGCTATAGCCGCCCTCCCCGTGCAGAATCGTCACGCCCCTTCCCAGCCTGACAAGAAGCATCTCCTTTATCTCGTCGGCGCAATCCGAGACGATCATGACCCCCTTCGACTCGTCGAGGCCCTCGATCGTAATATCGATAACCTTGAAAGCGACAAAGTAGGCCACCAGGGAATACATCGCCTTGTCCCAGGAAAACACCAGGCCGGCGCTGCCGAGGATGAACAAATTGAAAAACATGATGATCTCGCCCACGGAAAAACCGCTCTTCTTATCAAGGATAATCGCCACGATCTCCGTCCCGTCCAGCGAACCGCCGTAGCGGATAATCAGCCCCACCCCGATGCCGACCAGAACCCCGCCGAACGTCGCCGCCAGGAAAAAATCCTGCGTCAGCTCCGGGATGGGATGGAAAACAGCCACCCAGCCCGACAGCGACACCACAGAAAACAGCGTCGCAAGGCAGAACGACTTGCCGATCTGCGTATAGCCGACATAAAGGAACGGCAAGTTCAGCAACACCAGGAGATAGCTCACGTTGATGCCGGAAATATGGCTCAGCAGAATCGAAACGCCGACGATGCCGCCGTCGATAATCTGATTGGGTATCAGAAAAAACTCCAGACCCGCCGCCGCCACCACCGAACCCAAAAACAGCAGCGCGTATTTCTTGACAAGCCTGACAGCCGGATTCCCTTTTACGACCATCTTTTGCTCCCTTCACGAAAATAAAAAAAGGAGACCGTCTCCCAGCCCCCTCCCGCATCCTTGCCTTAGCACTCTAATAATACCCAATTACCGGCGGATCTGTCAAGTTCGCCCAAGACCCGGCGGCTTCCCTCCCCGGCCGCTAGCCGGCCCTATCCCCCCGCGGCCGATACCCCGTATTATCCGCGGGGATTCTGATAGACCAAAAAACTCCCCGTCGCGCGCGGCGCGGACGGGGAGCCTTCTTACAAGCATATCCTGTTACCGCCCAAGGCGGGACTTACCTGTCACACGATCCCCTGGGCCTTCATCGCCTCGGCGACCTTGACGAACCCGGCGATATTAGCGCCGGCGACCAGGTTGCCCTTCAGGCCGTAATCTTCGGCGGCCTTGCTGGAGTTCTTGAAAATGTTCACCATGATATTCTTCAGCTTGGCGTCCACCTCTTCGAACGTCCACGACAGCCGCATGCTGTTCTGGCTCATCTCCAGCGCCGAAGTGGCGACCCCGCCCGCGTTCGCGGCCTTCGCCGGCCCGAATATAACGCCGCTGTCCAGGAACACCTTCGTCCCCTCAAGGGTCGTCGGCATATTGGCGCCTTCAGCCACGGCCTTGCAGCCGTTCTTGACGAGGATCTTGGCCGAGTTCTCGTCGATCTCGTTCTGGGTCGCGCACGGCAGGGCGATATCGCACGGGATCGTCCAGATGCCGGTCCAGCCGGTATGGTACTCCGCCTTCGGATGGGCTTTTACGTACTCGGAAATCCGGCCCCGCTCCACTTCCTTGATCCGCTTCACGGTCGCCAGATTGATGCCCTCGGCGTCGTAGACGTAGCCGTTCGAATCGCTCACCGCCACGACCTTGCCGCCCAGCTGCTGCACCTTCTCGGTGGCGTAAATCGACACGTTGCCCGACCCGGAGACGAGCACCGTCTTGCCGGCGATGGACATCCCCTTATCCTTGAGCATCTCGTCGAAGAAATACACCAGACCGTAGCCGGTGGCCTGCGTCCTGACGAGGCTGCCGCCGAAAGTCAGGCCCTTGCCGGTCAGCACCCCGGCCTCATAAGCGTTCTTGATCCGCTTGAACTGGCCGAACAGGAAACCGACCTCGCGGCCGCCCACGCCGATGTCGCCGGCGGGAACGTCGATATCCTGGCCGATATGCCTATATAACTCAGTCATGAAGCTCTGGCAGAAACGCATCACTTCGGCGTCCGACTTGCCCTTGGGA
>JALHDI010000213.1 GCA_022839045.1 Sporomusaceae bacterium
GGAAGGTGTCCGCCAGGCCCTTGGCTTTGAGGGCGTCGCAGATTTCCATCGTCTGGCGGGATTGCCAGACGATGGCGTTGTAGACGGGCTTGCCGGTCGTTTTGTCCCACACGACCGTGGTTTCCCGCTGGTTGGTGATGCCGATGGCGGCGATGTCGCCGGGGCTGATGCCGGCTTTGGCGACCGCTTCGGCGGCCACGCCGATCTGGGTGCCCCAGATCTCGTCGGCGTCATGCTCCACCCAGCCCGGTTTGGGAAATATCTGGGTGAATTCCTTCTGGGCGACGGCGACGATGCCGGACGCGTCGTCGAAGATGATGGCCCGCGAGCTTGTCGTGCCCTGGTCGAGGGCCAGCACGTATTTTTTGCTCATTCTACTCTACCTCCCATTGTATGCCATTGACAGGCTTTCGGTCAACATTCGGGATTGGGGGCCGTCAGATCAGGCCGACAGCCTTGCCGACGAGGTACGCCAGGCCGCCGCCGATGAGGGGGGCGACGACGGGAACCCAGGAGTACTCCCAGTCGGAGCCGCCCTTGCCGGCGATCGGCAGGACGAAGTGGGCGAGGCGCGGGCCGAGGTCGCGGGCGGGGTTGATGGCGTAGCCGGTCGGCCCGCCGAGGCTGAGGCCGATGCCGAGAACGAGGAAGCCCACCAAGTAGGGGCCGAAGCCGGGGGCGACGCCGCCGACGCTCTTGGAGAAGATGGCGAAAATCGGAAGTATCAGGGCCATTGTGCCGATGATTTCGCAGATCATATTGGCCGAATAGTTGCGGATGGCCGGCGCGGTGCAGAAGACGCCCAGCTTGGCGCCTTTGTCCTCGGTGATCTCCCAGTGGGGCAGGAAGGCCAGCCAGACGATGACGGCGCCGACGAAGGCGCCGGCCAGTTCGGCGACCATGGTGGCGACGGCGTGGGGGGCGCTGTAGATGCCCATCATCGTTTTGGCGAGGGTGACGGCCGGGTTGAGGTCGGCCTGGGGAGCGCCGGTGGCGACGGCGGTGAACACGCCCATGACGACGCCGATGCCCCACCCGAAGGTTATGACGATCCAGCCCGCACCCTCGGCCTTGGATTTTTTCAGCAGGACGTTGGCGACCACGCCGCAGCCGAATACGATCAGGACCATGGTGCCGAGGAATTCACCCAACAGGTTTGTCATGAATTTTCTCCTCCTCATCATTTCTCCGCGGTGATACTCTTTCCCCTCTCCTCTCCCCTGCCGACCCCTCCCTCCTTGTCCCTTCCCGGGAAAATTAAAGAGCCCGAATAGCCCTGACGTGCAGGGGGTTTCGGACTCTCTCCATCTCTCGTCCCACGCTGTGCGGTTAGTACAACTTATTCGCGCGGCGGCGAATTATGCGCGGGACGGGAAAATTATTATTTTCACCTATAATGCCTGTGCGCGCGGGTGGACTTTCCGAAATAAATGTCCGCCTAGATGCGGAGGATCAATCTTATCGCTCTTTCGTAAAAGAAATAGTCCCACGCCCAGTTGACCATCACGATGAAGCGGTTGCGGAAGCCGACCAGCCTGATGAGGTGGATGGCCAGCCACAACAGCCAGGCGGTGAAGCCGGCGAACCGCCAGCGGCCGACGGCGGCCACGGCCGAGCTGCGCCCGATGGTCGCCAGGGTGCCGGGGTCGCGGTAATCGAGGATGGCCGGCGGCCGTCCCGCCGCGAGGGCGGCGATGTTGGCGGCGGCGAGGTCGGCCTGCTGGACGGCGACGGGGGCGATCATCGGCAGCGGCCGTCCGTCCTGCTCGCGGCAGGCGGCGTCGCCGACGACGAACACTTCGGGGTGGCCGGGCAGCTGAAGGGTTGGGGTGACGATCGCCCGCCCGAGGCGGTCGGTGGGCACGCCGAGGGTGGCGATGAGGGACGCGGCCTTGACCCCGGCCGCCCAGACGAGGGTGCGGGCGACGATGGCGGTGCCGTCGGCGAGGGTTATCGTCCGGCCGTCGAAGTCGACGACCCGGGCGCGGAAACGGGTTTCGACCCGCTTGTTCCTGAGCTCGCTGGCGGCGAACGCTGCCAGCGGCGCGGGCATGGCCAGCAGCAACCGGTCGCCGCCTTCGAGGAGAATGAGCGTCACTTCGGCGAAGTCGAGCTCGGGGTAGTCCTTGCTGAGGACGAGGTGGACGAGCTCGGCCAGCCCGCCGGCGCTCTCGACGCCGGTGGCCCCGCCGCCGGCAACGACGAAGGTCAAGAGTTCCCGCCGTATGGCGGGGTCTTGTTCCTGGGAGGCGAGCTCGAACATGTGGAGGATGTGGTTGCGGAGGGTGAGGGCGTCGCTGAGGTTTTTGAGGCCGACGGCGTTGGCGGCGACCGCGTCCAGGCCGAAGAAGCTTGTTTCGGCGCCGACGGCCAGCAGCAGGTAGTCGTAGCTTATCGCGCCGCCGTCGGTGAGGACGCGGCGGCCGGCGAGGTCGACGCCGCAGACGTCGGCC
>JALHDI010000214.1 GCA_022839045.1 Sporomusaceae bacterium
CGGCATCACCATCACCTTCCCGTCCCCCGACCAGCAGGAATACCTCAACATCGTCCACAAACTCGCCCAGAAGCACAAAATCGGCCTCGGCGAAGAACAACTCAACAAAGAAGCCCTGCAGTGGGAATTCAGCCATTCGGGGCGGAGCGGCCGAGTCGCCCGCCAATTCATCCAACATCTTTTGGGCAAGATAGTTTAGCGTCCGTTGATAAGCCCCCATCTGCGGCGTTGCTCCTCAGAGCGCTTGCTAGCGTACGCAACCAAGTACGCTAGCAAGCGCTCTTCCGGTGCGCCTTGCAGATGGGGGCTTCTGAACGTCCGCTCGCAGATTATTTTCCGTCAACCAAAAAACCGCCGGTCGCCCGGCGGTTTTTTCGCGTTTTTCCCGTCACTTCTTATCAATATCCAGCACGCCCTCGATGCCGCACAGCTCCCTTATCACCTGGTCCAGTTCGCATCTGTCAGGCAGCTGCACCGTCACCGGGATATAAATCTTCCCCGGCTCCTCGGCGTCCTCGATCTGGATCTGGAGAATGCCCACCCCCAGGCCGCCCAGGCTCGAGCCGATGCGGCCGATCTGGCCGGGCTTGTCCAGCGACTTGATCACCAGATTCGTCACCCGCGGGCTGCGGCTGGCGTACAACTTATCGATCCGCGGCAGCACCTCCAGCGCCACCACCACCAGCACCGTCGTCGCCACCGCCCCGACCATCGCGCCAACCCCGGCCGCCAGGCCGACGCTCGCCACCACCCACAGGCTGGCAGCCGTCGTCAGACCCTTGATCGTCGGGCCCTCCTTCATGATCGCCCCGGCGCCGAGGAAACCGATGCCGCTCACCACCTGGGCCGCCAGGCGGGCCGGGTCGGCGTTCGTCTTGCCCTCCACGTCGGCATACAGATTCAGCGACAAAATCGCCACCAGGCACGACCCCAGGCAAACCAGGATATGTGTCCTAAGCCCGGCGGTCTTGCCGCGGTGCTGCCGCTCGAAACCGATTATCCCGCCCAGCACCACCGAAACCACCAGGCGGATCACCGTCGTATACTCGTCAACCACCGGCCTCGCCTCCCGCGTCCTTCTTCTTCATCGGCTCGCCCTGGACGATGTAAAACGCCAACTCCGCGATATTCGTCGCCCGGTCGGCCACCCGCTCGATATAGCGGATCGCCACGTGATAATCCATAATCGTCTCCTGGATCCACGGATGCACCGACAGCACGCACACCATATCGCGGAACAGGTCCCGGTTGCGCTTGTCCACCGAAGTATCCTTATCGATAACCTGCCTCGTCAGCGCGCAGTCCAGCGTATCGTAGCAGCGCAGCGCCCCCCGCAGCATCTCCAGCGACTGGTCCTTCATGCTCGCCACCGACCCGTGCAGCGTCGCGAGCGGCTGCATATTCTGGGAAGCGAACTTCTTCTGCACCAGCTTGGCGATCTGGTTCGCGTAATCGCACGTCCTCTCCAGCTCCATCGCGATCTTCAGGCTGCTCGTCACGAAATTAACCTCGTCGCGGCTGCACGGTCTGGCCGCCAGGTTATCGAGGCAATACTCGTTGATCTCGTGATACATCGAATCGACCTGCTTCTCTATCTCTCGCGCCCCGGCCGCCGTCGCGGCGTCGTTATCCACCAGCGCCCGTACGGATAGGCCGACCGCCTCCGCCGTCTTATCGCCCATCGACAGCACGTTCTTTTTCAGCCACGGAAAATCGAACTCCATAGATTAGCCACCTCTCAGATCGGATACTCGTAATATATTCAACGCAAAGCAAGAATTTTCATGCAACATCGGCAAAAAAAATATCCAGACGTCTATACCTGATTTTTGCATTATTTTCCGAAAAAAGAGAGGATTGCCAAGACTGCTTAGCGAAATACACCCCATAACAATCTCGGAAACCGAAAAGTGAGCTCACGATGCGCAGACTTGCTGGCATACGCTGCTTTCTCCTCGACATGGACGGAACCTTCTACCTCGGCGAACGACTCCTGCCGGGGTCGCTCGACTTTATGCGCTACCTGCGCCATAGCGGCAGGGACTACCTCTTCCTCACCAACAACTCGTCCCGGTCCGCTGTTTTTTATGCCGAAAAACTCACCGCGCTGGGCTGGCCGGCCAAACCGCAGGACATCCTCACCAGCGGCGAAGCCGCCTGCCTCTACCTCGCCCGGCAAAACAGCGCCGCCCGCGTCTTCCTCCTCGGCACCCCCGACCTCGAAGCCGAATTCGTCGCCCATGGCTTCACCCTCACCCCCGAAAACCCCGACTTCGTCGTCCTCGGCTTCGACAAAACCCTCACCTACGACAAACTCACCGCCGCCTGCCGTCTCATCCGCGCCGGCGTCCCCTTCATCGCCACCCATCCCGACATCAACTGCCCCACCGAAGACGGCTTCATCCCCGACTGCGGCGCCATGATCGA
>JALHDI010000081.1 GCA_022839045.1 Sporomusaceae bacterium
AGCCAGGATGTCAATGATAACCTTGCTCGTCGTGTTATAATCCTTGGCTAATTCATAGACTCGGTATTTGGACATTCATCCACCCCCAAAATTCTTCCGCTGCATGAGCTCAGTCCTTGAACGTCTCGCCGATCGCCTTGCCGAAGCCGGCGTCGGTCACGGCGACCGCGGCCCGGGGCGGTTTCCCGGTGGCGTGGCCGAACTCATCCTTGGAAAGTCCTTCATGACACGCGACCTGATAATAAGCGGACAGGTCGCGGTAACTTTTTTTCGTATTGTCCGAGGCGTCGGCGGCGATCAGCACAAGCATCGCCTTGCCGGACCGGACGGCGTGCTCCACGGCTTCCTCGCCCGAGGCGATCTTGCCGGCCTTCTGGGCAAGGCCCAGCAGCGACATCAGCCGGGTGCGGTTCATGGCTGCTTCAGCCCGGCCCGCAGCGCGGCGAACACATCCTCGCTGATCGCGTGCTCGAGCGCCTTCTCCAGGCGCTTCGCCTTCACCGCTTTCGCCAGACACTCTTCGCTCGGGCACACATAAGCGCCGCGGCCGGCTTTCTTGCCGGTATTGTCGAGCAGGATCTCGCCGTCGGGGGTGCGCACCACCCGCAGCAGCTCCTTCTTCGTCTTCATACTCTGGCAGCCGACGCACATTCGCTGGGGAACCTTCTTCTGCTTCATCGGGCGTCCCTCCCCTACACAGGCGCCTGAACCTGGGACTCGCTCTTGATATCGATCTTCCAGCCGGTCAGCTTCGCCGCCAGCCTGGCGTTCTGGCCCTCCTTGCCGATGGCGAGCGACAGCTGGTAGTCGGGCACGATGACCCGCGAAGCCTTCTCGGTCTCGTTGACGTCCACGGCGACGACCTTGGCCGGGCTGAGCGCGTTGGCGATATATTTCGCCGGATCGGCGTTCCATTTCACGATGTCGATTTTCTCGCCCTTGAGTTCGTTGACGATCGTCTGCACCCGCATGCCTTTGTGGCCGACGCAGGAGCCGACCGGGTCGACGTTCTCGTCGCGGGAATGCACGGCGATCTTCGAGCGCAGCCCGGGCTCGCGGGCCACCGACTTGATCTCGACGATGCCGTCGTGAATCTCCGGAACCTCAAGCTCGAACAAACGCTTCAAAAGGCCGGGATGAGTGCGGGATACGAGGATCTGCGGACCCTTGGTCGTCTTCTTGACCTCGATGATATAAGTCTTCACGCGGTCGCCGTGCCGGTAAGCCTCGCCGGGAATCTGCTCCGACGGCTGGAGGATGGCCTCGGCCTTGCCGAGATCGACGAACACGTTCTTGGCCTCGATACGCTGCACGATGCCGGTGACGATATCGCTCTCCCGGCTGGAGTACTCCTCATAGATTATGCCGCGCTCGGCTTCGCGGATACGCTGCACCACCACCTGTTTGGCGGTCTGGGCGGCGATCCGGCCGAAATTCTTCGGCGTAACCTCCAGTTCGACGACGTCTTCCAGCTCATAGCGCGGGTCGAGCTCGCGCGCCTCGGGCAGGGAGATCTCCAGCCGCGGGTCGGTCACTCCCTCCACCACCGCCTTGCGGGCGTAAACATGGATCTCGCCCGTATCGCGGTCAAGGGCCACGCGAACATTCTGCGCCGAACTGAAGTTGCGCTTGTAGGCCGAAATCAGGGCCGCCTCGATGGCGTCGAACAACACCTCCGGCGCGATCCCCTTCTCCCTTCCAAGCTGCTCGAAAGCTTGCATGAACTCTGCATTCATTTTGATTTTCTACCCCCTATTCAATTTTTACTATGTCAAAACTCCACGTGCAGCCTCACCAGCGAGGCTTGATCGCGCGGAATGCTCATAGGGCTGCCGTTTACCTCGAGACTGATGCCGCCGTCGTCGGCGGCCAGCAGCGTGCCGACCAGCGTCTTCTGGCCGTTGATCGGCGCGAAGGTATGCACCTCGACCTTGTCGCCCAGGTGGCGGGCGAAATCCTTGGCCTCCTTCAGCGGCCGGTCGAGGCCTGGCGAGGAAACCTCCAGGAAATAGCTGTCCTTGATGGGATCGAGCTCGTCGAGCTTGCTCTCCAGGCGCTCGCTCACCCATTGGCAGTCGTCCACGCCGATGCCGCCTTCCTTGGCGAGGAAGACGCGCAGATACCAGTCCCGTTCCTTGACATACTCCACATCTACCAATTCCAGATTGGTGCCATGGATAATCTCGGTCACCAGTTTCTCGACGAGGGTCTCGATTTCTTTCGCTGCCATTATTGTTCCACCCCTATTGTCGTAGTCGCCGCCGTGCGGAACACGGCCTCCACTTAGTTTAGCCTGAGCGGTTCCCCCTCATACCGATGAGCGAGCGACCGACTGGCATAAGATGAAAGAGTGGGTTGCAACCCACTCTCCTGCGCACACTGCTACATATCCAGAAATATTATAACACCGCAGGGTAAAATTTACAACCCGATTCGCAAATAAATCAGGCGAACAGGGCGATTTGGTCGTCCTCCGGCAAATCGCCGAGCGCTCCGTGGTCGCGGAGGGTATCGACGACCGGCTTGGCCGCCCGGCTGCGCGCGCGCAGATCCTCCGCCGACGTGAAGGGCTTCTCGGCGCGCGCCGCCACGATATTGCGGGCCGCGTTATCCCCCACCCCCTGCAGGGACGCCAGCGGCGGCAGCAGTCCACCGTCGACGATCAGGAAGCGGGTCGCGTCCGACTTATAAAGATCGACGCGCTCGAACTTATAACCCCGCAGATACATCTCCAGCGCCATCTCGATGATCGTCGCCAGCCCCTTCTCCTTGGCCGAGGCGGCGGGGCCCTTCTGCTCCAGCTCGGCCAGCTTCTGGCGGAGGACCGGGACGCCCCTGACGATCAGGTCGGCGTCGAACTCGGTCGCCCTTACGGTGAAATATGACGCGTAGAAGGCCAACGGGTGGTGAATCTTGCAATAAGCGATGCGGAACGCCATCATCACGTACGCCACCGCGTGGGCCTTGGGGAACATATACTTGATCTTCTGGCACGACCCCACATACCAGGCGGGGACGCCGTGCTCCGCCATCACCGCCACGTCGTCCGGCTTGACCCCTTTCCCCTTGCGCACGTCCTCCATCACCTTGAAAGCCGTCTGCGGCTTCACTCCCTTGTGGATGAGGTAAACCATGATATCGTCGCGGGCCGAGATGGCTTCCGACAGCTTGGCCGTGCCGCTCTTGATTAAATCCTGGGCGTTGTTCAACCACACGTCGGTGCCGTGGGAAAAGCCGCTGATACGGACAAACTCGCTGAAATTCTGCGGCTTGGTGTCCTCGAGCATCTGGCGGACGAACTTCGTCCCGAACTCGGGGATGCCGAACGTGCCGACCGTCGAGCCGAGCTCCTCGGGGCTGAGGCCGAGGGCCTCGGTGGACGAAAACAGGCTCAGCGTCGGCTTGTCGTCGAAGGGGATCGTCTTCGGATCGAGGCCGGTCAGGTCCTCAAGCATCTTGATGACCGTCGGGTCGTCATGGCCGAGGATATCGAGCTTGACCAGCCGGCTGGAGATGGAATGATAATCGAAGTGGGTGGTGATCGTGGACGAATTCTTATCGTCGGCCGGGAACTGGATCGGCGTGAAATGGTGGATATCCATGTCCCGCGGCACGACCATGATGCCGCCGGGGTGCTGGCCGGTCGTCCGCTTAACCCCCGTGCAGCCGCTTATCAGGTGATTGATGTGGGCGTTGCGGGCGGTGACGCCCTTATCGGCGAAATAATTGCGGACGAAACCGTACGCCGTCTTGTCGGCGATCGTGGCGATCGTGCCGGCGCGGAAGACGTTGTCGCGGCCGAACAGCTCCTCGGTGTACTTATGGGCCACCGGCTGATAGTCGCCGGAGAAGTTGAGGTCGATATCAGGCACCTTGTCGCCGTGGAAGCCCATGAAAACGGCGAACGGGATGTCGTGGCCGTCCTTGACCGTACGGCCGCCGCAGGCCGGGCAGGCGCGGTCGGGCATATCGAAGCCGCAGCCGTAAGCGCCGTCGGTGACGAACTCGCTCCAGCGGCAGGCCGGGCAGCGCCAGTGGGGCGGCAAGGGATTGACCTCGGTGATGTCGGTCATGGTGGCGACGAACGACGAGCCTACCGAGCCCCGCGACCCTACCAGATAACCATCGTCGAGCGACTTCCTCACCAGCTTGTGGGCGATAAGGTACAGCACGGCGAAGCCATTGTTGATGATCGAGTCGAGCTCGTACTTCAGCCGGTCGGCCACCAGCTCAGGCAGCTCATCGCCATACAGCTTGCGGGCCTTGGCGTAGGACATCGACTTGATCTGCTCCTCGGCGCCGGGAATCTTCGGCGAGTACAGCTCGTCGGGGATGGGCTTGAAAGAATCGATGCCCTCGCTGATGCGGCGGGTATTCTCGACGACCACCTCATACGCCTTGGCTTCGCCGAGATAGGCGAATTCGGCCAGCATCTCGCCGGTCGTGCGGAAATACAGCGGCGGCTGCTTGTCGGCGTCGTCGTACCCCTGGCCGGTCATGAGGATGCGGCGGTAGACCTCGTCCTCCGGCTGGAGGAAATGGACGTCGCAGGTCGCCACCACCGACTTGCCGAGCCGCTCGCCCAGAGCGCACATCCGCCTGTTCAGGTCGCGCAGTCCTTCCTCGTCGGCGATCCTCCCCAGACGTACCAGGAAGGCGTTATTGGCGGCCGGCTGGATTTCGAGATAATCGTAGAAAGCCGCGATTTTGCTGACTTCATCATCGCTCGCGCCGTTAATGAGCGCTTGCATGCACTCCCCTGCTTCACACGCAGAGCCAAGAATTAGCCCTTCGCGGTGCTCGGCCAGGATGGTCCGCGGGATGCGGGGGGTGCGGTGCAGGTACTTGAGGTGGGACAGCGACACCAGGCGGTAAAGATTGCGGAGGCCGACGCTGTTCTTGGCGAGGATGATGATATGGTAGGCCTGGTTGATGTCATCGTCGAACAGGTAGCCTTCCATGCCGTAGATAACTTTGATGCCGGCTTTGGCCGCCTCCTCCTCCGCCTCCGGGAAGGCCTGCACGACGCCGTGGTCGGTGATCGCCACCGCCGGATGGCCCCATTTGGCGGCTGTCTTGATAAGCGCCTTGGTGGACACGACGGCGTCCAGGGCGCTCATGCGGGTATGAGCATGCAGCTCGACCCGCTTCACCGCGGCGGCATCGGTGCGTTCAGGCTTGGTGAGGCGGCACATGCTGTCGGCGAACATCACCAGCTCGTTGGCGTACTTGTCGTACTGGACCGTGCCCTTGACCTTGACGAGCATGCCGTCGGCCAGCCCGGCGGCCAGCTTGGCGATCTGGGCTTTATCGTCGAAGAAAGCTTTGCCGCTGATCCCGCCGCCGAGGTCGGCGACGTCGAACGACAGCAGTGTGCGCCCCGACTTCAGTTCCAGCAGCTCGTGCTTGACGATCTGCCCGGCGACGACGACGTTGCGCCCCTCCTCCTCGATGCTCGCCAGCGGCACCGGGTCGTTCTTGATTGCGCGGCCGAACAGCAGCGGGTTCTCGGGCGCCTTCTTCTTCGCGGCGGCGGGGCTCTTCTCGACCGGCGGCTCGGAGTAGCCATTCGCCTGCATATCGTCGTCGCACCGCTCGGGTTCGGCAGCGGCGACGGTCAGGAACGCCACCGCGCACGGACGGGCGAACCTTTCGGCGACGAACGCGGCGATCGCTTTATCGACGCCGCGGGCCGCGAGAATCTGGCCCGACAGGTCGCCGTTCGTCTCCAGGGCGAGCGTGTGGCCGTCGAACTGCCACCTGGCCCCGGACAGCAGATGCCGGATGGTGGGGTTGCCGCCGGCGACGCCGGCGACGAAATCCGGCCAGTTCTCGGCGAGATATAGTGCGAAATCCTTGGTGGCGGCAAGGACGAAACCGGTTTGTTTCAGGCCGCAGCGCCGGCACAGATGCCCGGCGGCCCGGTCGAGCACGTCGGCCGGCAGCGGCACCGGTGCGGTCAGGTGGACCTCCCAGCCGGGGGCCTCGGTATCGACATGAACTTTGGCGACGACCGCGCCGGCCAGCAGTTCGCGTTCGGCGGCGGTCAACTCGAGCTCCGGCAGCAGGTCGAGGAGGCTCTGGGACTTTTCGGGGATGATGCAGTAGGTATGCAAGCGGCACTCTCCTGTATTCGCCTGGAATAACAACATTTTGTGGCTGTTTGGCTACCACTGTACAATATTTGGCGCCCGCCGCGCCAATTCCTGCTATAGTCGTAAAACTATCAACAATTACAGCTACTGCGGTTTGAGCGCGAAGTTGCCTCGCCCACTGGCTGGACCGGCGGTTGAACGCGCTTGCATGGCCGGCGCCGACTCGGCCGTACTGTCGCCAAACGGGTGGCCATATTTGCCAAAACTCGACTAACGAAAAAAGCCCCGGCATTTCCATACCGGGGCTCGCGTCGATTTTTACAGGGTCGCCAGCAGGGCCTTGATGCCCTCGACGGCCTCCCCTACCGGGAAGAAGTGGACCTCGCCGCTGCGCCGCGTCTTGACCTCCACCTTGTTCTCGCTCACCGCCTTGGCGCCGACGGTCACCTTCAGCGGGTAGCCGATCAGGTCGGCGTCCTTGAACTTAACGCCCGCGCGCTCGTCGCGGTCGTCGAGCACAACCTCGACGCCGGCGACGCCAAGCTCGGCGTAAATCTTCTCCGCCAGCTCGCGCTGGCCCTGGTCGGCGTTGTTCACAGGGATGACGGCGGCGTGGAACGGAGCGATCGCCGCCGGCCAGATGATGCCGTTGGCGTCGTTGTTCTGCTCGATGGCGGCGGCCATCGTACGGCTGACGCCGATGCCGTACGTGCCCATCACGATCGTCTGCTCCTTGCCGTTCTCGTCCAGGTAAGTGGCGTTCAGAGCCTTGGAATACTTGGTGTACAGCTTGAACACCTGGCCCACCTCGATGCCGCGCGCCGTCTTCACCGGCACGCCGCAGCGCGGGCAGGGGTCGCCCTCCTGCATAAGGCGGATATCGGCGACGACGGCCGGCTTGAAGTCGCGGCCGGGGTTGACGTTGACATAGTGGCGATCGGGCTGGTTGGCCCCCACCACCGTATTGTACATCTTCATTACCGTCGCATCGGCCACCACGATGACGTCCTTGACGCCGATCGGTCCCATGAACCCGGGGGAAGTGCCGGCGGCGGCCAGGGACGCCTCGTCGGCCATCTGCAGGAATATCGCGCCGACGGCGTTCTGCACCTTGATCTCGTTCACGTCGTGGTCGCCGCGGACCAGGGCGAACACCAGCCCCTTGTCGGTCATATAGGCCAGCGTCTTGACCGTCTTGTCGGCCGGCAGGCCGAGGAACTCGGCCACGGCGGCGATCGTCTTCGTGCCGGGGGTGTCCTTGAGGATCAGTTGTTCCGGCTCCTCGGCCTGCGCCGCGATGGGGTGCAGCTCGGCCTTTTCGACGTTGGCGGCGTAGTCGCAGCCGCCGCAGTAAACGATAGCCGCCTCGCCCGAGTCGGCGATGACCATGAACTCGTGGCTGCCCTTGCCGCCGATGGCGCCCGGGTCGGCCTCGACCGGGCGGAAAGTCAGCCCGCAGCGGGTGAAGACGCGGCTGTAGGCGTCGTACATCTTGTTGTAGCTGACGTCGAGGCCGGCTTCGTCGCGGTCGAAGGAATAGAGATCCTTCATGATGAATTCGCGGCCGCGCATCAGTCCGAACCGCGGCCTGATCTCGTCGCGGAACTTGTTCTGGAGCTGGTACAGCATCAGCGGCAGCTGGCGGTAAGAGCGCACCTCGTCGCGGATAAGGGTGGTGATCATCTCCTCGTGGGTCGGCCCCAGGCAGAAATCGCGGCCGTGGCGGTCCTTGAGGCGGAACATCTCGTCGCCGTAAACGTCCCAGCGGCCCGTCTCCTGCCACATCTCCGCCGGCAGCACGATCGGCATCAGCAGTTCCTGGCCCCCCTTGGCGTCCATCTCCTCGCGGACGATCTTTTCGATCTTTTTCAGCACCCGCCAGGCCAGGGGCAGGTAGTTGTAAATGCCGCCGGCCGCCTTGCGGATGAACCCGGCCCGCAGCATGAGCTGATGGCTGATTACCTCGGCTTCGGCCGGCGTTTCCCGCAGCGTAGGGGCGTAAAGCTGGGATGCGCGCATGATAATATTATTCCTCCTCGACGAGTTTGTCTATTTCGGCGAACAGCGCCGTTATCAACTGGTCCTCGGGCACCTTGCGGAGAATCTCTCCCTTGCGGAAGATCAGCCCCTGCCCTTTGCCGCCGGCCACGCCGATATCGGCTTCCCGCGCCTCGCCGGGGCCGTTGACCACGCAGCCCATCACCGCCACCTTCAGCGGCTTCCTCACCGTCTTGAGCCGCTCCTCCACCGCCCCGGCGACGGCCACGAGATCGATCTCGGTGCGGCCGCAGGTCGGGCAGGAAACGAGAGTCGGGCCGTATTCCCTGAGGCCGAGGGCCTTGAGGATTTCGTTCGCCACCCTCACCTCCTCCACCGGGTCTCCGGTCAGCGACACGCGCACCGTGTCGCCGATGCCCTCCGCCAGGAGGGCGCCGATGCCGACCGCCGAACGGATGATGCCGGTATTGACCGTGCCCGCCTCGGTGATCCCGAGGTGGAGGGGATAGTCCACCGCCCGCGACATCAGCCGGTAGGCCTCCAGCGTCAGGGGCACGTCGTGGGCTTTGAGGGATACCTTGATATCGTAAAAGTCCAGTTTTTCGAGAATGCGGATATGGCCGAGGGCGCTCTCCACCATCGCCGCGGCGGTGGCGTGGCCGCCGTGCTTGGCGAGCAGCGTCTTGTCCAGCGAGCCGGCGTTCACGCCGATGCGGATCGGCACGCGGCGCTTCCGGGCCGCCTTCACGACAGCCGCGACGTGGTCCGGGTCGCCGATGTTGCCGGGGTTGAGGCGCAGGCCGTCGATGCCCCGCTCCAAAGCAGCCAGCGCCAACCGGTGGTCGAAGTGGATATCGGCGACGATGGGCACGTCCCCCACCGCCTCCTTGATGGCCGCTAACGCTTCGGCGGCTGCCGTGTCGGGAACGGCCACCCGGACGATATCGCAGCCGGCGGCGGTCAGGCGGCCGATCTGGGCGACGGTGGCGGCCACGTCGTCGGTCTTGGTGTTGGTCATCGACTGTACGGATATGGGCGCGTTGCCGCCCACGGTTATCTTGCCGATACGGACCGGCGCGGTGCGTTTGCGCTTGATCGCCATCGCCGTCACCAGAAAATCCGCGTGATATCTTTGAACGTCGCCAGCAGCAGCAGCGTCATCAGCAGCGCAAAGCCGATCGTCTGGATGATCTGCAGCTTGCTGCGGCTCAGAGGCTTGCCGCGCACGGCCTCGACCGCCAGCGTCACGAGGTGGCCGCCGTCGAGCACCGGCACCGGCAGGAGGTTGATGAGTCCGAGGTTGATGCTGAGGAAAGCGGCGAACTGGAGGAGCGGCAGAAAGCCCAACTGGGCCACCTGGCCGGTCATCTGCGCTACGCCGATCGGTCCGGCCACATCGGCCGGCGCCTGGCCGATGATCATCTGCACCAGGCCGGTGAAAATGGCGGCTGTCACGACCGCCGTCTGTTTTACGGCCATCGCGAAGGCTTCGCCCGGTCCCGGCCGATAGTTCGTTACCTGCGGCGTGACGCCGATGATGCCGCGGTTCATTTTCGCGTCGTGTTCGGGAACGAGAACCGCCTCTTTGGTGACGCCGCCGCGGTCGTATACGATGGTTATCTGTTTGTTGGCGTTTACCCGGATTACCTGGACAAAATCCATCCAGGTCTCGATCTTGCCGCCGTTCACGGCCATGATGCGGTCGCCGGCGGCCAGTCCGGCCCGGGCCGCCGGCCTGTCGGCCATGATATTGCCGATGATCGGCTTGTCGGAAGCCTGGTCAACGCCCGCGCCGAGCAGGACGATGAAGAACAGCAGCACCGGCAGCACGAAATTCATCAGCGAGCCGGCGGCGATGACCAGCATCCGCGCCCAGATCGGCTTCGAGCCGTAGGACTTCTCGGTCTGTTCCTCGTCGGGGTCCATGCCGGCGATCTTGACGAAGCCGCCCAGCGGGATGAGGTTCAGGGAATAAACCGTTTCGCCGAATCTCTTGCTGGCCAGGGCCGGCCCGAAGCCGATGCCGAACTCGCGTACCCCCATGCCGGTAAGGCGGGCGGTCACGAAATGGCCGACCTCGTGGACGAGGACCAGCAGGCCGAGAACAAAAATCGTGGCGACAATCGTGGTCGTCAACAAGCTTCCACCTCTTCCAAGGGTTATTTCAGTTCGGGAACAATCCGGGCCACGAGCGCCCGCGCCCATTCGTCGGCGGCGCAGAGGTCATCGAGCGCCGGGGCGGCGACGGTCGCGTGGGCGTCGAGCGCGCGGCGGATCGACGCGGCGATGGCGGTGAAAGGGATCTCCCCGGCCAGAAAGGCGTTGACGGCCGCTTCGTTGGCGGCGTTGAAGACACAGGGGGCTGTGCCGCCGCGCCGTCCGGCCTCGTACCCCATGGCCAGTGCCGGGAACCGGTCGGTGTCGGGCGGTGCGAAGGTCAGCCCGGTTAAGGTCGTGAAATCGAGGCGGGCGAAATCCGCCGGCCAGCGGTCGGGAGCGCTGAACGCGTACTGGATTGGCAGGTGCATGTCGGGACGGCCGAGCTGGGCCATCACCGACCCGTCCACGAACTCCACCATCGAATGGATGATGCTCTGGGGGTGGACGACGACGTCGATGTTGTCGTAGCCGACATCGAACAGCCAGCGGGCCTCGATGACCTCGAGCCCTTTGTTGGCCAGCGTCGCCGAATCGACGGTTATCTTGCGGCCCATCGACCAGTTGGGGTGGCGCAGGCATTCGGCCACGGTGACGCCGGGCAGCGTCTCCTTGGCCCGCTCGCGGAACGGGCCGCCCGAGGCGGTCAGGATCAGGCGGCGGACACCGGCCCTCCCCTCCCCCTGCAGGCACTGCAAGATGGCGCTATGCTCGCTGTCCACCGGCAGGATGGCGACGCCGCGTCTCTTCGCCGCGGCCATGACAAGCTCGCCGGCCGCCACCAGCGTTTCCTTGTTGGCCAGGGCAATATTCTTGCCGGCCTCGATGGCCGCCAGCGTCGGCCGGAGGCCGGCGAAGCCGACCAGCGACGTCAGAACGGTGTCCGCTTCCGCCAGGGTGGCGGCGGCGGTCAGCCCCTCCTCGCCAGCCATGATCTTGGCCGGTCCGCGGTAGCGGCCGCGCAGCCGGTCGGCGGCTTCGCCGTCGGCGAGCACGGCCAGCGTCGGCCGGAAACGTTCGAGTTGTTCGGCCAGCAGTTGGTCGTTGTGATGGGCCGCCAGGGCGACGACCCGGAAACGGTCGGGATTAGCGGCCGCCACCTCGAGGGCTTGGGTGCCGATCGAGCCGGTCGAGCCTAAAACGGCGATGCGCTTTAGCATGAAATTCTCCTTGCGGCGCGTCAGCGCACGATGAATAGATGGAGATAGTAATAAACGGCCGGCGCGGCGAACATGACGCTGTCGAAGCGGTCGAGCACCCCGCCGTGGCCGGGCAGCAGCCGGCCGGAATCCTTGACGCCGCAGAACCTTTTCATCGACGACTCCACAAGGTCGCCGACCGGAGCGACGATGCCCACCAGCAGGCCGATGGCGGCGCTGTGGCCGAGCGGCAGCGCGCAGGCGGCGCCCATAGCGGTCACGCCGATGACGCTGCCGGCTACGCCGCCGACGGTGCCCTCCCAGGTTTTACCCGGGCTGACCTTCGGCGCCAGCTTATGGCGGCCGAATTTCGAGCCGACGAAGTAGGCGAAGGTATCGGACGACCAAGTGCCTACGAACGCCAGCCACAGATAGACGGCGCCGGCCGACAGGGGGCCGAATTTGGTGGCCATCACCAGCGAGTGGTCGGTGAACCGCAGCAGCATGAGGTGGGCGAACGCCAGGCCGATGTAGACCACGCCGGCGATGGTAGCGGTCGCGTTCTGGAAGGTGAAGCGCTCTGGGACGACGACCGTCTTGGCCATGACGACGAAGGCGATCAACAGCACCACCGCCACCGTCTCGCGCGCGTTGCCCAACCAGGCCGTGCCCCAGATAAGGGCGATGCCGCCCAGCCCCAGCCAGTAGGCGGTCTCTACCTGTCGGCAACGCGCCATCGCCGAGAACTCGTGCCAGGCGAGCAGCGTGAGGACGAGGGCGGCGAGGGCGAACACCCATTGCCCGTAGTTTACGACGTATATAGCGATTATTATGCCGATTACGGCCGTTATAACCCTATGGATGAGCATCTATACACCTACTTCTTCAGCCCGCCGAACCGCCGGTCGCGCCGCTGAAAGTCGGCCACGGCGGCGATTAAGTGTTCGGACCGGAAATCGGGCCAGTTGATATCAGTGAACCAGAATTCGGCGTACGCCGACTGCCAGAGAAGGAAATTGCTGATCCGCAGATCGCCGGCCGGCCGGATGAGCAGGTCGGGGTCGGGCAGGCCGGCGGTGTAGAGGTGCCGGCCGATGAGCTCTTCGCTGATATCGTCCGGTTTGAGGCCGCCGGCGGCCGCCGCCGCGGCGATCAGCCGCACCGCCCGGGTGATCTCCGCCCGCCCGCCGTAGTTCACGGCGATATTGAGCACCAGGCCGGCGTTCGCGGCGGTCATGCCTTCGGCCCGGTCGATCTTGGCCTTGAGACCGGACGCCAGTTCGTCGGTCTTGCCGCTGAAACGGACCCTGATGCCGTTCTCGTTCAGTTCGTCGATCTCGTTATCGAGATAATCGGAAAAGAGGTTCATGAGCAAATCGACCTCCTCCGCCGGCCGTTTCCAGTTCTCGGTGGAGAAAGCGTACGTCGTGAGCACGCCGATGCCCAGCTCGGCCGTCGTGCGCACGATCGCCTTGAGGGCCTCGGCCCCCGCCCGGTGGCCGAAGGTGCGCGGCAAGCCGCGCTTCTGAGCCCAGCGGCCGTTGCCGTCCATAATGATGGCGACGTGACGCGGGACGCGGGCCGGGTCAAGATCGCCGAAAGCTTTTTCGCTCTGCTGGCCAGTGCGTCCGAACCATTTTTTCCACACGTTAGTGCGACTCCTCGATATCGTAATTATAAGCCCCCTCTTACGAGGGGGCTTTCCCCATCTTGGCTGCGACAAGCAGGCGACGCTGTCCGTCTTCGCCCTCAAGCTCCCTGACGACGTAGAGCATATCCTCCGCCAGCGGAAAGTAGTGGCGCGACGGACGCGTTACGGTCACCGTGAAAGCGACGTTGCGCGCCGCCA
>JALHDI010000215.1 GCA_022839045.1 Sporomusaceae bacterium
TTCCCGGCGATAGGCGGTAACCACGATGCGGGACATTAAAATCCTCGTCGCCGACGACGAAATCACCGTCCGCACCTTCATCAAAATGGTCGTCGCCAAAGAGCGCCTCCCCGTCGCCGCCTGCCTCGAAGCCGACAACGGCCTCGACGCCGTCCGCCTCGCCGCCGAGCACCGGCCCGACCTCGTCTTCCTCGACATCCGCATGCCCGGCTGCGACGGCCTCAAGGCCGCCGAAGCCATCCTCGCCGACAACCCCGGCGCCAACATCGTCATCGTCTCCGCCTACAACGAATTCGACTACGCCCGCACCGCCCTCAGGGCCGGCGTCGCCGACTACCTTTTGAAGCCCGTGCGACCCGCCGAAGTCGCCGTCCTCATCGCCAAAGCCGCGGCCGCCGCCGCCCCCGGCGCCGACCGCAAACCGCCGCTCGTCGACAAAGTCGAACAATACATCCGCGCCAACCTCGACAGCCCCATCAAACTCCAGGACATCGCCCAAGCCGTCTACCTCAGCCAATTCCACCTCAGCCGCACCTTCAAACAGCTCACCGGGCGGTCCGTCGTCGACTTCGTCCAGGACCTGCGCCTCGCCAAAGCCGGCGAAATGCTCGCCGCCACCGACCTCACCGTCACCGAAATCGCCGGCCGCGTCGGCTTCAAAGACGCCGCCTACTTCACCACCTGCTTCAAAAACAGGAATGGTGTAACCCCGCTTCAATACCGCAAAAACTCCCAGCCAGGCTGCCGATAAAGCCCCATCTGCGGCGTTGTTCCTCAAAGCGCTTGCTTGCGTACGTCCCAAGGTACGCGGCGCGGCGCGCTTTTCCGGTACGCCTTGCATCTGGGGCTTTCTAGGGCAGCCTGGTATCAACAACAAAAAAACACTCATATCGGTCCACGTCCTTGTACATCAACGCAGGATTTTCAAAATTTTCCACAAATTATTGAAATCATTATTGGACAAATTCCGGTAAAATTGAACCAAAACCAAAACAAGGGAGAGGATCAGATGCGCAGCGACATCGTCAAAAAAGGCTCCACCAGAGCGGCCCACCGTTCGCTCTTCTACGCCATGGGCTACACCCCCGAAGAACTCACCAAGCCCCTCATCGGCGTCGTCAACTCCTTCAACGAAATAATCCCCGGCCACTTCCACCTCCGCGACATCGCCGACGCCGTCAAACTCGGCGTCGCCGCCGCCGGCGGCACCCCGGTCGAATACCCCGCCATCGGCGTCTGCGACGGCATCGCCATGGGTCACGACGGCATGAAATACTCCCTCGCCAGCCGCGAACTCATCGCCGACTCCGTCGAAGCCATGACCATCGCCCACGGCTTCGACGGCCTCGTCCTCATCACCAACTGCGACAAAATCGTCCCCGGCATGCTCATGGCCGCCGCCCGCCTCAACATCCCCGCCGTCGTCGTCAGCGGCGGACCGATGATGGCCGGCCGCCACCAGGGCAAAGACATCAGCGTCAGCCAGGCCTTCGAAGCCGCCGGCCTCTTCGAAGCAGGCAAAATCACCGCCGCCGAACTCGACAGCCTCGAAAAAGCCGCCTGTCCCGGCTGCGGCTCCTGCGCCGGCCTCTTCACCGCCAACTCCATGAATTGCCTCACCGAGGCTCTCGGCATGGGCCTGCCCGGCAACGGCACCATCCCCGCCGCCCAATTCGGCGCCCGCCGCGCCCTCGCCAAAAAAGCCGGCGAAGCCATCATGGCCCTCGTCGCCAAAGACATCAAACCGCGCGACATTATGACCCAGAAAGCCTTCGAAAACGCCATCGTCGTCGACATGGGCGTTGGCGGCTCCTCCAACACCGCCCTTCACCTGCCCGCCATCGCCCACGACGCCGGCATCGAACTGCCCCTCGACCTCTTCGACGCCATCAGCGCCAAAACTCCTTACATCACCAAACTCAGCCCCGGCGGCAGCCATCACCTCCAGGACCTCAACGAAGCCGGCGGCATCAGCGCCGTCATGAAAGAACTCGCCCAACGCGGCCTCATCCACACCGACGCCCTCACCGTCACCGGCACCGTCGCCGACCGGATCAAAAACGCCGCCATCACCCGGCCCGAAGTCATCCGCACCGTCGCCGACCCCTACCGCAAAACCGGCGGCATCGCCATCTTAAAAGGCAACCTCGCCCCCGGAGGCGCTGTCGTCAAAGAAAGCGCCGTCGCCGACGACATGCTCGTCTTCAAAGGCATCGCCCGCGTCTTCGAGTCCGAAGACGCCGCCATCGACGCCATCATCGGCAAAAAAGTCAAAGACGGCGACGTCGTCGTCATCCGCTACGAAGGGCCCCAGGGCGGCCCCGGCATGAAAGAAATGCTCAACCCCACCGCCGTCATCGCCGGCATGGGCCTCAAAGTCGCCCTCCTCACCGACGGCCGCTTCAGC
>JALHDI010000216.1 GCA_022839045.1 Sporomusaceae bacterium
CGCCGCCGCCGCCGACGGCACGAAGGTATATTCGCTCGCCAGCCGATCCGACCTAGCCATCCGCGGCGGCTACGAGGCGAATCCGGCCAATCCGGAACTCCCCGGGCCCCGCGACCCCGTCCAGTGGCCCACCGCGCTGGCGCGCAGCGGCACGACGCCGCAAGGCCGCGTGCTGAGTCTATCGGGGCTGAGCAACGTGACGTTCGAACACGTCGTCATTCGATCCGGCAGCTACGGTTTAGGCGGCGGCGTCAACATCGGGACGTCCTCCGGCGTCCTTTTCGACAGTTGCGCGATCAGCAACAACGTGGCCTATTACAACCGCTACAACGCCATCGGCGGAGGATTCTACATCACGGGCAGCTCGGTGGCGCTGACGAACTGCACGGTCTCGGGCAACGCAACGGGGAGCCCTCAGGACGCGTGCTATGGCTGGGGCGGAGGCGCCTATGTCGGCAACCTGGCCGTCCTGTCGGTCGTGGATTCCACGTTTTCTGGAAACCACGCCTATGCGACGAAGAACGCGGTGGCCTACGGCGGGGCGTTCTACGTGGCCGCGGGCGGATCCCTGGAATGTCGTGAAAGTCTGATCGTCGACAACAAGTCGACCTCCTCCACTGCCGGCTCCCGACAAGGGCGCGGTGGCGCCGTCTACAACAACGGCGGCGCGCTGCGGCTTCGCAACGTCCTGATCGCGCGAAACACGACGGACATCGTGGCTTCGACTTCTTCGGGCGGCATCTACACGCTCGGCTCGACCGCGACGACGTCGCTGGATCATTGCACGATCGTCGACAACGACGCCGGCAAGACCGGCGCCACGGGCATCCGCCACGATGCGGGCCAGATCGCCATGACCAACAGCATCGTCTGGGGGCACGACGTGGATTTGATCAACTTGCCAGCCGACGCGTCGGGAACGCTCACGGGCGTCTGGTATTCCGACGTCGGCGACGGCAGCAACGCCGGGCGGCAGGGGTGCCATTCGATCGATCCGCAGTTCGCCGACGCGCTTCACTATCACTTGGCTTCTTCCGCCGGCCACTACGCGGGCGGCGCCTTCCGCGGCGGCTCCTGGACGACGGCGACCGTCGACAGTCCCGTGATCGACCGCGGGGATCCCGCTTCGGCCTTCGCGCGCGAGCTCGCGCCAAACGGCGGCCGCGTCAACATGGGCGCCTACGGCAACACGGCGGTCGCCTCGTGCTCGCCGACGATTCTCGCGACGCTGCCGGCGGTGTCGAACGACGGCGCGATATTGTGCGGCCACGCCACCGCGCTTTTGCGCGGGACGCTCGCTGACGATGGCGGAGAGCTTCCCGATGTCGTCTTCCACTACTGGGAGTCGGGAACCACCGTCACCTCCACGGTGCCTGTCGGCATGCGGGTTGAGGGTGCCTTCGACACGGCGTTGAGCGGGCTTTCCCGAGGCGCTTCCTACGAATACCGCATCGCCGCAGCCAACGGCGCAGGGACGGCATGGTCGAGCGTGTCGGCCTTTTCGACCCTGCCGACGAACGCGACGATCCATGTCGCCTCGTCCGGGGACAACACCGTCGGGTCGTCATGGTCCACGGCTTTCAGAGATCCCAGCATCGCTTTCGCCCTGGTCGAGTCCGGCGACACCCTCCGGATTGCAGGGGAGACTTTCACGGCGGCGCCGGCCTTCGGCATGGCCTATGTGTATCGCCTCGCCGGATTGCAGGATTTGCTGATCGAGGGCGGGTACCAGGCCGCCGGGGCCACGCGATCCGGCCCTGTGGCCGACCGTGCTGGCACGGGGCACTTCTGCAGCCAACGCCCGCGTGCTGCAGCTTGAGACGCTTGCCAAGGTGGCTTTCGACGGGTTGACTTTCCGCGACGGGCGTTGGGACGGCGGCGGCGGGGTGCAGGTCACCGCCAGTTCCGGCGTGGTTTTCAACGACTGCGCCTTCCTCTCCAACCAGGCCGGGCCTGCGAACCCCGCCCGCGGCGGAGGGCTTTATGTCGGTTCCAGCGCGGTGGAGGCCAACAATTGCCTGTTTGCGAACAACTCGATGTACACGATCTACAGCTACAACACAGTTCAAGGCGGCGGAGTCTATCTCGACAACGGTGGGTCGCTGACGGTCCGCAACTCGACTTTCGAGGGCAACACGGTCGTTTCCGGCCGAAACAACCCTGCCGAGGGCGGCGCCATCTACGTCAATGCGGGAGGCACACTCGATCTGCACGACTCGATCGTGACCAACAACAGAGTGACTTCGAATCCCTACGGTTCCAACGCCTACTATTCCCGTGGCGCCGATCCGCTCTTCGCCGACCCGGCCGCAGGGGACTACCGACTTGGTGAAGGCAGCCCGGCGATCGACGCGGGTCTGATCCTTCCGTGGATGTCGGAGTCGGTGGATCTAGCTGGCGTCAAAC
>JALHDI010000217.1 GCA_022839045.1 Sporomusaceae bacterium
AAGAGATGCTGAAAAACAATATGGATAAGCTCCACCTCGTCGCCGACGCGTTGATCGAGCGCGAGACGCTGGAAGGCGAGGAGCTCCAGCAGCTGCTCGACAACGGCAAGATCGAGGAGAAGGAAAAACCGGCCGAGGAGCCGCCGCCGGCGGCGCCCACGAACGCTATTCCGACTCCCGGCGACGAGCCGGGACCGAAGGTTGTCTATACTTTCCGCCGGGAGGACGACGGGCTGTGGGAACGGTGCTGACAATAGGAGCGGTCGGGGAAGCGGCCGTGGCGGTGTCGGCCGACAATACCGCCGAACGCTTCGGCAACAAGGGGGCGGCCGTTTTCGCCACCCCGATGCTGGTGGCGCTCATGGAGCAGGCCGCCATCGCCGCTATCAAGCCTTATCTTGCCGCCGACCAAGGCTCGGTCGGCACGCGGGTGGAAGTTTCCCATCTGGCGGCCACGCCGGTGGGGATGACCGTCCGGGCGAGGGCCGAATTGACGGAGATCGCCGGCAAGAAACTGACGTTCGCCGTGGAAGCCTACGACGACCGGGAGAAGGTCGGCGAGGGGCGTCACGAGCGGTATATCATCGACAACGCCAAGTTTATGGCCAAAGTGGCCGACAAGAAGTGAATTTCGTCGGAAAGCTCGGGAACCGCGGGGGCGGTGCCGAGCTTTCCGTAGCTAGAGGTGGTTTTTTATGCCGCGCCGCTGGATCCCCAACGTGCTGACGGTGACCAACCTAACGGCCGGCCTGGCGGCTATTTTGCTGTCCCTCGTCGGGCAGTGGGCGCTCGCCGTCGCGTTGGTCTTCGGCGCGGCGCTGTTCGACAGCCTCGACGGCCGGGTGGCCCGGCGCCTGAACGTCGCCAGCGAATTCGGCAAGCAGCTCGATTCGCTCGCCGACCTGGTCTCGTTCGGGGTGGCGCCGGCGCTCATCGCCTATCTGCTGGTCTTCGCCGACATCGGCTGGAGCGGCTACGCGCTGGCGACCGTCTTCCCGATCTGCGGCGCGCTCCGCCTGGCCCGCTTCAACGTTTCCGGCGTCAGGGGCCATTTCGTCGGCCTGCCGATAACGGTGGCCGGGCCTGTCCTCGCCGCGTGCGCGTATTTTGCGCCGGTGCTGCCGGTGACGGGACAGGCGCTCGTGCTGTTGATTTTGTCGTGGCTGATGGTGTCGACGGTGAAAGTACCGAAATTATAGGGTAAAATTTGTTCGCGGCCGCTCAGAGGCCCTCTGAACGGCCGCCATTGTTTTTATTCCAGTATGCCGTCTTCTTTCATCGCCTCATCCGTCTTCCAGGTGCCGACAATCGCCTGGGCGGTTTCGCGGTCGAAGCCCATCCCCATGAGGTAGGAGACAAGGGCCTGTTCGGTGGGCTCGCTGAGCGGCCCGGTCCGGTCGACCGTGCAGCGCCCCGGCTGCACTACCGGCTGCAGGTGCAGGAGGAAATTGAAGGGGTGCATGCGGGGCATAACGGGCGAGTCTGAGGGCTGGAACAATTTCGTCAGCAGGCGGTTCATATTGCTCATCTCGGTCGCTCCTTAAATGTATGTCGCTGTATTATATGCGCTTATTATGTAGAATGAAACATAAAAGGAGAAAGCCGTCGCACACGGAACGACGGCTTTCTCTTTGTTTTTCTTATTTACTTGCTGCGGTGATGGCCGCGGCGCTGTCGGGAAATTGCGGTCCGGCCCCCTGCACCATGGCGGCATAGGCCCGTTTCACCCGTTCCCAGCGGTTGTCGCGATCCATGGCCCAGTAGCGCCCCATGACCGTCACCACCCGCCCCAGGCCCTGCCGCGTCAGTTCCCGTTCCAGGTCGGCCAGGTAGCCGGCACCGCTCTGCGGCGGGGTATCGCGGCCATCCAGAAAAGCATGGATGCACAACTCCTCGATGCCTTGCTGCCGGGCCATCTCCACCAGGGCGAAGACGTGGCTGAGATGGGAATGCACCCCGCCGTCGGACAGCAGTCCCATCAGATGCAATGTGCCTTGCCGCCGACGCACCTTGGCCATGACTTCGACCAGCACCGGGTTGCGAAAAAATTCCCCCTCTTCGATGCTGCGACCGATGCGGGTCAAATCCTGGTATACGATGCGCCCGGCCCCGATGTTGAGATGGCCGACCTCGGAGTTGCCCATCTGGCCGTCGGGCAGGCCGACATCGAGGCCGGAGGCCCGCAAACGGGTGTGGGGCCAGTCCTGCAGCAGGCCATCCAGGCGCGGGGTACGGGCCAGACAGACGGCGTTATGCGAACAGGAGGGATTGATGCCCCACCCGTCGAGGATGACCAGAGCAACGGGTCGCGGTACCTGGCTGGTCATACGCCGATTTCTCCATGGTGAATCTCGCGCAGCGACAACGCCGGCGCCGGCTTGATGAACTCGCGCCCCGCCAGGCGGC
>JALHDI010000082.1 GCA_022839045.1 Sporomusaceae bacterium
TCTGGAAGTGACGGGTGACTTCCTGGATGAAGTCCATGCTGTCCATGCAGGCGAATTCGCAGCGGGCCATGCCGACGCAGCCGCTCGGGGTGCGGAGACAGCCGCCGGAGCCGCCGAGGTCCCAGCCCTTATCGCTCAGTTCGTCGAAGCAGGGCTGCAGGTTTTCGGTGGTGGTGCCGAGGAGGATTACGTCGCCGGTGGAGCCGTGCATGTTGGTGAGGCCGCTGCCGAATTTGTCCCAGGTCTCGCACAGGCTGCGCAGGGCCTTGGTGGTGTAGAAGAAGCCGGAAACCATATTGACGCGGACTGTGTGGAACTCCTTGACGTTCTGGAACTGTTCGGGTTTGGCGGAATAACGGCCGATGACGCCGCCGCCGTAGCCTTTCACGCCGACGATGCCGCCGTGTTTCCAGTAGCCGGTCTTGTCCTTGTAGGACAGCTCGAGCTGGTTCAAGAGGTCCTGGGAACTAGCCTTGGTTGCGGCAGCTTTCTTAATTTCGGTTACGAAACTGGGCCACGCGCCTTTTTCGAGATCGTCCAACAATGGGGTCTTGGAATCTGCCATACTCTTCACCTCCGCATTATTAGGGCCTTTAATACTCCTGGACGACGATGGCCTCAGCCGGGCACATCATCATGCAGCTTTGGCAACCCATGCACTCTTCGCCGGTCACTTCGGCTTTGCCGTCGACCAAGGACAGGATTTTGGCCGGGCAAGTGGCGACACATTCGCTACAGCCAACGCATTTGTCCTGATCAATCGTTACTACGAACAACAGTATCACCTCCCTCACAGAACATGTCCGCATCGAGACAGCCGGCCCACACAAAAAAATGAGGCATCAGGATCAACCAATGCTCACTTTGTGTTCCTGATACTACGGGAAAAATAGTACGTGATGTTTTTTACATTTTAAGCGTAGCAGAATTTTGCGATAACGACAAGCCGCTCGGCACATCACTTTTGCTTTGCCGGGTATAATATTTGTTTATGCTCATTATCGCCTATTATTCTGTGGCCGGCCCGCTTTCTCCTCCGGCGGCGCTCCCTCCTGCGCTGGTAATAATAGGCAGCAGCCGCATTACACTATTATGAGGGTTGTCAGGTAATAATTACTCTATAGGGTTCTGATGGTGTTGCCGGATGACAAAAAGCAGCCCGAACGATGTTCGGGCTGCTTGGCGTTAGCGGGACCGGTACCCGCCCCTCAGCCAGGCAATGGACATTCGGCCGTAGAGGCTGACTGTGGCGAGTTTCTGGTGGAGGGTGTTGGCGCGCCACCAGTTCTGGAAGGTGTCGACGATAAGATAGACGAGCGGAACGATGACGAGGGTGAGGAAGGTGGAGGTGATGAGGCCGCCGACGAGGACGACGCCCATGGAGGAGCGCATTTCGGCGCCGGCGCCCCAGCCGAGGGCAATGGGCAGCATGCCGAGGATCATGGCGAAGGTGGTCATGAGGATGGGCCTCAGCCGCACGGCGCCGGCCTCGACGAGCGCTTCTTCGATGGCCATGCCCCTGCCGCGCAGATGGTTGGTGTAGTCGACGAGGAGGATGGCGTTCTTGGTGACGAGGCCCATCAGCATGATGAGGCCGATCATCGACATGATGTTGATGGTCTTGCCGCCCAGCAGCAGCCCCAGCACCGCGCCGATAAGCGAAAAGGGCAGCGAGAGCATGATGGTGAAGGGGTGGACGAAGCTCTCGAACTGGGCGGCCAGCACCATGTAGATGAGGACGACGGCGAGGGCCAGGGCTTTGCCGATCTCCATATACGAATCCTTCATGGTCTGGGCCTGGCCGACGAGGCGGTAGGAGTAGCCGAAGGGGATGTTCATGCTGGGGATGATCTCGTTCATCGCCTTGGCCATGACCTCGCCGGTGGAAATGCCGACGGCGTTGCCATAGACGATGATCTGGCGCTGGCGGCCCTCGCGGTCGATCTGGGTCGGGCCGGAAGTGAACCTGATGTCGGCGATGTCGCCGAGGCGGACGAAGCTGTTGATTTTGCCGCTGTAGATGCGCAGGTTGGCGACATCGTCAATGTTCTTGCGGTATTCTTCGGACATCTGGATCCTGATGTTGTAGGACTTGTCGGCGACATTGAAGACGTTTTTCTGGACGATGCCGAGGAAGGCCATCTGAACGACGTTGCCGGCGCTGGTGGCGTCGACGCCGAGCTGACCCATGCGGGTCGGGTCGAGTCTGATTATCACCTCGGGCTCGGACTGGGCGCTGGAGATGTCGACGTCGGTGGTGCCCGGAATCTTGCGGATCTCGTCGGCGAGTTCAGTGCCAAGTCGCCTGAGTTCCTCCAGGTCGGGGCCGCGGAAGGCGATCTGGATGGGGCGAGGGTCGCCGCGGCCGACGCCGGAGGCGTTGTTGACCGCCACTTTGAGGCCCTGGATCTGGCGGAACTTGACCCGCAGTTCATCCATGATCTCCATCATCGACTTGTCGCGCTGATCGGCTGGAATGAGCCGCACGCCCATGAAGCCCTTATACACCGGGTTGCGCGCCGAGCCAATATTAGTAAACACCGTCTCCAGCCCGGGAATCTGGAGCACTTCTTGTTCGATCTGGCCGACAAGTTCTTTCATCTTGTCGATCGAAGTGCCGGCTGGAGCCTCCATGGCGATGTTGAATTCCCCCGAATCGTACGTCGGCGAAAACTCGAAGCCGAGCAGGGGGATGAGGAGAGCGTTGATGAACAGCGATAGGACGGCGGCGGCCACAAGCTTCTTCGGCCGCTTCAGCGCCCAGGTTATGATTTCCCGGTAAGCCAGTAGGCCGACAGCATGGGAGTGAGGGCTAGGGCGACGAACAGCGAGAAGGCGACGGCGAAGGCGACGGTCAGGCCGAACTGCTTGAAGAACTGGCCGATGATCTCGCCCATGTTGCCGACCGGCACGAACACCGCCAGGATACAGAAGGTGGTGGCCAGCACGGCGAGGGAAATCTCGGCGGTGCCGTCGCGGGCCGCCTCGAGGGATGGCTGGCCGTGCTCAAGGTGGCGGTAGATGTTTTCGATAACGACGATGGCGTCGTCGATGAGGATGCCGACGGCGAGGCTGAGCCCCATGAGCGACATGTTGTTGAGGGTGAAGCCCATGATCTTCATGAGGAAGAAGGTGGCGATGATCGAGGTGGGGATGGCGATGGCGCCGATGATGGTCGCCCGGGTGTTCTGCAGGAAAAGAAAGGTTATCAGCACGGCCAGCAGGCCGCCGAAGACGAGCGACATGGTGACGTCGTGGACATTTTCGCGGATAAAACGGGTGCTGTCGCGGGTAACGGTCACTTTGATGTCGGGCGGCAGGACGTTTTTCTGCAGCCAGTCCATCCGGTCCCGCACCCGGTCGGCGACGTCGACGGTGTTGGAGCCGGACTGCTTCTGGACGGCGATCATGACGCTGGGCGTCCCTTTGGTACGGGCGAAGTTGCGTTCTTCCTCCCAGCCGTCCTCGACGGTGGCGATGTCGCCGATCCTGACGATCTCCAGTCCTTGGCTGGCGACGACGATGTTTTTGATGTCGTCGACGCTCTTGTACTGGCCGAGGGTGCGGATGGTTATCTCGGTGCCCTTCTCCTTCAACCGGCCGCCGGGGGTGTCCATGTTCTGGGCGTCGAGGATGTCGAAGATCTGCTTGAAGCCGATGTTGTACGCTTCGAGTTTGCGGGGGTCGACGTAGACGTGGATCTCGCGCGCCTGCGCGCCGTAGACGTCAACATTGGCGACGTTGTCGAGGCGCTGCAGTTCGTCCTTGACGATATCCCAGGCAATCTTGCGGACTTCGCCGCGGCTGCGGGTCTCGGATGCCAGGCTGAAATAGATGATGGACTGGGCGGTGATGTCGTAGCGCCGCACCGCCGGCTCGTCGATCTGGTCGGGCAGCCGCCGTCTGATGCCGGCCACCTTCTCGCGCACCTCGTTGGCCATCATTTGCGCGTCGGTGCCGAAGGTGAACTCGAGCGTCGTCTGCGAGAAGCCCTCCAATGTTACCGATGACAGCGTTTTGATGTTCGAAACCGAGCTGACGGCGTCCTCAATCGGTTTGGTTACCAGGGTCTCCATCTCTTCCGGCGAAGTGCCCTGCCAGGTGACCGTGACGGTGACGATGGGGAAATCGACGTCGGGGTACAGGTCTACGCCGAGGTTGGGAAGAGCGTTGAACCCGAAGACGACGAGGAGCATGACGACCATCGTCGTGAAAACGGGCCGCTTGATAAAGGTAAAAATACCCATCAGCGTTTATTCCCCTTTCCCACCGGGCCGCTCGATCGTCGCCCCGTCACGCAGCTTGTTCTGCCCGCCGGTAACTATCAGCTCGCCTTCCTTGAGGCCGTCGAGCACTTCGGCCCAGCCGCCGCCTATGTAGCCGAGCTTGAGGATGCGCTGCTGGACTTTGTTGCCGTTCATGACTACGTACACCGATTTCTGATCCTCCCTGAGGACGAGGGCGCTTTCCGGCACGGCGACGACGTTCTTGCGCACGTCGCCGGCGATCTCGACCCGGGCGAACATGCCGGCGAGCAGCAGCCCGTCGGCGTTGGGCACGGTGACCTCGGCGGTGAAGGTGCGGACCGGCAACGACGCCGCCGGAGTCAGGCGGGTCACTTTGCCGGCGAACGGGCGGTCGCCGAGGGCGCCGACCTTCACGGTGGCGGCCGTGCCGAGCTTAAGCTGGCTGATTTCAGCCTCGCCGACCGACGCTTTGACGAGCATCGCGCTCAGGTCGGCCAGGCTGACGATCGCCGTACCGGTCCGGGCGTAGGTGCCGGCTTGCAGGTAACGCTTGGTGATGACGCCGTCGCGCGGGGCGACGACGTTGGCGTTGCCGAACCTGGCCCGGAGCTGGGCGAGTGTGCCTTCGGCCGAGCGCAACTGGCCGATGGCCAGATCCCGTTTTATTTTGGCCGTATCGAGGGCCTGGGCGGAGATGGCTCCCTGCTGGGCCAGGGGTATGGCCCGCTTGAGGTCGAGCTCGGCCTGTTCCAGGTTGGCGCGGGCGACGTACACGCTGCCTTCGGCCTGCGTGACCTGGGGCAGCAGTTCGTCGGTGTCGAGCGAGGCGACGACCGTCCCGGCAGCGACCCTGTCGCCTTCGTCGACGAACAGCGCGGCGATCCGGCCGTCTACCTTCGGCGACAGGTCGGCCGTCCAGAAAGGCTCGAGGTTGGCGGAGAAACTCAGCACCGGCTGGATGTCGTGCCGGCCGACCTTATTGACCTCCACCGCGACCGCGCGCCCCTGGGTAACCCTGCCGGCCCGCTCCTTGTTCGCCGCCAGGTTGGCGTAAATGCGGTAGGCGATCATTGCCGTGAACGCAATTACGACAATCGCTACAATTTTAACAAGTTTCTTTTTGTCAGTGGCCACTCTTTTTTCTCTCCCCCAGCCGTGAAAATTCATTTGATTATATTCGCCCCCGAGCAGTACTATCCTGCCTAAAATTGACCGGTCAGTCCAGAATATTTGCAAATATTAGGAGCGGCCGTGTCAAAGGCCGCTCCGTGCTTGGATTTATACGGTTGGTTGCCCGCCGCGCTCACGAACGGCCGGAAAGGCCGTTCAGAAGCGCCCAGATGCAAGGCGTACCGGAGGACGGATGCGAAGGCAGTACTGCGGGAAGTACGGCGAGCGTCCGTCCGAGGAACAACGAAGCAGATGGGCGCTTATCAACGGCCGGTATGGTCGGTGCCGCCGACGACGATCTCCGGTATCCTGATCGTCGGCTGCGCGTCCGACACCGGCGCTCCCTGGCCGTCCTTGCCGCAGGTGCCGATCGAGAAGCCCAAATCGCTGCCCACCATGTCGATCTGGCGCAGCACTTCCGGGCCGTTGCCGGTGAGGGTCGCGCCCCGCACGGCGTGGGCCACCTTCCCGTCCCTGATGAGGTAGCCTTCGGCGACGTCGAAGACAAAATCGCCGTTGACGGTGTTGACCTGGCCGCCCCCCATCTTCCTGACCAGCAGGCCGTTCTTGACCGAACCGATGACGGTGGCCGGGTCTTGCTTGCCGGCGGCTATATAGGTGTTCCGCATGCGGGGGATGGGCTTGTGCTCGAAGGACTCCCGCCGGCCGTTGCCGGTGTGGTCGGCCTTGTCGCGCCCGGCCGTCAGGTAGTCGTACATGAAGCCCTTGAGGATGCCGTCTGCGATAAGGACGGTTTTCTGGGCAGGGAAGCCTTCGTCGTCGAAGCGCAGTGTCCCGTAGCGGCGGGGCATGGTGCCGTCGTCGACCACGGTGACGTCGCGGGAGGCCACCTGCTCCCCCCGGCGGCCGGCGTAAACCGACAGCCCTTTCTGGACCAGGTCGGCTTCCAGGCCGTGGCCACACGCTTCGTGAACCATGGTGCCGCCGGCGGCGCCCGCCATGACGACCGGCATCCTGCCGGCGGGGGCGGGTTTGGCCTCGAGCGCGGCTATCGCCCGGCGGGCCGCTTCGCGGGCCATTTTTTCGCAGGCGTCGCGCTTCGCAAGCTCGAAGCCCTGCGTACCGCCGATGGCTTCGAAGCCGGTCTGGATCTGCCCGTCGCCGCCGGCGACGGCGTTTACCGACAGCCTGGTCCGCACCCGGCGGTCCTCGACCAGCCGGCCGAGCGAGTTGGCGATGGTGACGTCCTGAATAACGTCCCCGTACACGACCATCACCTGCTTGATCCGCCCGTCGACCTCGCGGGCCGCCTCGTCGGCGGCGGCCACGACCGCCACCTTGTCGTCGATGGAGACGGTGTCGGGCATGACGGCGATATCCAACTCGACCGTCGGTTTGACCGCCTTGAGGTCGATGCTGACGTCCCGCGCCGAAATCTTGGCGGCCCGGCTGGCGACGTCGGCGGCCTTGACGAGTTCCTCGGCGGTGATCTTGTTGGTGTAGGCGTATGCCGTGGTATCGCCGGAAATCACCCGCACGCCGGCGCCGCAGTCGGTGCCGGTCTTGACGCGCTCGATCCTGTTGTCTTCGCAGGACACCATGGTGGTGGCCCGGTTTTCCACGAATATGTCGGCGAAATCGCCGCCGTGCCGCAAGGCTGCGGTCAAAACGTCGCCGAGCACCCTCCGGTCAAGCATCGTATCTCCCCCATGTGTGCGCCGGCCGCGAGCCGGCGCGTTGTCGTAGAGCTAGTATTCGTAATGGCGGACTTAGCTAAACCCGAGACCGCTTACGTAATCTCGGACAGCACCTGGCGGACCGCCTCCTCGGGCACGTCGTTGCTGATGGCGACGCGGCCGATTTCGTCGGGCAGCACCCAGTTGACCGCGCCGCCGATGCTTTTCTTGTCCCTGGCCAGGTAGGCGGCCAGGTCATCCACGCGGCAGCCGCGGGCGGCCGTCGGCAGGCCGAACCGCGCAAGCAGGGCGGCGACGTTTTCGACCGTCTCCCCGCCGCAGCGGCCGAGGAGGTTGCTCAGGCGGGCAGCGCCGTACATGCCGATGGCCACGCCTTCGCCGTGGGTATAGCGGGCGAAGCCGGTGGCCGCCTCGACGGCGTGGTCGATGGTGTGGCCGAAATTGAGGATCATCCTGAGATGGCTTTCCTTCTCGTCCTGTTCGACGACCGCGGCCTTGATCTCGCAGGAACGGCGGATGATCTCGCCGAGGACCCCGGCTTCGCGCGCCAGGATGGCCTCGCTGTTGGCGCCCAGCCAGGCGAAGAAGGCGGCGTCGGCGATGACGCCGTACTTGGCGACTTCCGCCAGGCCGGAGGCCAGCTCGCGGGCCGGCAGGGTCGCCAGGGCGGCGGTGTCGGCGACCACGAGGCGCGGCTGGTAGAAGGCGCCGATGAGGTTCTTGCCGGCCGGGTGGTTGACGGCCACCTTGCCGCCGACGCTGGAATCGACCTGAGCGAGAAGGGTTGTCGGCACCTGGATGAAGGGCACGCCTCTGAGGTAGGTGGCGGCCACGAACCCGGCCAGATCACCCACGACCCCGCCACCGAGGGCGATGATCGGCGACCTGCGGTCGAGCCCGCCGTCGATCGCTTTGCTGTAGAGCCCTTCGGCCGCGGCCAGCGATTTCGATTCCTCTCCCGGCGGTACGACGGCGAGATCTGCGCACATGCCGGCCCGCCGAAGGGCGGCCAGGGCACGGTCGCCGTACAGGGCGGCGACGGTGGCGTCCGTCACCGCCAAGGCGCGGTCGCCGAGCTTGAGCCGGCGGACGAGATCGCCGAGCAGGTCGAGGCCGCCGGGGACGATGTGGATGGCGTACCCGCCGCCGGGTAGGTTGACGTTAACTTCGGTCATGGATATGCCCCTCCTGCCTGAGAAAGGCGATGATTTTCTCCGCCACCAGCCGGGGCGGGATGTTGCTGGTATCGAGAATGAAGTCGGCCTGGGCGTACAACGGGGCTCTCTCGGCCAACAGCCTGGAAACGGCCTCCTCGCGGTCGGGGCGGGCGAGGAGCGGGCGGGTGCTCCTCCGCCCCGTCCGTTCCAGGATGGTCTGGACCGAGGCGGTCAGACAGATTATCACGCCGCCGGCGCGCAGCCGCGCCATGTTGTCCGGGTCGAGGACGACGCCGCCGCCGGTGGCGATGACGGCTTTCCGGTGACGGGAGACGCGGGCGATCGCGTCCTTCTCCAAGGCCCGGAAGTATGCCTCGCCGTGCCGGGCGAAGATTTCGCCGATGGTGAGGCCGCTTTCGCGTTCTATCTTCCTGTCGACGTCGATGAACGGGCGGCCGAGGCGGCTGGCCAGCAGGCGGCCGGTGCTGCTCTTCCCCGTACCCATGAAGCCGATGAGCGCGATGTTTTTCATCTTGGACCGCCGCGCAGGCGGCGCCGGTAGTGCTCCACCCCCGCGAGCACGTCCTCCAGGTGATCGCCGCCGAATTTATCCAGCACCGCCCCGGCGAGGACGATGGCTACGGCCGCCTCGCCCACCACCGCGGCGGCAGGCACGGCGCAGACGTCGCTGCGCTCGGTGTTGGCGCGGGCGGCCGCCTTGGTGGCGATATCCACCGAGGCCAGCGGCGCCATGAGGGTCGGGATGGGCTTCATCACCGCCCGGGCCACAAGGTCTTCGCCGGTCGAAATGCCGCCTTCCACGCCGCCGGCCCGGTTGGTCTTACGGTAGTAGCCGCGGCCGGGGTCGTAAAAAATCTCGTCATGCGCCTGGCTGCCGGGCAGGGCGGCGTTGGCGAACCCCTCCCCTATCTCGACGCCCTTTACGGCCGGTATGGACATAAGGGCGGCGGCGAGCGCCGCGTCGAGGCGGCGGTCCCAGTGGACATGGCTGCCCAGTCCGGGCGGCATGCCCGACGCCACGATCTCGAAAACGCCGCCGAGGGTGTCGCCGCGCGTCTTGGCTTCGTCGACGGCCGCCATCATCGCCGCTTCGGCCGCTTTGTCGGCGCAAAACAACGGCGAGGCCGCGGCGAGGCTCCCGATTTCGTCCGCGGTGTAAGCGCGGCGGGCGGCGGCCACGCCGCCGACGGCGACGACATGGGCGGCCACGGCGACGCCGACGGCCGCCAGCAGCTGGCGGGCGACCGCGCCGACGGCGACGCGGGCCGCCGTCTCGCGGGCGCTGGCCCGTTCGAGGATGTTGCGGATATCGTCATGCCCGTATTTCTGTATCCCCGCCAGGTCGGCGTGGCCGGGGCGCGGCGCGGTGACCGCCTCCCCCACCGCCGGGCCGGAAGGCGACATCCGCTCCTGCCAGTTGGCCCAGTCGCGGTTCCTTATCGAGAGCGTAAGCGGACTGCCCAGGGTGCGCCCGAAGCGCAGGCCGGACAGCACCTCGGCCTCATCCTTCTCGATGCGCATGCGGCCGCCCCGGCCGTAGCCCTGCTGGCGGCGGGCCAGGTCGCCGTTTATAATGGCCCTGTCAACGGGCAGGCCGGCAGGCAGGCCTTCGATGACGGCCGTCAGGCACGGCCCGTGTGATTCGCCGGCGGTCAGGAAACGAAACATCGGTCAGTCCTCCCCAATCAACGGTTATATAGAAAAAATTATAACTGTAGTATTTCTAAGCCACAGGACCCATATCCTGCCTGGCAGACAGCAAAAAACCAAGGCATTTGCCCTGGTCCTCGTTACTCCATAAGGCCGTTCAGAAATCCCCAGATGCAAGGCGCCCTGAGGAGCAACGCCGCAGATGGGGGTTTATCAACGGCCGTTACTTTTTAACGCTGTAGATTACCACCTGCAACTTCGCCTCCAGCCCGCCGCCCGGCTTCATGTTCATCGTCAGGGAATTCACGGAATTGAAGCGCGGCGCGTCTTCAAGCTGTTTGAGAAAGCCGACCGTCTGGAAAAAGTCGCCTCTGACGAGGATGTCGAGCGGCGTTTCCTGGTAGTTGTTCCGGCTCACGACCTGGGCCGGCTTGATGTGCATAATCTGGACGCCGCTGGCGCGGGCCGCCTTCTCGACCGCGACGAGGAAATCGCTAACGCCGGGGGTCTCGGGCAGCATCCGGTCGACGACCCGCCGCCGGGCGTCAAGCTCGGCCATATGCTTGGCGGGATCGGGATGGGCGAGCACATGGGCTTCGATAGTATCCACCTGCAGCTTCTCGTTCCGGTAGCGGCCGTCAAGTTCGGCGAGGCGGTGCCGCTGGGGCTGGAAGACGAAGAACCAGGCCACCACGGCGGCCAGCAAAGTAACGATCGCGAACAGGATCAGCTTATGTTTTAGGGAGAGTTCTTTAGGCAGCCTGATCGCCACGGTTACCTCCCCTTGATCTTGAGGGTGATTTCGAACTTGGTGGCAAAGGTGGTGATGTCCCGCTCCGCCTTGACCAACGTCGGTTCGGCGAACAGGTCGTCCTGCTCAAGTTTGCGCATGAAAGCGGCCAGGTCCGGGGTGCTCTTGGCCATCCCGGTCAGTTTCAGCACGCTTTTATCGACCGTAAGGTCGGTGAACCACAGTTCGGGGGGCGTTTTGGCCCCGAGTTGAGTGAGAACGGCGTACCAGGAGGCGCGGTCGCGGGTGAGGGCGATGAGCACGTTTTCCTTTGCGTCGATGCCCTGCTGCTTGGCGTTGGCGGCCAGCATGGCCTCGCGCGCCGGACGCAGAAGCTGGTGGCGATTCTTGGTTTCCTCCAGGTTGCGTTCGGTGTGGGCGAGCATGAATTGGAAATAGCCCCAGATGCTCAGAAAGGCGCCGAGGACTAGCAAGACGAGGGTGAAGAAAATCCGGCCGGTCCGCCATTTGGGCTGACGCTCGGCCAGCGGCAGCAGGTTGATGTGGATCATCCTTCCCCTCCCCTCAGCGCGAGGCCGACGGCTACGCCGAGGCGGCCGCCGAGACTGCGTACATGCTGGGGATCGAAGCTGCCGGCGACATCGAACGGCGCCAGGGGGTCGTGGATGACCACCGGGACGTCCAACTGGGCGGCGAAGTAGTGGACGATGTTCTCCAGGGCGGCGGCACCGCCGGTGAGGAAGGCCTTGTCGATAATCGCCTCTTTGTTCTGGATGCGGTAGTATTCGATGGTGCGCATGGCTTCGCGGGCCGCCTCGGTGACGAGCAGCTCGAAGCGGCGGTGGACGGCGGACGTTTCCCCCTGGGTGCCCGGGCGGAAGAGCAGGCCCTTCTGGCGTTGCTTGAGGCGCTCGGCCTCCACCTGGCCGAGCTCGAAGGCTTCCATGACGACCTCGGTGAACCGCTGGCCGCTGATGGGCAAGGGACGGGCCACCACCGGAGCGCCGTCCTGGAAGATGGCGGCGTGGGAAAGCTCGGCGCCGATGTCGACCACCAGCGCGTTGCCGGCGGCCGGCAGGGTCCGGTAGATGGCGAGGGGCTCGGCGTCGATGGCCGCCGGCCGGAGCCCGGCCTCCTTGGCCGCGGCCACCAGGTCGTCGACGGCTTCGCGGGGCGCGGCGGCGAGCATGACCCTGAGCTCGAGCTCGCTCGTGCCGCGGCCGGTGACGGCGTAATCGTAATAATATGTTTCAGGGGCGAAGGGGACGTATTTCTCGCTGTCCCACTTCACAGCCTCCCGCAATTCTTCGGCGCTGAGGGGCGGAAAAGAAATCTCGCGCACGAACAGGGCGGGCACGCCGATGGCCAGCGCCGCGTCGCGGAGGCTGGCCCCGCTGGTGCTCAGGGCCTGACGCAAAACAGCCGCCAGGGCTTTGACGTCGCGACATGCGCCGTTCTCCATGATGCCGGGCGGCAGGTCCACGACGCCGGCGGCCTTCAACAGGGGCCGGCCCTTGCGGCGGTCGAGCTGGACGATTTTGACGGCGCTGGTGCCGACGTCGACGCCGAGCACGTTATCCGTCTGACGGGCAAACAGGGACCGTAAGACGTTTCGCATGGATGTCACTCATCGACCCGGTCGTGGTGGGGCCGCGACTTGACGAGGATGATGGCGTTGGTGAGCGCGGCGATGATGTCGACATAGAACTGCTGGTCGAGGGCTTTGACCTTGGTCAGCGTCTGGCCCTTGTCGGTGACGACATAGCGGGGCGGCAGGAAGTTGAGCGCCAGGGCCGCGATGTCGTACTGGCAGCGCTTGCAGTTGCAGGCGTCGGCGTGGTTGGCGAGCTGCTCGGGGAGGTGCTGCCAGACGAGGGTTTCCATGTAGTTGATAAGATCCATATCCCCACTCTCCTTTTGGTCCCGGCCGTTGATAAGCGCCCATCTGCTTTGTTGCTCCTCGGATGGCCCACTTGACGTACGCAACCAAGTACGCCTTCGCGGACCATCCTGCGGTGCGCCGCGCATCTGGGCACTTCTGAACGGCCTCGAGATGCTCCAGACTGTCGTATTATGTATTAATTAGACAAAAGCCGCCGGCTACCTGCCGGGACGGCGGGGGTTAACGGGAAAATATCACCGGCCGAGGAAGTGGCGGACGTACCAGGCGACGATGCCGGGGCCGTAGATGAGGGCGATGAAGGCGCCGGCGGCGATGAACGGCCCGAAGGGGATGATGTCCTTGCGCTTCCTGAGCCTGAGGAGCAGCAGCGCCCCGCCGCCGAGGCCGCCGGCGAGGAAGGACAGGAAGATGGCCAGGAGGGTGTGCTGCCAGCCGAACCACAGGCCGAGCGCGGCGGCGAACTTGACGTCGCCCCCGCCCATGCCGCCGCGGGTGACGACGGCGATGGCCAGCAGCAAGCCGCCGCCTATCAGGCCGCCGAGGAGCATGTCGAACGGGCCGACGGGCAGGGCTATGGTTGAGCCCCACAGGGGCGTATAGGCGAAGGAAAGGTTTATGGCGACACCGACTCCGGCAAGCCATACGAGGACCTTGTCGTAGATGAGCTGGTGGTCGAAGTCGATGAGGGTGATGACGACGAGAAAGGAGGTGAGGACAAACGCCTTGAGGAGCGCCGGCCCGAGGCCGAACACAAAGAAACACCACGCGAACAGCGCGCCGGTCGCAAGCTCGACCAGGGCGTAGCGGGCGGAGAAGGGAGCGCCGCACGACCGGCAGCGGCCGCGGCGGAGGATGTAGCTGAGGACGGGGATGAGATCGGCGGGCCCGAGACGGACGCCGCAGGCGCGGCAGTGCGAGGGCGGGCTGACGATCGACTCCCCGGCCGGCAGGCGGTAGACGCAGACGTTGAGGAAGCTGCCTACCGCCAGGCCGAGAAGGAAAAAGATAAGAATTAACAAGGGCATCTCCTTGGGGTTGTGCGCGGTAAGAAGACAGCAAGGCCAAGGCACCCCGTAAGCTGCCTTGACCCGGCAAATATCTTTCTCCCTGGCATGGTTTACGGCGCCGGCACAGTTTCGGCGTTGAAGGTACCCTGATGGTCACCACCGGTTATAACAACCTGGGCACGACCGCCCGCGATTTCGTATACCGCCGTCGTCGCCCCGCCGTAAAGCGGTGCTGTCGGCTCAGCGGCCAGGTAATCAGGCACCAGGGCGGCCACGGTAGCAGCATTGGCGCCAGTCCTGGCGAAAAAGATCGCGTTAGCGCTGTCGATGGTCCGCAGGTCGGCCTGCAGTTTGCCTCTCTGGGCGGACGCGGTGGTCCCAGTAAACTGGGGAATAGCGATGGCAGCTAGTATACCAATTATTGCTACTACGACCATTAGCTCGACCAGAGTAAACCCCTTCTGGTATCGCATCATTTTACGCAGATTAATCAGCAATTCACTCACCTCCTTCCGAAAAAGACTGTCTTACATTTTTACGTTACCAATACCTGATATGACATCAAAGAGCGGCATGAGGATCGCGATGATGATCGCGCCGATGACCACTCCCAGCGTCCCGATGAGGATGGGGCCCAATAGGGTACTCAGGCGGCCGACGGTGTCGTCGACGTCGCTTTCGTAGAAGTCGGCGACCTTCTCGAGCATCTTGTCGAGTTCGCCCGTCTCCTCGCCGACCGCCGCCATCTGCACGACCATCGGCGGGAAGACGCGCGCCGTGCCGAGGGTGGCGGCCAGGCCGAGGCCCTCGCTCACGCCCTCCTGGGCGGCGGTGAGGGCGCGAGCCATGAGGCGATTGCCGGTCGCTTTCTTGACGACCTCGAGAGCGGTGATGATGGGCACGCCGCCGCGCAGCAGCGTACTGAGGGTGCGGCTGAAGCGGGCGACGGCGATCTTGCGCCATAACCCGCCCATCACCGGTACATGGAGCATAAGTTTGTCCAGAAGCCGCTGTCCCTGGGGCTGGCGCAGGTAGAGCCGCAGGCCGAATGCGGCAACGGCGAGCACGGCGGCCAGAATTAGGCCATATTCACGTAGGAAGGTGCTGACTGCCAGCAGGGCGCGGGTCGGCGCCGGCAGTGCCACTTTCATGCTTTGGAAGAGGCCTACGAACCGGGGGAGGACAAAGGTGAGGATGAAGGTTATCGCTACGACCGCAAAGGTAACGACCACCGCCGGGTAGGTGAGGGCCGACTTGACGTTGGCGGTCAGCTTGCTGTCTTTCTCAAAGTGGACGGCCAGGCGCTCAAGAACGACGTCGAGCACGCCGCCGACCTCGCCGGCCTCAACCATGCTGACCATGATGTCGGGGAAGACGCCGGGGTGGTTCTGCATGGCCCGCGACATGGTCTCGCCCTCCTGCACTTTAACGAGCAGGTCTTTGGCCGCCGCCCTAAGACGCGCGTTGTTGGTCTGATCGACCATAACGCCGAGGCTGACGGTGAGGGAGAGGCCGGCGTCGACCATGGTGGCGAACTGGCGGCAGAAGACGGCCAGGTCCTTGGAATTGACGGGGTTGAAAATATCGGCCAGGCCATTTAGGGAGCCGCCTTTGTCGGCGGCCGGCCTGATCTGGGTGACGAAGTAGCCCTGGTTGCGTATGTATGCCGCCACGGCCGCCTCGTTTTCGGCGACGAGCGAGCCGGTGAACAGTTGGCCGGTGCGGTCCTTGGCTTTGTAGGCGAATGTTTTCGACACCGGTTATTTCTCCTTACATGGGCGCCGGCTAAAAGCCCGGGTGTTTCTATCCATTAAGAAGCCTGGCCAATGTTTCCGGGTCGCTTGCCCGCGCCAGCGCCTCGTCGGTGCCGACCAGGCCGCGGCGGCAGAGGTCGCGCAGGGCGTTGTCCATCGTCTGCATGCCGTTCTTGGCGCCCGTCTGGATGACGGAAGGTATCTGGTGGGTCTTGCCTTCGCGGATGATGTTGCGCACCGCCGGGGTGGCCAGGAGGATTTCGAGGGCCGCCACCCGGCCGCCGCCGTCGCGGCGAGGCAGGAGCTGCTGGGCGATGATGCCCTGGAGGGTGAGCGACAGCTGGACGCGGATCTGCTGCTGCTGGTAGGGCGGGAAGGCATCGATGATGCGGTCGATGGTCTGGGCGGCGTCGCCGGTGTGGAGGGTGGCCAGCACGAGGTGGCCGGTCTCGGCGGCGGTGATGGCGGTGGCGATCGTTTCCGGGTCGCGCATCTCGCCGACGAGGACGACGTCGGGGTCTTCGCGGAGGGCCGCCCGCAGGGCGGCGGACGACGTCGGGGTCTTCGCGGAGGGCCGCCCGCAGGGCGGCGGCGAAGGAATGGGTGTCGGCGTGGATCTCGCGCTGGTTGATGATGCTGCGGTCGTGCCGGTGGAGGTATTCGATCGGGTCCTCGAGGGTGACGACGTGGCAGGCCCGCTCGCGGTTGACGAGATCAATCATGGCCGCCAGGGTGGTGGACTTGCCGCTGCCGGTGGGGCCGGTGACGAGCACCAGGCCGCGAGGCTTGCGGGCGAGGGTTTTGACGGTGTCGGGGTGTCCCAGCTCGTCCAGCGTCGGCACCTGCTCGGCGACGATGCGGACGACGATGGCGACGGCGCCCCGCTGGCGGAAGGCGTTGACGCGGAAACGGCTCAAGCCGGGAATGGCGTAGGAAAAGTCGACTTCGCCCCGGTCGTCGAAGACGGCGCGGTGGCTCTCGGCGGCGATGGCCGCGAACAGCGCGACGGTGTCGGCGGGACAGAGGACCGGCCGGTCGATGCGGACGAGGTCGCCGTCGATTCTGAGGACGGGCGGGATGCCGACGGTTATATGCAGGTCGGAGGCTTTGCGGGCCACCGCTTCGCGCAGCAGGGATTCCATGCGTTACCTCCGTTATTCTCCGCTGTACGCCACGCGCATGACTTCCTCGACGGTGGTCAGCCCGGCGAGGGCTTTGGCTATACCGTCCTCGCGCATGGTGGTCATGCCCTGGCGGCGGGCGAGGGCGGCGAGCTCGCCGGTGGAAGCGCGGCGGATGATGAGCTCGTGCAGTTCGGGGGTGACGGGCATGACTTCGTGGATGGCCACCCGCCCGCGGTAGCCGCTGTGGCCGCAGCGCATGCAGCCGATGCCGCGGTGGAGGGTGACGGCGTCGTCGGGGCCGAGGCCGAGGAAGTGGCGCTCGGGCGAGTCGGCGAGGGGCGCGTATTTCTGTTTGCACTCCGGGCAGATGACCCGCACGAGGCGCTGGGCTACGACGCCGAGCACCGACGAGGCGGCCAGGAAGGGCTCGATTTCCATGTCGATGAGGCGGGTGATGGCGCCGGGGGCATCGTTGGTATGGGCGGTGGAAAGGACGAGATGGCCGGTTAGGGCGGCCCGGACGGCGATATCGGCCGTCTCGGTGTCGCGGACCTCGCCCACCATGATGATGTTCGGGTCCTGGCGAAGGATGGACCGCAGGCCGTTGGCGAAGGTGAGGCCGGCGCGGGGGTTGACCTGGACCTGGTTGACGCCGTCGAGACGATACTCGACCGGGTCCTCGACGGTGATGATATTTTTGCCCGGCACGTTGACGGCGGCGAGGGTCGAGTAGAGGGTGGTGGTCTTGCCGGAGCCGGTTGGCCCGGAGACGAGGATCATGCCATGCGGCTGGCGGTATAAATTGCGGTATTTGCCAAGATTATCGGCGGAAAAACCCAGACTGTTGATATCCAGGATCACCGTCTGCTTATCCAGTATCCTGAGGACCGCTTTCTCGCCGAGGATGGTTGGCAGGGTGGACACGCGGATGTCGATGTCGCGGCCGGCCTCGCATACTTTGATGCGGCCGTCCTGGGGCAGACGCTTCTCGGCGATGTCCATCTCGCTCATTATCTTGACGCGCGAGATCAGCGACGCATGGGTGTGGCGCGGGAAGGTGACCACCTCGCGCAGCACGCCGTCGATGCGGAAGCGGACGCGGAGGTTCTTGTCCTGGGGTTCGATGTGGATATCGCTGGCCCGGTCCTTGACCGCCTGGCTGATGAGCGAGTTGACGATGCTCACCGCCGGGGCG
>JALHDI010000218.1 GCA_022839045.1 Sporomusaceae bacterium
GACCAGCCGACCGCCATCGATAAGCTGGCCGGCGGCATAAGGAACGGCGACTGGGCCCAGGTGCTGCTGGGCGCGACCGGCACCGGCAAGACCTTCACCGTCGCCAAAGTCATCGAGGCGGTGCAGAAGCCGACCCTCGTCATCGCCCACAACAAAACGCTCGCGGCCCAACTGGCCAGCGAGTTCAAGGAGTTTTTTCCCCACAACGCCGTCGAGTACTTCGTCAGCTACTACGACTACTACCAGCCCGAGGCGTACATCGCCCACACCGACACCTACATCGAGAAGGACGCGTCGATCAACGACGAGATCGACAAGCTGCGCCACTCGGCCACCAGCGCGCTATTCGAGCGGCGCGACGTCATCGTCGTGGCCAGCGTCTCCTGCATCTACGGCCTCGGCTCGCCCGAGGACTACTATAACCTCGTGCTGTCCCTCCGGCAGGGCCAGACCCGGGACCGCGACGAGATCCTCCGCAAGCTGGTCGACATCCAGTACGACCGCAACGACATCAACTTCACCCGCGGCACTTTCCGGGTGCGCGGCGACGTCATCGAGATATTTCCCGCCGCCTACGGCGAGCGGGCGGTGCGGGTCGAGCTGTTCGGCGACGAGGTCGAACGGATCATCGAGATCGACACCATGACCGGCGAGGTATTGGCCGAGCGCAAGCACATCGCTATCTACCCCGCTAGCCACTACGTCACCTCGCGCGACAACATGCTGCGGGCGACGCACGATATCGAGGTCGAGCTGGAACAGCGACTGGCCGAGCTCAAGGCGCAGGACAAGCTCCTCGAGGCCCAGCGCCTGGGGCAGCGTACCAGGTACGACCTGGAGATGCTGCTGGAGATGGGCTACTGCTCAGGCATCGAGAATTATTCGCGCCACATCACCGGCCGCAAGCCGGGCGAGGCGCCCTACACCCTCATCGACTACTTCCCCGACGACTTCCTGATCGTCGTCGACGAATCGCACGTCACCATCCCCCAGCTGAGGGCGATGTACAACGGCGACCGCTCCCGCAAGGAGGCGCTGGTCGAGTTCGGGTTCCGCCTGCCGTCGGCGTTCGACAACCGGCCGCTGACCTTCGACGAGTTCGTCGAGCGGATCAACCAGATCGTCTACGTGTCGGCGACGCCGGCGCAATACGAGTTGGGGGCATCCACCCAGGTGGCGGAGCAGATTATCCGCCCCACCGGCCTGCTCGATCCCGAGGTCGAGGTGCGGCCGATCAAGGGCCAGATGGACGACCTGCTGGGCGAGATCAAGGCCCGCGCCGCCGCTAACGAGCGGGTGCTCGTAACCACGCTGACCAAAAAGATGGCCGAGGACCTGACCGAGTACCTCAAGGAGATGGGGGTGCGGGTACGCTACCTCCACTCGGATATCGTCACCCTGGAAAGGCTGGAGATCATCCGCGACCTCAGGGCCGGCGCGTTCGACGTCCTCGTCGGCATTAACCTTCTTCGCGAGGGCCTCGACCTGCCGGAGGTGTCGCTGGTCGCCATCCTCGACGCCGACAAGGAAGGCTTCCTCCGCTCGGAGACGTCGCTCATCCAGACGATCGGCCGCGCGGCCCGCAACGCCCACGGCCGGGTCATCATGTACGCCGACGTCGTCACCGATTCGATGCGGCGGGCCATCGGCGAGACCGACCGCCGGCGGGCGGTACAGCAGGCCTATAATGTAGAGCACGGCATCACGCCGCAGACCATCCGGAAGCGGGTCAAGGAGATCATCGAGACGACCAAGGTGGCCGAGGCGCCGGGCGAGTACCGCACCGAGCGCATCAAGTCCATGTCGCGCTCCGAGACGCTGGAGTTGATCGGCAAGCTGGAGAAGGAGATGCGCCAGGCGTCCAAGCTGCTGGAGTTCGAGCGCGCCGCCGAGCTCAGGGACATGATCGTCGAGCTCCGCCAGGGCTTGCAGAACGCCCCGCCGGGGCCGAAGGAGAAGAAGAAAACGCCGCGAGGCAAGTAGGATTTGTACAAAAACATATTCGCAGGTTTAGGCTGGACTAAAAAGCTCCAGATGCAAGGCGCACCGGATAAGCAGACACACAACGCTTTAGCGTTGATGTGATCGCTTATACCCGAAAGGGTGCGAGCGCGCCGCGACGCGTACTCGGATGTACGCTAGCAAGCGCTCTGAGGAGCAACGCCGCAGATGGACTTTTTACAGCCGAAGCAATGCATTTAATTATCGTCGGAGGCTTTAAACATTGAAGGATAAGATTTTCGTCAAAGGGGCCAGGCAGCATAATTTGAAGAATATCGACGTGGAGATTCCCCGCGACGAACTGGTGGTCATCACCGGCCTGAGCGGCTCGGGGAAATCCTCGCTCGCTTTCGATACCATCTACGCCGAGGGGCAGCGCCGCTACGTCGAGTCGCTGTCC
>JALHDI010000219.1 GCA_022839045.1 Sporomusaceae bacterium
GTCACCCCACTAAATCAATACACAGGGGCGTAGCCAAGTCGGTAAGGCAACGGACTTTGACTCCGTCATGCGTTGGTTCGAGTCCAGCCGCCCCTGCCACAATGTGACCCACTAGCTCAGTCGGTAGAGCACCTGACTTTTAATCAGGGTGTCGATGGTTCGAGTCCATCGTGGGTCACCATTTTCTATTTTGTGCATGCGGGCGTGGCGGAACTGGCAGACGCGACGGACTTAGGATCCGTTGGGTAAAACCGTGGGGGTTCAAGTCCCTTCGCCCGCACCATCCCGGTAGAACGAAGACTCCCGCGCGGTGCGCGGGAGTCTTTTTTGCGGCGCCGGACCGTTACATAATTTTACATCTGCAAAGCCTCCGAGTTTCGCTGCGCCTGCTACGACTGCCGCCCGGATATGCTGGACGGTGGGGTGGCCGCGAAGCCCTGGTATTGCACCTACGACCCGTACAGCGGGGAGTGGGAGGCGGCGGACGACGCGGTGAAAAGGATTCTGGGATAGGGAAAATTTTTCAAGCCCTCCGGCCTTCGCCGGAGGGCTTTTTGTTTATTGGGGGGTTGGCCGAGCGACCGCTACTCTGATTCTTCATCGGCGCGGCCGGTGAGGACGGCGATGGCGTCGGCGACGGCTTCGGCGAAACCGAGCGGGTCGCCGACGTTCTCGAAGTGGACGGATATCAGGCGCGGCCGGTCGAACAACCAGTGGGTCTGGACAGTGGTGACGAGGATGTCGTTCTCCCGTAGGGCATCGATGAAGGGGTTGACCTCGCGCTGGCGGACCAATACTTCGCCGGTGTTCAGGGTGCTGCCGTTGATGTCGGGCGCTGGTATTCGAACATGGCGGTCGCTTCGAAAGGACGGCCGAGGATGGTCGGCGAAAGTTCGGGCCGCACGCGCATAACCGCGCAGGAGCCGTCGTTCGAGTGCATGACCTCGCCGCCGAGGATACGGGCGAACTGCCGGCAGACGCTGGCGTTGTTGGCGATTTCGCCGGCGACGTAGGCGGCGACGGCGTTGTTTTTGATTTTGGGCAAGGTGATCATCTCCCATAATGGTTTTCACTATATATTATGGGGGCGGGGAATGTTATGTGAACGCGAGGGCTGCTTATCGCGGAGGGCGCAGGCCGGGCGCTTAGCAACGGCCGAGCAAGCAAGTTGCGTGATGGCGGCAGTTTATGCTACTCTGGAGAAAAAGGCCCGGCCTTCCGGCGGAGGCCAAATCTGGGAGGGGAAAAATGGCCGGCGACAACGAACTTATCAATTCCATCGACCGGGCGCTGGATATCCTCCTGCTGCTCCAGCAGGAGGGCAAGGAGATGGGGGTTACGCAGATCGGCTCGGCCCTCGGCATCTACAAGAGCACCGCCCACCGGACGCTGGCGACGCTGGAGGCCAAGGGCTTCGTGCAGCAGAACCCCGACAACGGCAAGTACTGGCTGGGCATCCGCCTGTACTCGCTGGGGATGCTGATTCGCGAGCGGCTGCCGCTGAAGAATATCGCCTATCCTTTTGCCAAAGAGCTGTCGGAGAAGTTCGACGAGGTGGTGCATATCTCCATCCTCGACAAGAGCGCGCCGACCTACCCGAAGCATATCATCGTCGACAAGATCCAGGGCCGGCAGCAGGTGCTGAGCCTGACGCCGCCGGTGGGGTCGAGCGCGGCCTGCCACAGCGCGGCGGTGGGCAAATGCCTGATGGCGTTCAGCCCCCGCAGTTACCTGGAGAGGTTCGTCGGCAACCCGTTGCCGGCGTTCACCGAGAAGACGATCTGTTCGTGGGATAAATTGCTGGCCGAGCTCGATAATATCAGGCGGCAAGGCTACGCGGTCGACGACGAGGAGCTGGAGCTCGGACTGACGTGCGTGGCCGGGCCGATTTTGGACCGCCACGCCGGCATCATCGCCGCCCTGAGCCTGTCGGGCCCGACGACGAGGGTGCGGGCGAGGTTCGAGGAGATCGCGGCCGAGGTGATGAGGACGGCAAGGGCGATTTCGTCCAGCCTCGGGTAAACCTCGGTCGTTGATAATTTTCAAAATTCGATAAAAAGGCTTTTGATGCGAAAGGCCGTTCAGAAACCCCCAGATGCTAGGCGGACCGAGCATGCGAACGGAGGCGTACTTAAGATGTACGCCGAGTGAGCACGCGGAGGGCCAACAACGCAGATGGGGGTTTATCAACGGCCGCCATGAAAAAAACGATAGCTTAGGGGAGGAAATTTACATTATTCATTGAACTAGGAAGGAAATATGCTCGCCAGGGATGGACAATTTCGGTCCGGCGTTCTGCCTGGCGGAACGAAAAACGGAGGTACCAGGGTATGGAGCAGGCGGTTGTCGCGGCGGTGAAGGGCATCGTCGGGGCTGAGAACGTATTCGACA
>JALHDI010000083.1 GCA_022839045.1 Sporomusaceae bacterium
CGCATCCGCAACGTCATCATCCTCTCCTCCGTCGTCGTCTGGTACCTCTCCTCCTTCCCCGCCGGCCCCTTCGAAGGCACCTACCTCGCCCGCATCGGCCTGGTGCTCGAGCCGCTCGGCGCCCTCTTCGGGCTCAACTGGCAGCTCATCGTCGCCCTCATCGCCGGCATCCCCGCCAAAGAATCGGCCCTCACCACCCTCGGCGTCATCTACCAGACCACCGGCGACGGCGGCCTCGCCAACGTCCTCACCAGCCACATCTCGCCTCTGGCCGCCTTCACCTTCCTCGTCGTCTACATGACCTACATCCCCTGCCTGGCCACCGTCATCACCATCTACCAGGAAATGCGCAACTGGTCGGTCGCCATCGCCAGCGTCTACGGCAGCATCCTGCTGTCCGTCCTGCTGGGGCTGTTGTCTTATAATATCGGGAAGCTGTTCATCTAGGAGGTACCCGTGGGACTCTTCGACCGGTTCGTCGCCCGCTTCGTCCCCTGCAGCGAAAAAGACCGCGACGCCGCCCGCAGGCTGATCGCCGCCGGGCAGTGGCACGCCTCCGTCCTCAAAACCCTCCACGCCGAGCACCCCGCCCTCGCCGCGCTGGCCGCCCGCTCGCGAGAGGCCGAGTTCGCGTACTGCTACACCGTCGCCTTCGCCGTCATCGCCCTGCTCGGGGCCAACATGTACTTCCCCCCCGACAAGCGCCGCGGCACGACGGAGGCCATCAAATCCGCGCTCGAAAGCTGGCGCGGCGGGGCGTACAACCGGGACGGCCAGCACCTCATGGGCACGCTCAACCTGGCCGGCGGGTCAAGTTCGGAGGCCGTCCTCGGCGGGTGGGTGATCGAGGAGGTCGCGAAGGCCGCCGGGGAAAAGGTGGGCGAAGGCGATAAGGAGTTGGCGGAGGAACTGGGAAAGCTCATCATGACCCAAGCCGGCGAAACCGTCGTCGCCCTCTTTCTCGAAGATAAGAATAAATGAAGGATGGCACGAAAATAAGCCCCGGCGGAAAACGCTGGGGCTTTAGTGTGGTTGGGGATTGTTGGTCTTTGTCTCTACTCCCGCAGAGGCGCAAACTCCGGCTTCGGTGCTCCGGGCGAACGCGCCGTAAGGCTCGCGCCGCGCGCCCGCGACCACCGTCGTCAACTGACGTCCATGTCAGTAGACTCCTCGCTCGGCCGTCCATGGCCTCGCGCACCCGCAAGGGGTAGGCCGCAGTTCTAAGCGCTGAAGCGCTAAGAACTTGTGCACTGTGGCGGCGCGCTCTGCTTCGCCGACGGCGCGTATTCGCCCTCCGCAAAGTCGCCGTACGATTGCGGCCCTGCGGTGGCATATGGCAATTATACTCTCAACTTCCCTAAGATACAAGGATACAAGGGGATACAAGGGGACGGTTCTTTTGTATCATACAAATCAACGAAAAGAAAACCGAGGGTTTTCCCTCGGTTCGTCTTATCCTGTACAACTAATATCTCGAAACTGCCTCTGTTAATTCTGCTTTAAGATTGAATAAATCATTTACCGAATTGACAGGGTATCTTACCCCGTTTTTATCTTTATCGGGTATGTAAACACATTTCTTAGACCCAGTGAAATCTAATCTGCAAATCCACTTTCTTGTATTGCCATCGACTAAAACACCGAAATAAGACTCTGTATCTTTATAAATTAAACGGTCCGGCGAGATAACCTCTCTTAAAATTGTCTTGATAATAACGTATCCTTCTATTTCCTCTTCAGAAGTTACTATCCTCGGCTTCGGCGGCTCCTGGGGAATGGGTTCGTCTTTGTCATTAGATGGTGAAGCCTCGGCCTTTTGCTCGTTATCAAGCGCAGCTTTAATCTTCTCATTCATGCTTTCGTTGATATACTGATTGATAGACTTTTTAACTAATTCCCTAAATTTGTCAATAACAACTTGGGTTTTTCTTCCAGGATACACCTCACTTAGAATAACACTTACGAAACTGTCGGTAGGATTGGCTAATTGCTGCGCCATGAACTGCTTAATCAGACTAGCGTACTTAAGTTCTGAAGCAGTGTTTAATATTGTTTCTAAATCGAAGTTTGCCTTTTGAAACTTTTTCAGTTCGGGAATATGGCTCTCTTTAATATCCAATAGCGAGAACTCTAAAAATGGTTTTTCGTCCATCTTGTTCGGCTGTTCCAGGTCCGTATAAAACTTGTATATTATCCCAAACCTTGCTGCCGTTGTTGTGAAGTATCGAAACAGTTGGGAATCGTGAGCCTCTAAACAATCTCCGCACCATTTAGCCTCAACGAGGATAACAGGTTTGTCATCCTTCATTATTGCGTAGTCAACTTTTTCACCCTTTTTAATTCCGACATCAGCAACAAATTCGGGAATAAATTCATGTGGGTTAAATATGTCATAACCCAATAACTGAAAGAATGGCATAATTAGGGATGTTTTGGTAGCTTCTTCCGTTGTGATCTTGTCTTTCAATTGCTCGACCCTATTGCCGAACATCCTAATTTTGTCGATAAAATCCACAACATCACCCCCATTTGTAGATATATTTACAGCATTCGATGTTTACCATTTTATTCCTTTATTTTTATTATTTTTTCTGATTTCAACTTTACTCCTTCCCCTCTCTTCCTCCCGCCCGTTCCCCTCCCGCACAGCAAGACCCCGACCTTACGGCCGGGGTTCCTCATTCTCCGTTTCTGCCTCTTGTCTCTTCGATGCTGGTAGCTTTTAACTCCTCATACATTACTTGATAATACTATCTTTGGGTGTGCCATGGGGACGTGGGCGTGCCACGGGGACGGGGTTGTTGACACACCTTCCCGCACCGCAAGCCCCCCGCCTCCCGGCCAGGGGCTTAGATACAAGGGGATAAAAGACTCTGCTTAGGCGACATGACACCAATGGCAAGTACGTGTAGATCATTACCTTTCAAATTTTTAGCCCCGCAGGGCTAGCTATAGCCGATGGACAGAAATACTGGCTTCTGCTCCCGCTGGGCCTTTTGAAAGGCTTCCGGTCCCCAGGCGAACCAGTCCACCGGATTATAGGCGTGTTGCAGGAGATAGGGAGATTTCTCGTAGATCAGCCTATTCGCCTTGTGTTTACGATTGATGAATTCAGCATTTATTCCCACTCCTTTAAGAATTTACTTATAGGATACTCATGGGTTGACGAAACTATCCTCTGACCATCCCTAACGGACATGAACCGATGGCAAGTTGTTAGGCATTAATTTTTCCTTGCTCTTATAAAAAGAAATTGCGGTCTTTTAGTTAGTTTTTCATATACTTCGGGTTGTAACTCTTTAAACTTTTCTGTTGGCATCGGTTCTAATAGCTTTTCAATAATAAACCCTGCTTCAAGTACTGATGAAACGATTTTATATAGCGGTCTTCTGTAAAATTGCACTTTAACTTTGCCTTTGTCAGTTTCCCATTCGTCACTAAGTATTTCGGTTAAAAAATAGTTGTCTCTATGAAAAAATGTAAAATCCATGAATGGATGGTGAACCGAGAAAATAAAATAACCGGATGGTTTTAGTATTCTCCCGAATTCGGCCATTGGTACTTCCCAATGCTTCAAATAATGCAGTGTTAATGATGATAATACAACGTCTACCGATCCATCCTCGATAAAACTTAGTGGCTCATTTAGATCAGCTCTGATAATATTTGCTTTATTGCCAATCCTTTTTTTGGTCATTTCGATCATATTAGGACTAAAATCTACTGCTATTACCTTGGCGCCCTGCTTCAACAGCCAGTTACTATACCAGCCCGCAGCACAACCGGCATCTAAAACCATCTTTCCTTTAACGGCGGGAAGTAATGATAATGTGGCGGGTCTTTCATAATATGCGTTAAACGGTTTCGTATCAACGTACTTAAGATAATATTCCGCCATTGCTTCATAAGATTCAAAAGAAATAGAGTTCTCGTTCAGCACCGGCCGGTGCTCTAATTCATTGTCCAAAATACTCCCTCCAATTGATCCTGCTTTTTCGAAACTAACTTTTATTTATAGAATACCGTCAAGGTGACTACATTATCCTCCCTGTTATACAGTATCTTCTCGACGAGCGATTTAAATGCCTTGTTCTTCTGCTCATGGGACGCATCCGACTTCCATAGGCATTTAAATTCATCAACCTTGTCCAGCAGTTCATTTTTGGTCGTCGGTCTTTTCTCGATCGTCAATAAAGCCTTTGAGCGTGTCATGGGGACGGGGTTATTGACACACCTTCTCGCACCGCAAAACCCCGGCCTACCGGCCGGGGTCTTTTTTGCCCGACAAAAAATCTACCCTGGCAGGGAAAATAGGTGCATTAGGCGAATTTGTGTTTGTTATGTAAATCAATTTTTACATATTACAGGAGGCATTGAATTTTGGAAACACTAATAGACCTGGCAAACAGGATTTTGAGCGGCGGCTTTAGGACGCGCTTGGCGGTTTACATAGCAAGTATGGCGTTGGGCATCGTCATCCTTCAGTTCGTATTCTGCCGGCTGCTCAAAATCGTCGCCAACAAGACCAACATCTCTTATACCCTGCTGGAGCAAACCTTCCGGGGGCTGCCCACTTTGCTGGGCATGCTCATCGGCCTGTACGCCTCGATGGAAATCCTCACCATCCCGCCGCGGGCGCTGTTCTTTCTCCAGAAGGTGTTCAATTCCCTCGTCATCATGTCCCTGACCCTCCTGGTCGCCCGCCTGGTTGCGGGCTATCTCAAGCAGAAGTTCGGCAAATCGTCGGCCTTCGCCTCCACCTCCATCCTCGTCACGACCATCGACCTCGGCATCTACGCCATCGGCGTCCTCTTCCTGCTCCAGTCCTTCGGGGTCTCGATCTCCCCGCTGCTCACCGCCATGGGCGTCGGCGGCCTGGCCGCGGCCCTGGCCTTGCAGGACACCCTGGCGAATCTGTTCTCAGGCATCAACATCCTCGTCGCCAAGCAGATCAAGATCGGCGACTTCGTCAAGCTGTCCAGCGGCGAAGAGGGCCATGTGGTGGATATGAACTGGCGCAACACCACCTTGAAAACCGCCGCTGAGAGCATAGTAATCATACCCAACCAGAAATTCGCCTCGACCACGATCACCAATTACGCGCAGCCGTTCGCCGAATGCTCCGTCGCCATCCCCTTGGGGGTCAGCTACGGCAGCGACCTCCATCAGGTGGAAAGAGTCACCCTCGCCGTCGCCAGGGAAATCCTCCAGGGAACGGCCGGCGGCGTCGGCAGCTTCGACCCCGTCCTCCGCTACGTCAGTTTCGCCGAATCCAGCATCAACTTCAACGTCATCCTGCGGGTAAAGAGCGTAATCGACCAGCACCTTGTCCGCCACGAATTCCTCAAGACCCTGTACGATCGCTACCAGCAGGAAGGGATAAAAATCCCCTTCCCGACCACCACGATTAATTTCGATCAGGCCCTGTGCCTTGAGGACGCGCGCTTAAGACACCTCCCCGGCGCCTGAAAACCGTTAGCCCCGCTTCCTTTCACCGCCCCTTCGGCTGCTTCGCCGCCGCCCGCAGCACGACGCTGTCGCCGGTGCCTTTCTCCTCCCTTTTCCGCCGCCCCTGCCCCACTCGTGCCGCATCCCCGCCATCGCCAGGCACTTCAACCCCACGCCCGGCGACCTGCCGCCACCCCAAACGGAGCCACTGGTCCGCCCCCCGGCAATCGACCCCGCACCGCAAAACCCCGGCCTCCCGGCCGGGGTTCCTCATCCTTCCCCTCTGCCCTTCCCTCTCACTCCTCAGACATTTCTCTACCCCTTCTCTGCCGTTTTTCTATCCTTTCTCTACCGTTTCTCTGCCCTCTTTCCGCCGCTTCTCCATCGTCTCTCTGTCTTTTCTCTATCCTTCCTCTGTCCCTCCTCTTCACCTCCTTCTCTGCCCTTCCCCTTCTCACCACCCGGCCTCCTTCCCGCCATCTCCATCCCCCATCACACAAGCCCAGCCCCAATCTGCCACACAGTCTTGTTGGAAATATTTGTAAATTGGTCTTTTTGTATAAAAATTTCATATAAAAAGCCCCGTCCGGCGCGCAATGCCGCCTGACGGGGCTTTGTTTGTCACTTGCGGGAACAGGTTTAGCCGAGGCCGAGCATTATGGCTAGCCCTACCGCGACCACCCCGGCATAGATACACCCCTCGATATACTGGCCGCGGTTCTTCTTCGCGCAGACCGCCGCGAAAATGCCAGCCATAACCGCGACGACCAGAAGAGCGATTTGAATCATCGTCATCTTTGCCACGTTCTTACCCTCCTTGTCGCATCGCGTACAGGTCAATTGTACCACGGACGCCGGCTTTCGGACAGCCCCCGGCCCGTATCTCCTGCCCCCTGCGGAAGCTTCGGCCCATGGATGCATTAACCTGACCGCCCCAAAATCCTGGCAATTGTGGTAAAATACTACTTGAGGTGATAACATGTCGGCTAAATTATGCAAATCCGTCCTGAAACTGCTTGTCCAAGAAATCGATAAGGCTGCTTTCCGGGCCGAGGCAAGTTTCGGCTCCGTGCTCGCCGCCCTTATCGAAGCCCATCCGGAAATCGCGGTAACCGAGGAAGAATGGAACAGGATAAGCGAAGAAACGCAAGCGGCAATTATCGAAAGCGCCAAGGAAACGTTGTCGTCGATCGGTTAGCCCCCTTTCGCATCTTCGGCAATCGGAAAACCCCGGCCGCGCGGCCGGGGTTGCTTATTTGCCTGTTGTTCATATCATATAAGAAAAAACGGCGGTGACACAGATGGAAGCGGCGATCCTGCTGGCGGTGGTGGCGGCGCTTTTAGTGCTTATTATCGTGATCCTGCTGCTGCCGGGCACGCTCGCCTGCGGCGGCTGAGGCGGCGGCCATGGATATAGGCAAGCTCGACCCGAACAGCCTGGGGCTTCTCGGCACGATGGTGAGCGCGGTCGGCGACCTGCTGCAGGGCGTTGCGGCCGAGCTTCAGATACGCCAGGACAAGGAAGAGCAGCAGCAAACCAAGGCCAGGGACGAAAAACTGGCCAAGCTCGAAAACGAGGTAAGCGGCCTCAAGGAGGAAATCGCGCCCTGAAAAAACTGCTGACGAAATGAGCCGCCCCGGCCCGTGCGGCCTTTTTCGCCATCGCACCTGACGCCCCTCCCCCGCCCGCTTCCGTCGCTGCCGCCCCCTAAAGACGCCAAAGCCCCGCACGCCGTTCCCCAACGGCCGCGGGGCCTTTATATTACCTTGCGCAGGCTGCTGTGACAATCCCGGGTTATCAGCGCTGCTTGGGCTGCCTGGGCACCGCCTTCAGCACGACCTGATCGTCCTCGCACGCCACCTTCAGCGCGTAATCGACGATACCCTGCTTATAAAGGTTCACCTTGAGCGTCAGCAAAGCCTTGCCCACGTCCTCCTGCAGCTCAGGGGTGAAAAACTCCGCGTAAGCCGGCTTCGGCGCCTCTTTCTTCGCCACCGGTTTCGCGGCCGGCGCACTCGCCGTGCCGTCGCTCAGATGCTCGAAGCTCGCCTGCTCCGGCATACCGCCGAACATCTCGGAATCGTGGCGGTTTTTCGGTATTTTGGCCATACTCATGCTCTCCTTGAAAAAGATTATCGCTTCCGCTCACAGCAGCACGATCGTGATCCCCGCGTTGCCGCGCTCGAAATCCCGGTCGCGGCTGAGGTCGGGATAAGCGTCCAGTATTTTGCGGGCGCCGGCGCCGAAGACGCTCCAGTCCTCGCCCGCCACCGCCTCCTTGATCTCTCCCCGCCGCTTGCGCTCCGCCAGGGCCGTGCGGATGCCGACCCTCAGCTTGCCGCCCACGCCGCTCGAGCCGTAGCCGTGGATTATCTTGACCGCCTTCGCCCCCTGGGCGCGGGCCCGGACGAGCTCCCCGCCCAGCCGGTGGGTCGCCTGGTCGACGGACGGCATGCCCAGTTCCAGATTGATGATTATCATCTTCGTCGCCATGATGTCCTGTTCCGCCTGTTCCCGTATTTATTCCTTCAAGGGGTAAACCTCACCGCCCGAGGACGGAGAAGGTATGGCCGCACCACTCGCGCGTCTCGCGGAAGACGTCGGCCAGCAGGTGGCCGTAAACCGCGCCGGCCACGGCCTTGGCGTCGTCCCGGTAGGCGTCCCAGTCGGGCTCGGCCAGCGGCGCCTCGAGGCGCGTAAAAACGGTGAAGCCTCGCCAGCGGCAGCCGCGGAAGTCCCCGGCCAGTTCGGCCGGCGCCTCCGCCGCTCCGGCGGTCACCGCCACCTTCGGCCACAGCTCCCCGACCGCCGGCCAGTCGCCGGGCGGTATAAGCAGCACGTCGGGCCGCCTCGGCCGCCCGGCCTCGTCCGTCCCGGCCGCGAACGCCGCGAACCCGCTCTCCAGCCATACTTCCTCGGTCGTCCCCGCAAGGCACATAACGCTAAACCGCTTCAAAGCAGCTTCTCCTATTCCTCGTAGATCATCTTCACCGTCATCCCGCCATCGACGACTAAATTCGCTCCCGTTATAAAGCCCGCATCCGCCGATACGAGGAACAGGCAGGCGGCGGCGATGTCCTCCGGTCGCCCCACCCTGCCGGCGGGATGCTGCGCGTGGTCCACGGGGCGCAGGGCCGCCGGCCGGCGCGCCCGGCCTTTCTTCAGCGCGCTGGTGTCGATCCAGCCCGGGCTTACGGCGTTGACCCTGATGCGCCGCGCCCCCAAGGTTACGGCCAGCGAGCGGGTGAGGGCCAGCAGGCCGCCCTTGGCCGCGTCGTAGGCGTGCCAGTCCGGCTCGGACATGAGGCCGCGGGTCGAGGCGATATTGACGATGGCCGCCCCCGCCGCGAGCAGCGGCAAGGCGTACTTCACGACGACGTACGGCCCGCGCAGGTTGACGGCGAGCACCGCGTCCCAGGCGGCCAGGGGCGCGTCGAGCGGCGTCGGGCCCGAAATCCCGGCGTTGTTGATCAGCGCGCCGAGGTTGACGCCGCGGCCGGCCAAATTCTCGCAAGCCCCCGCCACCGCCTGGTCGTCGCCGACGTCCACGCCGTACAGCAGGCAGTCGCCCCCGGTGGCGGCGATCTCGGCCCGCGCCTCCTCCCCGGCCTCGCCGTCGCGCTCGAAAATCACGACGCCCCAGCCCCGGCCGGCGAACGCCCGGGCCGCCGCCCGGCCGATCCCCTGCCCACCGCCGGTGACGAGGACATACTGTTTATTGCCCGCCATAGATGCCACCTTTACATCAACCCCCGGCTTGTCAGCGCCCGCCATGCTTACTGCCTCAGGATTTCGACGGCGCTCACCAGCACCTCCGGGCTGCCGAAAGCGCCGGCCTTGGTGACCACCTTGAGGCCGTCCCGGCGGCCGCCCTGCAGATCGCCCAGCGGTATGCCGGGAGCCACCTCGCGGAGTACCCTGACGCCCGTAGCCCCGAGGGCGGCGCACACCGCCACGGCGATATCGCCGCCGGTGAGCACCAGGCCGCCGGGCGAAGCGTCTTCAGCCAGCCGCCGGCCCATCTCTCCCAAGGCGCCGGCGATAAGATCGCCGGTCTGCTGGCCGTCAAGGCCCAGAGTCTCGGCCTCGCGGCGGGTGGCGGCGACGATGTCGTCGCTGTAGCCGGACGCCAGCACGGCGTTTTTCCCTTCCCGCATGGCGGCGGCCGCCGCCGCGCAGCAGCGCTCGACCTCGGCCTTGCGCCCCTCGGCCGTGAGCAGGGCGGCGGGAGTGACCATTATGTACGCCACGTCGGGCCGCTCGCTGAGCTTGGCGACCTGGCTGCGGGTGACGTTGGAAACGCTGCCGGCGATAACCGCGACCGGACCGGAGCGCTTCGCGCCGCTCAAACCGAGGGCGGCGGGCAGATACTCGGCCAGGCCGGCCGACCCCACCCACAGCGTCTCGCGGCCGCCGGCCGCGATGGCCTCAGCCAGGTCCCTAAGCTGTTCGTCCCGCCAGGCGTCGCAGACCACCACCTCGACCCCTTCCCCGGCCAGCCGCGCCAGTTCGGCGGCGATCGCCGCCTCGCCGGCAGACATGATCTTTACCCCCAGGTGCCCGATCCTGCGCTTGGTCTGGGCCGCCAGCAGGGCCGGGATGTAGGATTCCCTGACAGGCATCTTCGGGTCGCGGGCAATCTCGCTGGCCTCGATCGGCACGCCGTTCAAGAGGTGCAGCCCGCCGACCGTTATCCGCCCGTTCTTGGGGAAGGCCGGCGCCACCACGGCCAGCTTCAGGCCGCATTCGTCCATGATGGCGTCGATCTGGGGACCGAGGTTGCCGCGCAGGGTGGAGTCGACTTTCATATAGACGGTGCCGGCGCCGCCGGACTTGACCAGCCGGGCGGCCTCCGCCGCCCGGGCGTAGGCTTCGCCGGGCGGGACGGCGCGGCTGTTGGTGTCGATGACGAGGACGTCGGAAGCCGCGGCGCTGCTGGCTTGACGGGCTTCGAGCAGGACGACGGTGGCCAGGCCCTGCTTGGCGAACTGGACGCCGGTGTCGTTGGCGCCGGTAAGGTCGTCGGCGATTACGGCTATCATGGTCATGGTTTCACCCCTCTGACATTTTCGTGCGTTAGCTTACATTTAATCGTACATTTTCCTCTGACATTTCCCTGACAGTTCCTTCTGCCGTTATCTGACAAAGTCCCCGTTTTGGGGGCAGAAGAGCCGGCGGACAGCGCCCGCCGGCTATCTTATGTAAAATTCCGGTTTACTTGTCGCCACGGCCGCGACAGCTTTCGAGGTTGTGGACGTGGACATGCTGGCCGGGCAGGATGTCGCGGGTGGCGAGGCCGATGGTTTCGCCGTATTTTTTGACCGCTTCGCCGCGCTTGATCGCGCGGAGGGCGAATTTGTGGCCGAAGGGGATGTTCTCGACGACCGTGACGGCCAGTTTGTCGGCGCCGACGTCTACGGTGACGGCGGTACCAGGCTCGACGGCCTCAACGACGGTGCAGACGTTGTCGACCGGCTTCATGACAATCGCTCTCATTTCTTTTCCTCCCGTCACATCGTCGGGCCGACGCGGTTGATGGCGAAGTCGTTGAAGCCGAGGATCTCGGCCTTGGCGAGCTTGCCGGAGGCGACGGCGAGCATTTCGGCGAAGATACGTTTCCCGACCTGGGCGACCGTCTCGTCGCCGGTGACGACGGTGCCGGCGTCGAGGTCGATGTTGTCGTTCATTTTGTGGAACAGGGGCGTTGTCGTGGAGACTTTGACGGTGGGGGCGATGGGCGAGCCGCAGCAGGTGCCCCGGCCGGTGGTGAAGACGACGAGGTGGCAGCCGCCGGCGACCATGCCGGTGAGCTGCTCGATGTCCTGGCCAGGGGTGTCCATCCAGACGAGGCCTTTGCCGGCGATGGGGGCGGCGTACTCGATGACGTCCCTGAGGGGCCGGGAGCCGGCCTTGTAGATGCAGCCGAGGGATTTCTCCTCGATGGAGGAGAGGCCGCCTTCGATGTTGCCGGGGGTGGGCTGGCCGCCGCGCATGTCGACGCCCATGCCGGTGGCGAGGGCTTCGCAGCGCTCGATGACTTCGTAGCAGCGCCTGGTGACCTGATCGTTGACCGCCCGGGCGGCGATGAGGTGCTCGGCACCGATGATTTCGGTGGTTTCGGCGAGGATGACGGTGCCGCCGGCGTCGATGAGGAGGTCGCTGGCCACGCCGAGGGCGGGGTTGCCGGAGATGCCCGAGCAGGCGTCGGAGCCGCCGCATTCGGTGCCGAGGATGAGTTCGCCGGCGTCCACGGGTTCGCGGACTTGTAGCGAGGCCGCGCCGACCATCGCCCGGGCGGCGCTAGCGCCGGCGGCGGCGGCTTTTACCGAGCCGCCCTCGTCCTGGATGATGACGAGGTGGACGGGCTTGTAGGGGCACTTTTCCCTGATGGCGGCGGCGATGTCCTGGGCGCGGACGGTCTCGCAGCCGAGGCCGACGACGACTACGCCGAAGACGTTGGGGTGGGCGCCGTGGGCGGCGAGGACGTGGGCGGTGCGCTCGGCGTCGGCGCCGAGCTGGGCGCAGCCGTGCTGGTGCTCGACCCAGACGGTGCCGGCGACCTGCTGGGAGATGCCCCGGGCGACGCGGTTGGCGCACACGACCGACGGGATGACGAGCACGTGGTTGCGGATGCCGACCGTCCCGTCCGGGCGGCGGTAGCCTTGGAATTGCATGTTATCACCTCGGCTTTATTTGAAGGAGTCGTAGATTTCTTTGTATTCGGGGGTCGGGGGGATGGTTTTGTAGATGTAGAGGTGGACGCCGTTGGGGTCGTCGACTACGAAGCTGCGCTCGCCCCAGGGCTTGTCGACGAGGTCCTGGACGATCTTGAGGCCGGCCGCCTTGAGGCGGCGGCATTCGGCGTCGGCGTCGTCGACTTCGAAGGAGATGATGAGTCCCTTGCTGAAGAATTCGCCCGCCTCCCGCTGCGGGAGGGTGAAGCTGACGCCGATGGCGGGGTTGCCGGGGGCGAGGAGTTCGATGTACCAGTCGCTTTCGTAGACGAGCCGGAAGTCGAAGTGTTTCATGTAAAATTCCTTGGATTCACGGAGCTTGTTGGTGCTGATGGTGGAGTCGACCCGTTTGATCTTCATCCCGTTTCCTCCTTGCTGTCGGGTTATTTCGGCCGCAGGCGTCCTTCGGCGGCAAGAAGCCGGCTGTATATCTGGTAATCGCGGGCCGAGTAAAGGACGAAGCGGACTTCGGCCAGCGGGTATGGCGTGAGGGCGTCCAAGACGGCGGCGATGGCGACGGGCGCGGCGGCCTCGATGGGGTAGCGGTAGGCGCCGGTGCTGATGGAGGGGAAGGCCAGCGTGCGGAGGCCGTGCCCGTGGGCGAGCCGCAGGCTGTTCGTGTAGCAGGCGGCGAGCAGTTCGGGGTCGGACGGACGGCCGCCGTAGACCGGGCCGACGGTGTGGATGACGTAGCGGGCGGCGAGTTCCCCGCCGCCGGTGATGACGGCCTGGCCGGCCGGGCAGCCTCCCTGGCGGGCCCGGATGGCGTCGAGCTCGCGCATGATGGCCGGGCCGCCCCGGGCGTGGATGGCGCCGTCGACGCCGCCGGCCAGACGGCTGTTGGCGGCGTTCACGATGCCGTCGGCGTCCTGGAGGGTGATGTCGCCGACGAGGGCGGTGATGAGCGTGTCGCGGAACGTGGCGTTCATGGCGATGATGTCCTCCCTTCCCCCAGCCAGCGGCGGAGGAAAATCGGCATTACGAGCAGGATGAAGAGCACGCGGAACAGGTTGTAGCCGACGACGACCGATACGTCGGCGCCGACGAGGATGGCGGTGAGGCCCATCTCGGCCATGCCGCCGGGGGCGGTGCTGAGGAAGGCGGTGGCGGGGCTGGCGGGGATGGCGGCGGCAAGGTAGTAGCCGATGAGCAGGGCTACGAGGAGGAGGACGACGATGTTGAGGAGGGTGGCGCCGAGTATTTTCCGCCAGCCGCCCAGTCCTGCGAGGTTGATGTTGCTGCCCATGTAGGCGCCGACGGCGATCTGGGCGACGGTGAGCAGGGGCTGGGGCACGGCGGGCGCGGGCAGGCCGGCGACGACGAGCGGCGCGGTGGCGAGCACCGGCCCCAGAAGGTACGGGGTGGGGATCCTGAGGCGCACCGCCAGCAGGGCGCCGGCGACGACGGCGGCGACGAACGGCAGGGCGGCCGCAGGGGCGGCCGCGGCGGCCCCGACTGGGGCGGCGGCTCCGGCGGCGCCCGCCGCGAGGCCGTGGATGGTCAGGAAGGGGACGGTGAAGACGACGGACAGCATCCTGAGCGTCTGCATGAGGGTGACGACGGCGACGTCGGCGCCGGCGATCTCCTCGCTGAGGACGACCATCTGCGACAGGCCGCCGGGGACGGTGGCGAGGACGGAGGTGGCGAGGGTGAGCCCGGTCTGGCGGTGGGTGAGATAGCCGGCCGCCAGGCTGGCGAGGATGAGTAGGGCGGTCATGGCGAGCATGAGCGGCAGTTGGGAGAGGATGAAGAGGCCGACTTCGGCGGTGAAGGGGCGGCCCATGATGTAGCCGAGGACGAGGAGGCCGGTGTTCCTCAGCGCCAGCGGCCAGCAGACGGCGCTTGGCCTGAGCCGCCCGAGGAGGATGGTGGCGGCCAGGGGGCCGAGCAGCCAGGGGAGCGGGCTGCGGATGTGGAAGAACAACAGGCCGCCCGCGGCGGCGACCGCAAAGGTGGCGAGGATTTTTGTCAGCATTGGATCACCATGTATGTTTGCTTACATTATTGTGCGCTACTTTCTATCTATACTATTTTGGCCCGCGGGCCCAAAACTCCTGCGCCGGAATAGGAAAAAAAGGAAAGGACGGCTCAATCGCCGTCCATACTGTACCCAAAACGCTCTCTGATAAATTCGATGAACACCGCCGCTATCACCGGGTCGAACTGGCTGCCGGCGCCCCGCCAGATTTCGCGGACGCATTCGCCGAGGGGGACCGGCGTCCGGTAGCAGCGGGCGGCGGTCATGGCGTCGAAGGCGTCGCAGAGGGCCAGCATTCTGCTGAAGAGCGGGATTTCCTCTTTGGCGAGGCCGTCGGGGTAGCCGGTGCCGTCCCAGCGCTCGTGATGGTGTCGCATGATGCCGACGATGGGTTCCACCCCGGCGACCCCGGCCAGCATGGCGGCGCCGTCGGCGGCGTGGAGTTTCATTATTGTGAATTCTTCGGTGGTCAGGCGGCCGGGCTTGGTGAGGATGTTTTCCGGGGTCTTTATTTTGCCGACATCGTGCACGACGCCGACCATGTAAGCAAGGTTGATTTCGTCTGAATCCATCCCCATCTGGCTGGCCAGTCCCGCCATGAGGTCGGCAACGTGTTCGGCGTGCATGGCGGTACTGGGGTCGCAGTAGTATATCTGGCGGCAGAAGTCTTCGATGGCTTCCATGTTGACCTGCTCGATGAGCGGACGGCCGGCCGGCTTGTTTCGCTTCACGTCTTCACCTTTCGTGCCGCGGCCCGCAAGCTGGTCGGGCTACGGGAATCGGTTACATAGTGAATGCGATTCAACATTTAGCTTGTTATTTCCTGCACATTTCGACAAAAATCTCCTTGGCCTTTTTGGGGGGTTGCGATACGCCCGGGCGCATATCATGTAGGGGAAGAGGTGATGGCGGTGGCTTCGCAGGAAGCGGATGAGCTGGCGCTGCTGGCCGTCGCCGTGGCGCTGGCGCTGGCGCAGGGGAAAAAAGCGGAGGAGCTCGGCGTGCTGGCCGGCTTCACGACGGTGGTCGCCGATACCCTGGCTTTGCTGTCGGTGGTGCTGGCGGTCGAGGAGAACAAGGAGGCGGAAGGCAAGGCGAAGGAGGCGGC
>JALHDI010000084.1 GCA_022839045.1 Sporomusaceae bacterium
GGCCGTCGATCTGCAACCCGTTCCTGTCGATAAAAGCGGTAACATTGTCCAGCCGGTAATGGGCGGCCGACATGGCCGCTTCCCAGACCTGGCCCTCCTGAATCTCGCCGTCTCCCAGCAGGATGTATACCCGGCTGTCCCGGCCGTCGTACTTGGCGGCGATCGCCATGCCGTTGGCGACCGAGAGACCTTGGCCCAGAGAACCCGTAGTCATATCCACACCGGGAACCTTGTTCATATCGGGATGACCGGCCAGCTTGCTCCACGGGCGCCGGAAAGTCGCCAGCTCTTCAGTCTTGAAGTAACCCCTTTCGGCCAACACGCCGTAAAGCAGGGCGCTGGCATGGCCCTTGCTGAGGATGAAGCGGTCGCGGTCCGGCCATTTCGGCTCCTCCGGCCTGACGCGCATCACCGCGAAATACAAAGCGGTGACGATTTCCACGCCCGACAGGCAGCCGCCCGGATGGCCCACCCCGGCGTCGCCGATCATCCGGACGATATGGCGGCGTATTTGCTGCGCTTTTTCCGCCAGGCTGCAAATGTTGTCCATAACGAATCCCCCGTCCTGCCAGATTAATCTTCCGGATACATAACTACCTTTAAACCCTGTTTGCTTTCGAAAGCTGCGAAAGCTTTCTCCCATTCGGCGAGCGGATATTCGCCCGAAACCACCGGCTCCAGGCGGATTTTTCCGGCCGCCAGCAAATTCAGAGCCCGTTCCCACGACGACCAGCGCTGGCTTTGCACCCCGACAATCTTCAGCTCCTTGACGACGACCTTGTCCATATCGATGCTGATGCGCTTGCCGAACAGGCCCATCTGCGTATATTTGCCGCCTTTCTTGATCGCCTCCAGGCAGGCGTTGACCGAATGCTCGTTTCCCGAGCATTCCAAGACGACATCGGCGCCGTAGCCGCCGGTCAGGCCTCTCACATATTCGGCCAGATCCTGCTCCTGGACGTTGACGGTATAATCGGCGCCCAACTCCTTGGCCAATGCCAGCCGATCCTTGTCGACGGAGGTGCCGGACATTATGACCGTCGCCCCTTCGGCTTTTGCCGCCTGCAGCATCAGCAGGCCGATCGGTCCCGGGCCGGCCACCAGCACTATCTGGTCGGCGGAAACCTCGGTCAGTTCCATACCATGGATTACGCAGGCCAGCGGCTCGATAACCGCGCCGGCTTTGAAGGAGATGCCGTTCGGGATCTTATGGGCCAGTTTCTCTTCGACAACCGTATACTTGGCGAAGCAGCCGTTGACACCCCAGCCGAGGCCGAGCCGGTTCGAGCAGAGATTGTAATTGCCAACCCTGCAGTAAGCACAGGTGCCGCACAGACGGGCCGGAGCCTCGGCCGTCACCCGGTCGCCGATCTTGAAATCAACAACCCCTTCCCCAACGGCGACGACCACGCCGGCGAACTCGTGGCCGAGCACGACCGGCGGCGTGTAGCGAAAGCCGTCATGGAGAATGTGAATATCAGTCCCGCAAACCCCGGCCGCCTTTACCTCCACCTTTATTTCGCCCTTCTGCGGCTGGGGCTCTGGTACCTCGGTATAAACAACATTGCCCAGCCCGCGCTTCTCCTTGACAACAGCTTTCATAGCAACCGTCCTTTCCTAAAACTTGTGGGAACGTTCCCAAAAAAGGAAAATCCTTCCCCACTTGATCGACAAAAATTCGGGCGTATCACAGCCAAGGCCTACATCCGCAAACCCGGTGCGAGCCGTGCGGCATAGCCGCCGGCGGCGACCGCTAGCCGTGCTCCCCGCTGCTTTTCCTGACAACCAGTTCGGTCGGCAGGATCACCTTTTCAAAATGCTTATCGCCCAGACCGCGCACCCGTCTGAGCAACAGTTCCACCGACAGGCGGCCGAGGTCGTATTTGGGCTGCCGCACCGTTGTCAGCGAAATGTTGGGGAAAGAGGCCAGTTCGATATCGTCGAAGCCGACGATGGCGACATCTTCGGGAACGGTTCTGTTCTTCTCCAGGCAAGCCTGCCAGGCTCCCATCGCCATCAGATCGTTGGCGGCGAAGATCGCCGTCACCCCGGGACGCTCCAGAAGCCTGCCGGCTTTTTCGTAGCCGGTCCCAAACCGCAGGTTGCCGGGGGTTATGATCGTCTCGTCGACGGCCAGGCCGCTGTCCCGCAGGGCTTTTTCATAGCCCGCCCTGCGTTCGAGACTGGTGGAAGACTTGAACCCGCCGCCGATATGGGCGATACGGGTATGTCCCAGGCGGATGAGGTGCTGGGTCGCTTCATAGGCGCCGGTCATGTTGTCGACGACGACACAGTCGGTCTCCAAATAGTCAAAGTAGCGGTTGACGAGAACCGACGGCACGCCCTGATGGCCGGCGAACCCCAGAATCTCCCTGCTGCCGCTGTAAGAGGTGAAAACGATCCCCGACACCCGGTAGCCGATCATCAACTCGACGTACATTTTTTCTTTCTCCCGGTCGCCGTCGGTGCTGCAATATATGACATGATATCCTTCGCCGCCGGCGGCGTCCTCCACGCCTCTGGCTATTTCGGCAAAAAACGGGTTGCGGATGTCTTCGGTGATAAACGCCAAGGTGTTGGAGCGGCCGGTGACCAGACACCGAGCGACACTGTCCGGCAGATACCCGATGCTGTCGATCGCCGCCAGCACGTCCCGCCTCGTCTTCTCGCTCACCGCCGGGTGATTGGTTAGCACTCTGGACACCGTTGAGTCGGAAACCCCGGCCATCCGGGCGACATCCTTGATGGTGGTCCGCCGTCGCTGCAACGCGTCACCAGCCTTTCTGAGCCTTCGGATTGCTGTCGCGGGTAAGCTCCCCCCGCCCAAAATGGGTTCATGTGATAAAAAGAACGTACTGGGAACGTTCCCACAAGTCGGCAAAAAAAGAAGGCTGCGTTCTACATTGTCGCACAATGTTCTTTTTATTTCTATCTATTCAATATCCAGCCGAAAACTCCTCTAAAAATAGCCAATTATTTCTTCGCAAAAACTGCGGACCGATCACCCGCCCGGACGCGTCCGGCTTTTCGTCCGTCTGCGGCGGGCGGGTGCCCGTCACGCGCCGCAATCACTCTTTGGGGCTGATGCGGAAATCGCAAACGGCGTCCCCTCTGCCCCTGCACTGCGGGCGGTCAAGCTTCATCCCAAAGGCGTCCAGCAGCACGTGGTCGATCGAGCAGTACAAGTACCCCAGCTTGTGGCCGGCGGCGCCGTATTCCGCCCATATTTCCTCCATCGGGCAACGGGTGATGACCGCAGGGTTACTCGCGTCGGTCACCCAGCCGGTCGCGGGCATTTCCCGCACTGCCCGGTAGGTCTCGTACGCATCGGGGTCCAGGCCGCGTTCCCTGGCCTCTTCCTTCATATTTTCAACCCTCGCCTGACCGAATTTGCGGATGGCGTCGAGCACGGCTGCCGTGCCCCGCTCCTCGCCCAGCCGTTCGATCATCTCGTTCGCCATGTGGTAGTATAGGAGCCCGAGCAGTTTCGCGAATCTCACGGGCGGGTCTTCTGTGCTTCTTATCATATTGTCCCTCCTACTGCCCTGTCTTGACGACCAGATCCTTGAGCGCGGCCGCCGGCGAGAGCGGCTCGAGCGTAACGTCGCCGGCGATTATCGTCTGGCACAGCAGGCCGGGCTTGCCGTTGATCCTGCCGGTACAGCGCCCGCATATCCCCAGGGCGCAGCCGGCATGATCATAGTAGGCGAGCGTGCTGTCGAGGTTCTGGTAAATGTAGTCCAGGGCATCCATGGCGCTCATCCCCGCCTGGAAAGGCACCTGATAATCCTCGTAGCGGGGCTGCTTATCGACGGACGGATCAAAGCGGAAAACCCTGACTTTGATGTTTGCGCTGGCCATATCCTCACCTTCTCCCTGCTAATGTTTGCCGCCGGTATCGGAATGCGACGCCATCATCTTTTTCATGAATTCCAGGTAAGAGGTTTTTCCGGTCGGCGGCGTCATGCCGGTGACGATAACCGGCCGCGGGGTGATCGCGAAACCGTCCCCGGCCCGGCGGACAATGTTTTCGACCAGCCACTGGTCGTTGTCGGTCAGCGGATAATCCTCGCGGTAGTGCACACCGCGGCTTTCCGTGCGGAGCAGGGCGCTGGCGGCCGCAACCTCGAGCAACTGGACCATGTTGCCGAGTTCGAGAGCGTCCAGCCATTCCTTGTTATAGATCCGGCTTTTGGATTGAGTGGCCAGGTTGGGAAGCTGCTCCCTGCGGACGTTTTCCAGAAAGCCCAGGAAGGCCGCCAGTTCTTCCCGGTTGCGGATCGGCCCCAGGTTCTTATGGGCCGCCTCCTGGACGATGCGCCTGACCTTGGCGGGATTAAGGCCCTTTGCCCGCCGCAGGGGTGCCTCGGCCGCGTCCCGGAAGCCGGACAAGGTTTCCTTGCCGGGCGCGGGGGTTTTGGCGGTTTGCGCGTAGCGGGCGGCATTGTCCCCGGCGTCCGCTCCCTGGACGAGCATTTCGGTGATGGCGGCGAATACGCGGTTGGCGCCGAACGCCCCCAGAGCACACTCGCCGGCGGCATACAGACCCCGCAGGTCTGTTTCGAAACGGTCGTTGACGACCAGGCCGCCGTCGAAATACTCGGCGGCGCTGCCTACTTCGACCGGTTCGTCGTTTTTGAGCATTTGCCCCCAGCCGGAAAGATCGATGGCCTTATACCGCCACTCCGGGCACATCAAGGCGGCGACCTGTTCGATTTTCTCCCAGGGGATGTCGCCTCGGCTGTAGTAGACGCCGCCGTTCGGCGAACCCTTTCCTTCCCTGACCTCTTTCATGGTGGCGTGGGAGATGAAGCTCTTGTTCCACTCCGTCGTTGTTCCGACCTTGACGGTATAGGGGTCGTACTTCCGGAGGAACTCCTCCCCCCGGCTGTTGGTCAGGCGCCCGCCGCCCGCCAGCAAGCTCAGCACATAAGGGGCGATACTGCCCATCCAGGCGGGTGGGCTGAGGAAGACATTGCAGCAGAAGGTGATGAACTCCATGTTTCCCAGAGCGGCCCCCGCCCGGTAGCCCATGGCCAGCCCGTCGCCGGCGAGGTCGCGCATGCCGGTGGTCGGCCAGAAAGCCTTGTGCCAGCCGCCGCTGGCCATGACCACGGCCTTGGCCCTGAACTCGACGAACTCGCCGGAGCGGACGTCGAGGCCCAGCGCGCCCGTGACCGCCCCGTCGTCGGCAACAAGCTCCACCAGCGTCATATCCTCGAGCAGTTCGACCCCGACGCCTCTTGCTTTCCTGAGCAGGGCATCCATGATCCCCGTTCCGGTCGTGAAGATCATTCTTTGATCGGATATTTTGATGTGTATTCCCCACTCGATCAGTTCCCGCAGGCATTGAGGCGCCGTGCGGATATACTGCTCGACGAGTTTCTGATTGTTGAGAAAACAGCCTTGAGTGACGATGTCGTTCATAACCTTTTCCGGGGAATCGTTCGGGTCGCCGGCCAGTCCCTCGATCTGGCTCATGCTCCTGCCGTCGAGGGTAAAGTCGGCCCCGGCCATCGGCGTCGCGCCGCAGCGGGCCAAAGGTCCCTTGCTCGCCAGCGTGACTCTGACGCCTCGCTGACGGGCGCCGATCGCCGCCCTGAAGCCGGCGCCGCCGCCGCCCACGACCAAAACGTCGGTCTCAATTACTCTGTCCATTCATTCGGCCTCCTTCTGTGCCCGCTGCTCCACCCCGGGGAAAATCAACCGCCGGCCAGCGGCAAGATCAGTTTGACCACGTCGCCGTCGTTTACCCGGCTGGCGCCGTCAGCCACACTGTCGTTGACCATGACGATCACGGCGCGCAGGAAATCATCCCCGCCCCCGTAAGTGTCGATACGCGCGAAATAGACCGCGAATTCCGGTCGGGAGCGCAACAGCCGGATAAAATCGTCGATATCCATGCCGGCGTCAATAGCTATGCTGTGTTCGCTTTCGCTGGCCCGCTGAGTTATGGGCGGAAAAAACCTTATCCTTACCACCGGCTCCTCCTTACCCGGTTGGGGCTAAACAAGCTCGTCCGCCACGGCATGAATTTTCTCGACACTGACGGCAATCTCGTTCATTGAGGCGTTAATTTCCTCGGTCGATGCCGCCTGATTCTGGGCGAGCTCTTCCAGACGAACTATCTCTCGCACGATATTATCGACGGCTCCTAATATGCTCTGAAGCTTTCCCGATATATCCTTAACGCTGTCGCCGGTCGTCTGGGCAAGTTTCCGGACCTCCTCCGCGACTACCGCGAAACCTTTGCCCTGCTCGCCGACCCTGGCCGCCTCGATGGCTGCATTGAGTGCGAGCAGATTGGTCTGCCCGGCGATCTGTTTTATCAAAACAGTAACATCGCTGATAGCGCCGACATTCCGCTGGGTTTCCGCCGCCCGCGTCGAAAGCGACCGCAAGGCTTCGGCCAGCTCGCCGGCTGATTTGGCTATTTCCTGGCTGGCGGCGTCGGTCTGGGTGGACATCTCCTTGAGCTGCAAAGCCGTTTCCCGCAGCACTTCCCTTTTTTCCAGCGGCGAAGTGAAAATCATGGCGCCGACTATCTGCCCGGTTTCGTCCTCTATCGGGATACCAAAACCCATGTAGCCGAAGCCGAACTTGGACTGCGCGGAAGGGACTTCGCGCACCACCCGCTTCCCTGTCCGCAAAGCCTCGCGGCCCAAGGTACCCTCAGGCATGATGCTGCCTACTTCCAGTCCCGTTATCAGTTGTTTTCCTTCGCGCACTTTCAGCACTTTTTCCCGGTCAATCAGTGTTAGGGAACACACACCGCCGAACAATTCATAAATCTGATCGCACGCGAATAGCGATTTTTCCAAAGCTGGCGAAAGTTCCATAAACCAAGTCCCTTTCCCGAAAAAATATGTGCGGAGCAATCCTGAGCCTATGGACGTGAGCGGCATGCATAATATGCAAGCCGCTCACGTCCATTAAAACGCTTTGCGCAAAAGGGTGAGAATTTCCTGCTCACCGGCAAGACGGGGATTGAACTTGAGCTGGATGCTCTTCAGGGCATCCCTGGCCACGAACGGCAGAACCTCTTCCTTGGCGCCGACGTCGCGGAGGCGCTCAGGAACACTGATGTCACGGGCGAGCTGGGTGACAGCCGCGACCGCTTTTTCCGCGAGCAAACGCGCGGACTCGCCAGGTGCACCGAGTCCAAGGGCCTGAGCGATTGCCGCGTACCGTTCCACCGCCGCCGGCAGATTGAACTCCATCACGTAAGGCAGCATAACGGCGTTGGCCAAACCGTGCGAGACATGGAAATGTCCGCCCAGCGGGCTGGCGATGGCGTGGGCGAGGCCCAGGAAAGTGCTGTTGAAGGCGATTCCGGCCAGCAGCGACGCCTGGATCATATTGTCGCGGGCTTTGATGTTGTCGCCGCGATGGACGGCGACCGGAAGATTGGCCATTATCATTTTGATGGCCTGAATGGCGAAGGCGTCGGTGGCCGGCTGGGCGATTACCGAGCCGTAAGCCTCGACCGCGTGCGTCAGTGCGTCCATGCCGGTGTGAGCCGTGATCGCCGGCGGCAGCTTGACGGTGATCTCGGGATCGAGAATGGCGACCCGCGGGGCGATAAAGGGGCTGGAGATGGTGAATTTCTCGTTGTTGTCAGGGTCGCTCATGACGGCAAAAATAGTAACTTCGCTGCCGGTGCCCGCGGTGGTGGGGATGGCGATGACCGGCAGGGTGGGCTTCGCCACCTTGCCGACGCCGGCGTAATCCTTGAGATAACCGCCGCAGGCCGCCAGGAGCGCCGCCGATTTGGCAGCATCCATCGAACTGCCTCCGCCAATGGCGATAAGCACCTCGGCCTGCATCTTCTTGGCCTGTTCGGCTGCCTTGCTGGCGGTGGCAATACTGGGGTCGGATTCGACATCGGCAAAAATATCGACCTCAAGGCCGGCAGCCTTCAGTTGGTCGGCAACCGCCGCCGGTATGCCGGTACCATTCAGTCCCGGGTCGGTTACGATCAGGACCCGACTCGCGTCAAAGCACTTGGCCTCTCTGGCCGCTTCGCCGACCGAACCTGCCCCGGAAACAATCTTGGTCTGCATTAGAAACTGACTTGCCATATTGTGCTCGCCTCCTAATTGATCGCGACTAACCAAGCGCCAGTCGGTTCATAATCCCGGCCACCGGCTTCCCTGCCTCGTCCCATCCCCGCAACGCATAGTATTCCGGGAGCATCGCGGCAAGGTCGGGCAGATTGTCGGCCGCGCCCCCCTCGCCCCGCGCCTGGTGAAGGATGCGATCCGGCAGGGTATCGTCGGCCGCGCTTAAACCGCATTTGATGTTATATAGGCGCTTGAGGTTGAAAATCCGTTCGCCGGCGGCGTAAAGCTCCTCGGCGGCAATTTCTACGCCGGTCACTTTCTGGTACCAGTTGGCGAGAATGGTAAGGCCAATCCCGCCGAAGATATCGAATTTGCAAATGCACAGTGAATCGAAAAGCGCCATGAAGTTCTGGAGCTTAATGACCAAGTCGGCCTTGCCGACGGCGGTAAACCGTTCCAGCGGGGCGTCGATTCCCAGGTCCGGGGCGCTCAGCGCCCGCTCGTACGCATGGCTGAAAGCCTGAAGATGGCAGGCACCGCGCGGCGAAGTCGCGTATCCCAGGGCAATGCTGGTATAGGCCCGGGGATCATGGGCCGGCAGAGAAACCCCCTTCGAGTGCATGGCGAAACATCCGGCTGCTCCGCCGATGGCTTTGGCCGCGCGTACCAGTCCCTGGTTCAGGACGGCGCCGAAACCGATATTCTTCCCCATTTGATGGATGAGGGCGATAACGGCGGCCCCGTTGCCCCACTCCAGCTTGAGGCCGGCCTGGGTTTCGCCGATCAGGCCTTTCTCGTACGCCTCCATCGCCATGGCGACGGCGTTGCCGACCTCGATAGTGTCCAGACCGTAGCGGTTGCACAGCTCATTCGCCTTGGCGATAGCTTCGAGGTCGTCTACCAGGCAGGACCCGCCGATCAAGCCCAGGGTCTCGTACTCCGGCCCGCCGCCTTTAACCTGCGCGTACGGCCCGGTCTCGACGGCGACGTGGCGGCCGCAGCCGACCACACAGCCGGCGCAGTAATAGTTCTTCTTGGTAAGCGACTCTTTCATAGCCGGGCCGCTGATCTTGACGGCCCCTTCTTCCCACTTGCCTTTCTGCCAGTTCTTGACGGGGAAATCGCCGGTCTGCTCGCAGCCGAGTACCAGGCCGGCAGTACCGAAATTCTTCAGACCCCCGGTCTTACCGATGAAATCCGGCAAAAATCCTTTGAGGCCGGCGTCGAGACCGTCCTGGTCGAAAACAGGCACTTCGCCGCTGCCGTGCACAACAACGGCCTTCAGGTTTTTCGAGCCCTGGACGGCGCCCACTCCGCAGCGGGCCGCCGCCCGGCCCTCGATGCCGTCGGTGAAGATGCCGGAAATAAGGGCGAGATTTTCGCCGGCCGGCCCGATGCAACTGACGACAGCCGCGGCGTCGGTGACCTGGCGTAACGCCGCGTCGGTCTCATAGGTGTCCAGGCCCCAGAACCCGCTCGCGTCTCGGAATTCGACGGCGTTGTCGTTAATCCACAAGTAGACGGGGCTTTCGGCCCGTCCCCGGATGATGATGCCGTCATAACCTGCCTTTTTCAGCTCACGGCCCCAGGTACCGCCAACGCTCGCCTCGCCCCAGGCCCCGGTAAGGGGGGATTTGAAAACCGCCGAATGCCGGCCGGTTCCGGTTATTTTCGTGCCGGTGATCGGTCCCGTCAACAGGCAGAGCAGGTTGTCGGGGCCAAGCGGATCAGTATCGGGACCGGTGCCGTCGTAGAGGATTCTCGCCCCTAACCCGGCCCCGCCGATGTACTGTCTAAGCATCTCCTCGGGCAACCGCCTTGTTTCGGTCGTCTGGGAAGTCATGTCAACATACAGGAAACGGTTGTGATAGCCTTTCATAAATAGACCTCCCTCACTAGTTTTTGAAGACCGTCCGCGGCAAGAAGGTTACGATATCGGGCACATAGGTGATGAGCAACAGCACCGCCATGGCGATACCGACCCACAGCCAGATAGGGCCGATCAGCTTCTTGAGCGGCGTGCCGGTCACGATCGTGGTGGTAAATAGGCCAACGCCGACGGGCGGCGTGAGCAGTCCCAAAACAAGATTGAAACTAACCACCAAGCCGAAATGCAGGGGATCGATGCCCAGGGTTTCGATGACCGGCAGAAAAACGGGAACCAGGATGATGATGGCAGCGATGGTCTCCATGACCATGCCGACGAAGAGGAGAAAGATGTTGATCAGGAACAGGGCGACATATTTGTTGGAGGTCAGCGAAAGCATTGCATCGGCGATTTGTTGGGGAATTTGGTCGAGTGCCATCGTCCAGCCGAGAATGTTCGCCATGGCGACGATAATCATGATCGAGGCGCTGACCACGCCTGTTCTCTCCAATATCTGCGCTATGTGAGAAAATTTCAGCTTCTTGTAAACGACTACGCCGAGGAAAACGGCGACTACCGAAGCGGCGGCGGCCGACTCGGTCGGAGTCGTGATCCCGCCGAGAATCCCGCCGAGGATGATAATCGGCACCAGCAGCGAAGGGGAAGCTTTTAGGGTGCTGGTTGTGACCTCGTTCATCGTGGCCTTGGCGCGAATCGGCCAGGTCGCCTTCCGGCCAGTCCACCAGATGGCGGCCATGTAGCCGCCGGCAAGGAGCAGCCCAGGGCCGATGCCGGCAAAGAAGAGTTCGCCGATCGACAGGTTGGCGGCCACGCCGTAAACAATGAAAATCATGCTCGGCGGAATAATCGGGCCAAGGATGGAAGTGGCGGCAACCAGACAATTGCTGAACACTTCATCATAACCGTCTTTGCGCATTTCCGGGTACATAACTTTCCCCAAAAGGGCAGCGGCGGCGTTGGCCGACCCCAGCAAGGCGCCTAGAAAGATGCCGACCACCACGGTCACGTAAGCCAGGCCGCCCTTGATGTGGCCGATAAAGGCGCGCGACATGTTGGCCAGAGCCTCGGTGATACCGCCGAAGCCCATCAGCTCTCCCGCCAGGACGAAGAGGGGGATGGCCATCAGGCTGAAATTGTCGGAGGCGGCGAACATCCTCTGGGGAAGCATATCGAGAAGCCTGGCGTTATCCATCATCAGCGCGTGGAATGTTCCGGTAAAGCCGAGGGCAAAGGCGATAGGAAGACCGGCAATCAACGTAACGGCAAAAATAACGGCGATAGTAATCATCTTCTCATTCCCCCTTGCGGCACAAGCCGGTCACCAGTTGGAAGATGGACTGTAGCAACAGCAGTCCCAGACCTAAAGGCATGGCCATATAGACATATGTCATCGGCAGCCGCATGGCCGGGGACTTCTGTGAAAGCACGCTAGGCATGTTGACCAAATTGAGGCTGCAATAGAGCAGAAAGCCCAGCAGGGCGCAGTTGGCTATCGAAACAAGAAAAGCTATCCACTTCTGAATCCGCGGCGGGAAACGGGTGACAACGAGATCCATGGCGGCCAGTTGACCCGCCCGCAAAGCGACGGCGGCACCGATGAAAGTCATCCAGACAAGGGCGTAACGGGCCAGTTCCTCAGCCCAGACGAGGGGATTGCCCAAGAAATAGCGCCAGATAACCTGCAAGGTAACGACAACGGCCATAGTCGCGACACATAGCTGCGTCATCCGGCGGGCGAAGATATCGAGGACTTTGCCGATTCTATCGATAATTAAAATCATGTCCTTCCCCCCATAGGAATTGCCGGGGGGACCCTGCGCCTCAGCCCCAGAGGCCCCCCGCCTCAACCATTACTTCGTTGCTTTAGCCTTCTTGACGAACTCGGCGACAATAGGATCCGCCTTGCTATATTTTTCATCTATGCTCTCAGTGGCCTTGATAAACGGCGCCCGGTCGGCATCGGAGAAATCTTTCAGGGTTACGCCTTTGGCCTTGAGTTCGGCGACGGCTTTCTTTTCGATTGTGTCGATGTCTTTAACATTCTCTTCCACTACTTCCTTGGCGCTCTCGACGATTATCTTCTGATCTTCGGGAGACAAGGACTGGAAGCGTTTCAGATTCATCATCAGAATGGCCGGCCAGGTGAAATGCTTGGAAAGAGTGACGTTCTTGGCCACTTCGTAATGCTTCTCCATCAAAATGGCGCTGAGGTCCATCTCCAGGCCGTCAATTACTTTATTCTGCAGGCCGCTGTAGATTTCGCCGTAAGGCATCGGAGTGGGGCTGGCGCCGAGGGCCTTGAAGATGTCCAGATGGAGCGGCGTCTCTGCCACACGGAATTTCAGGCCTTTCATGTCGGCAGGCTGGCTGACGGGTTTCTCGACAGTGACAAGGTGACGGAAACCGGCGTTATACACGGCCAGACCCTTGACCTGGTTTTTCTCCAGACCGGCCAACAGTTTGTCGGTTACCGGATCCTTCATGACCTTGACATACTGGTCCCAGCTAGTGAACAGGAAAGGCATTTGCAAAGCGGTGGCCAGAGGGGTGGTCGATCCCATCGGCGCAGCCGATATCTCGGCCATATCGAGAGCCCCCTGCTGGACCTGTTCAAACAGTTGGCGGTCATCGCCCAACTGGCGGGCCGGATATACGACAATCTTGATGCGGTTGTTGCTCTTCTGGGCGACTTTCTGCGCGAACTTTTCGCAAGCCACGTTCATGGGGTGGTTTTTTTGCACCACATTGCCAAGCTTCAGGGTAACCTGTGCGCCCGCTTTTTTGTCGTCCGCCGCCTTGTTGCCGGAGCCGCAGCCCGCGGCTACAAGGCTGACCATCAGCAAGACCGTGAGAATTGCGAGAGCTTTCCAGTAACCTTTTTTCACAAATAATCCCCCTCATTTTTGTGGTTTGTTCACCTTGATGCCAAAACTCCTAGTATCCCCCTTCCTGGCGTTGCTCTATATCAACCAGACCATCTTGGGAAGAGCTGGTTATCGATGCCGAGCGCATCGGCTATCCGCCCCACCATGATCCGGACGAGGCCGTCGACAGTATCCGGCC